>JAJRSG010000118.1 GCA_024278915.1 Alphaproteobacteria bacterium
CGGCGTCAAAATTTATGGCCTTATATAATCAAGACCCCCACCTCTCCCGTGCCTTGCTTTCGGCGTCCCTTGTCCGTTCGCATTTATTGCTGGAAATTATGGATGCCATCCGCCGCTTGCCAATCCGAGAACGAACCGCGAAAATTTTACTGATTATGATGCGAACCTCTGGCAATCTTCAAGCCTTGAAATGCCGCCAATCCGCCCTTGCTTTAACCCTCGGCATTTCGCGCATGTCACTTAGCAAAGCCCTCAAACAACTTGTCTTGCTTGGCTTAATCCAAACGGGATACGGGGAAATCAGAGTGCCAGACTTTAACAAGCTCGCGCTTTGGGTTTCAAATACGGGAAATGTGCCGCAATAACCAAATGCGCGCCAGAAATTACGGCCTACGGCGCCACGCTCACCGTACGAAGACGTGTTTTTTTACGCGGCATAAAGCGGTAAAATACATGGGTGTCATATTGTCTGGTTTCGCGCAAATACGGTGCCCATTTCGGCGAAACATCTGTGGTATGGTAATGTGTCGCCCGACGGGTCATCGGAGCACTAGCGCCCATCATCATATGCTCGGCGGTTTGTCTGGATTTCTCCCAATACTTGCCATGTGGCAATTTGGACGTAGATCCATCGCACGCAAAGGAGAACTGGCAACCTGTTGTCCGTTCCGCGCCTTCATAAACAACACCGCAAATGGTATTGGGGAAATGCTTGCTCTTCACCCGGTTTAGCACCACTTCGGCAACTGCCTTCTGGCCAGCACTGGTTTCGGAACGTGCTTCGTAATAAACAGCCTCTGACAGGCATTGCACTTCACGAGTATAAATTTTTGACTGGGATATTAAGTCTTGCGCACTGGGGATCGCGTCCTGAGTTATCCGCAAATCTAGCATAAATGGGTTAGAAATGGTTGCATCCAACTGGTTTTCCGCCAGCATCGCCACTAATGACGTGCTTGGATTGCCCGTAATATCCGCATTTTGAAAAGCTTCGGCTTGTGATTGCCAGCGCGTTTGCTCTTTAATGTTAGAAGAAGCATTGGCAAGCTTTGGCAAGCCAATGACTGCCAATAACCCTGCGCCAACCGCAAGGCCCATTCCGATAACAATTTGATACCCATTAGTCATAATGGCTCTCTTTATATATTCCATCCGATTCGGTCCAGCATGCAGATAGTGTCTTAACAGACGCTTTACAAGTCCCATTAGCTGTATGGATTAGAAACCACACCCTAATGACGTAAATACTGCAAATTTATGGCTAAACCCCCTCAGATTTCGCTAAATATCGAGGAATTTCTATAGACTAAGGGTTAACAGCTCCTAAAGACACCACCTAGGATTGCTGTTTACCTCGAATCGCTGCTTGCCCAGCGGCAAGTCGGGCGATCGGGACACGGTAAGGGGAACAAGATACGTAGTTCAGGCCGATATTGTGACAAAATTCGATCGAAGCAGGGTCGCCGCCATGCTCGCCGCAAATCCCTAGCTTCAGATCAGGTCTGGTTTCCAGCCCCCGCTCCGTCGCAATTTTCACCAAATCGCCAACCCCGTCTTGATCCAAGGTCACAAAGGGGTCTTTATCCATAATCCCTTGCGCCACATAATCAGGTAAAAACTTACCCGCATCATCCCGTGACAGGCCAAATGTGGTCTGGGTTAAATCATTGGTACCGAAAGAGAAAAACTCGGCATGTTTCGCAATATCTCCGGCCCGTAGAGCCGCGCGCGGCAATTCAATCATGGTGCCAATGGCATATATTACCGATTTACCGCTTTCTGTTTCTACCCGTTTGGCGATTTTTTCAATGGCCGCCTTCAAAATTTCCAATTCTTTATCTGATGACACCAAAGGAATCATCACTTCAGCAATTGGATTAATACCGGTTTCTTCAGCCACCAAGGCTTGGGCTTCAAAAATAGCTCGTGCCTGCATTTCGTAAATCTCGGGGTAAGAAATCCCCAAACGACATCCCCGATGCCCAAGCATCGGATTGGTTTCGTGCAATTCTTTTGCCCGAGCCATTAGATCACCTGCAGACAACCCAGTCGCGGCCGCAACAGAGCGTACATCTTCTTCGGTTTGTGGCAAAAACTCATGTAATGGCGGGTCTAGCAAACGAATGGTGCAGGGTCTGTCTTCCATAATCCGGAAAATAGCGGCGAAATCTTCGCGCTGTACCGGTAATATTTTCTCCAGAGCCGTGACCCGATCTTCTTTGTTTTCCGCTAAAATCATTTCGCGGAAATGGGCTAAACGAGATGCCTCGAAAAACATATGTTCCGTCCGGCACAATCCGATGCCTTCAGCACCGAACCCTTTGGCCGTTTCGACGTCCAACGGCGTTTCGGCGTTACAACGGATTCCCAATGTGCGCGCTTCATCAGCCCACCCCATCAGAGTCGAGAAATTCCCACTCATTTCCGGCTGTACCATATCAACCGCACCGGCAAAGACTTGGCCGCTCGCCCCGTCAACTGTGATGATATCGCCTTTTTTAATCACACGACCCGCCACACTAAATTGCTCGGCTTCTTCATCAATCCGCACACTGCCTGCGCCCGAAACACAAGGCGTTCCCATGCCGCGCGCGACCACAGCCGCATGAGATGTCATCCCGCCCCGCGCCGTCACAATGGCTTGGGCGGCGTGCATGCCGTGAATATCTTCAGGGCTGGTTTCCGTACGAACCAGAATAACTTTATGGCCTGCCTTGCTCAAAAATTCGGCTTCATCAGAACTAAAGACAACTTCACCAATCGCCGCGCCCGGAGACGCCGGTAAGCCCGTTGCCACCAAATCACGCGGCGCATCAGGATCAAGAGTTGGATGTAATAGCTGATCCAGAGACATCGGCTCCACCCGAAGCACAGCTTCATCTTGGCTAATCATGCCGCTTTCGGCCATATCAACGGCAATCCGCATGGACGCTTTGGCAGTACGTTTACCGCTACGGGTTTGCAACATCCATAATTTTCCCCGTTCGACGGTGAATTCAATGTCTTGCATATCGCGGTAATGATCTTCTAATTTTGCAAACACAGCCGCCAGTTCTGCATATACTTCCGGCAGTGCCTCTTCCATGCTTGGTTCGCTCTCGCCCATTTCC
>JAJRSG010000119.1 GCA_024278915.1 Alphaproteobacteria bacterium
AGAGCGGCGAACACTCTTGTTTTCCGCTACCGTCCCAAAATCAATCGCGACACTGGCAAAGAAATACCAAAATGATGCGGTACGAATAAATACGGTTTCCGCCAAAGAACAACATGTTGATATTGAGTACCGTGCCCTAACTGTACACCAGGATGACCGTGAAAATGCCATCATTAATGTTTTACGCTATTATGAAGCCAAGAATGCATTAGTGTTTTGCGCTACGCGCGCCGCCGTAAACCGGATGACTAGCCGTTTTAATAACCGTGGGTTTTCAGTAGTCGCATTGTCAGGCGAGTTGAGCCAAAAGGAACGTAGTAACGCTTTGCAATCCATGCGTGATGGACGGGCAAAGGTATGTATTGCGACGGATGTTGCCGCTCGTGGGATTGATCTTCCAAACCTTGAATTGGTTATTCATGCGGATATGCCAAAAAATCGTGAAGGCTTGTTACATCGTTCAGGTCGAACAGGCCGCGCAGGCCGCAAAGGGGTTAGTGTTGTAATTGTTCCGCTAAAAGGGCAAAAACGCGCGGATAGATTGCTCCGTAGTGCAGGCGTTTCCGCCACATGGGACACGCCACCATCCAAGCAAGATATTTTGGAACGTGACGAAGAGCGCTTGATCTCGGATCCTTCATTGGCTGCCGAGATGAGCGAAAAGGAACAAGCTTTTGCACTTACCCTTGTGGAACGTTTCGGGGCAGAACAAATGGCAGCCGCTTTCGTGCGATTATATCGGGCAGGCCAGTCAGCGCCTGAAGAGCTTCGCGGCGTGTCGAAACAATTGGCAGATAAGAAAAACCTTCGTGAAGATTTTAAAGATGGAGTTTGGTTTAAATTATCGATTGGGCGCAAACAAAATGCTGAGCCAAGATGGCTTCTGCCATTGTTTATCAATGAAGCAGGACTTAATAAAAAAGATGTTGGTAGCATTAAAATCGCCCAAACTGAAACCTATGTTGAGTTGGCTCCAAAATGTGTGGATCAATTTATGAGCGTAATTGGCGATGAGATGTTGTTAGAAGAAAATATTCGTGTCACCCGTATCGATAGCCGTCCTGAAAATATTGATACACGCGGTGGATCTGGGCGTCCGCGCGGAGAAAGACCCCGCAAGGAACGTCGGGATCGAAAGAGTAAAAAGCCGTTTTCTAAAAACCAACAAGAAAACAAAAAAACTGGTCAACGCGATTCATATGACAAGAAGGCAGATAAACGCGAGTCATATGATGAAGGAGCAAGCGCTTCGCTCTATGACCCGGATTTCTGGGAAGGCCAAGACGGAAATTTACCGCCAAAGCGTAAGAAAAATAAGCCGAGAAAACCTCATAAAAAGAAACTCGCCAGAGCAGCAGCCAAAGCATCGGGTAAAAAACAAGGTGATCAAGGAGCTAAACTAAAACGCAAAAAACGCCCACCAAAAAAATAGCAATTATAGGTGACAGCCAAACAATTTTGCGGCACTTATATGTAAATGTGTGTGACTTGACTCGTTTGAACTTTGAGAACATAGTAAGAACAAATTTGTAAGGTGATTGAAATGGCTGGATCGTTAAATAAGGTAATGTTGATTGGGAATTTGGGAAAAGACCCAGAAATTCGTTCAATGGGAAATGGAGGCAAAGTTGCTTCTTTCTCAATTGCCACATCCGAGACTTGGAAAGACAAGCAATCGGGTGAGCGCCGTGAGAAAACCGAATGGCATAATATTGTTATTTTTAATGAGCATTTGATCCGTGTTGCAGAGAACTATTTGAAAAAAGGTTCGAAGGTTTATATTGAAGGTTCACTTCAGACCCGTAAATGGGAAGACCGTGAAGGCGTTACCAAATATACGACTGAAATTGTCCTGCAGCGTTTTAACGGGGAGCTAACAATGCTTGATAGCCGCAACTCCGGTGGCGGCAGTGGCGGTGGTTACAACCAAGACAGCGGTTATGGCGGCTCGTCTGGTGGCTCTCGTTCGGCTTCGACCCAAGAAGGTCCAAAAGAGAGCTTTGATATGGACGACGATATTCCGTTCTAGAAAGTATTTCCTTTAATATTCTCATTGTCAGGGCCCACTTTTATTAAGGTGTGGTCCTGTATTTTTACATTCCCGTTTATGAGGCTATTTGCAGAGGGGGCTTACCAAAGCTTAACTTTGTAAATCACAGCCGTGCCATGTTATTGCCTTATTTATTGCGATACCAGTGTGTATGCAACGAATTCAGGCGGCTAATGTTGGGAATATGATCAAACAAGGTTGGGGCTTTGTCGTTTATGACCCACGGCATTACCAGATCGCGATACTGTCAACACTGATCGGGATTGGTATTTCGCAATTTGGGTTTCAGCTACCCCTCTGGCATGTTGTGTCCTGTATCAGCGCGTCTCTGGTTACACAGTTTATTGGTGATAAATATTTACACCGACGTTTTGACATTCGTAGCCCTCTCATTACGTCCCTTTCTCTAACCTTACTTTTGCGAACTGGCTCTATTTGGTTATCGTTGGCAGCAGGCGTTTTGGCGATTGGTTCTAAATATTTGATCAGGGTGAACGGAAAGCATATTTTCAATCCAGCTAATTTTGGAATAGTTGTCATAGCTACATTGTTTGCCAAGGCGTGGGTATCACCGGGGCAATGGGGCGTAGCCCCTTTATCGGCTCTATTGATTGTTGGACTTGGCGGGCTTGTTACAACCAAATCTAAATCATGGGATATTAGTCTGACATTTTTTGGATTCTATGGCGCTTTGGTTCTTTCTCGTGCCTTGTGGCTTGGAGACCCCCTGACAATTCCACTTCACCAACTTCAAAGTGGTGCGGTCTTAATTTTTGCATTTTTTATGATTTCAGACCCTAAAACAGTCCAAATTCGCGGTTGGGGCGCGTAATATATGCGTGCCTTGTTGCCAGTCTGGGGTTCTGGTTGCAATTCTTCATGTACCGTTCAGCAGGTGTTATCTATGCTTTGATTTTTACAGCACCATTTGTGCCTCTCATTGATAAATTTATGAAAGCCAAAGCTTATCAATGGCCGACTTATTTCCCATCTTTAAAAGGAGTGTCTCATGATCAAAAAAATGAAACTAGTTAGAAAGGCGCTGAGCTCGTCTGCCCTTATGGGAGTATTGGTATTTGGCGTACCTGCAGCCGCATTTTGCGGGTTTTACGTTGCCAAAGGTGGTACAGATTTGTTTAATGAAAGCTCAAAGGTTGTTCTTGTCCGCGATGGTGACCGTACAGTGATTACAATGGCTAATGACTACCAAGGCGATATGACAGAGTTCGCCATGGTTATTCCCGTGCCAACCATTATTACCAAAGACCAAGTGCATATTTCCAAAGCTTCAATTTTGGATCATATCGACGCCTACACAGCGCCGCGATTGGTTGAGTATTTTGACCCGGACCCTTGTGCGCCACAGCTTGACTATGCTTTGCGTCTAAAGGGGATGGCAAGTTCTTCAATGCCGATGCCGGAAATGGAAGCCAATGCGGGAAGGTTAGGCGTCACGATTGAAGAAAGTTTCTCAGTTGGTGAATATGATATTCTTATTCTTTCTGCGAAAGAAAGTGGTGGGCTACAAATTTGGTTGACCGAAAATGGGTATAAAGTGCCTGACGGGGCGGAAAAAATTCTGAAAAGTTATATCAAACAGGGAATGAAGTTCTTCGTTGCTAAGGTAAATTTGGAAGAAAAGGCAAAAATTGGTGGGGAAATGCTTCGCCCGATTGCGGTTGCCTTTGAATCACCAAAATTTATGTTGCCCATTCGTCTTGGGACGGTGAATTCAAAAGGTTCACAGGATTTGTTTGTTTATGCTCTTACTAAAAATGGGCGAGTCGAAACGACGAATTATCGCACTCAAAAAATACCATCTAATAAAGAAATCCCTGTTTTCGTAAAAGACGAATTCGGCAAATTTTACAAGGACATGTACGGCGAAACAGTTCGTAAAGAAGGTGGAAAGGGCGTGTTTATGGAATACGCATGGGATATGGGATGGTGTGACCCTTGTGCTGCAGACCCATTATCCAAAGATGAATTGCGTGAGCTAGGTGTTTTTGGGTTAGATGGTGATCGCGAACTTACGCCGACACAGAAAAAACTAATGCGGCGTCCTGCACCGAGGGCTCAGAATGTTTTTGTTACCCGATTGCACATACGTTATGACGGACAAAGTTTCCCTGAAGATTTGAAATTTCACCAAACAGGAGACAAAACCAATTTTCAGGGCCGCTATATTATGCGCCATGCATATAAGGGGGAGATGAAATGTGAGGCTGCTGTGGAATATAAGCGCACCGTCAATAAACGGTTGAATACTGAAATAAATACGCTAGCAAACCTGACCGGCTGGGAGCGTTCTTATATTCGGACTAAAATTGATGAGGACGGACAAGGGACACCATTTGAATTGAATGTTCCAGCCACCAAAGATAACTGGTGGAACCGTATTTGGCCAAAGGGAGAATAACCGCATAATTAGGGGCGTTTTTTGCTGTTGTTAGGGAAGTTTTAGGGTGTTGCCCTTAATGTGCCACCATATATTTTGTGGGGGCTGAGCTTGGAAAAAGAAAAATATAAGAAAGCGGACATCTTTGTCAGTAAGCTGACACATGTGGAAGAGCCGATTGTCAAACAAATTGTATTGGCGGGTTTTTGGGCTGGTGGGGTATATATTGCCCTTGGAGTCATTGTGTCTGCGGTTTGGTTTGTCATTGCGCTTGCCGTAATTTTAGTACCTAAAACTACCTTTTTTAATACGTTGTTTTCCTCCAAGCCTGTTTTCTTTGGCGAAACTTTTTTTGCATTGTTGGGGGCTGGCGTATGGGCTCTGGCACCATTGTTGGTTTGGCAATCCGGGCAAGGGAAATTTGATACATTAGCAATTATGATGTTGGGTATTGGTTTTCTGTTGGTGTTAAATACCTACCGCTCCGCTCCTAAACCCGC
>JAJRSG010000120.1 GCA_024278915.1 Alphaproteobacteria bacterium
GGTAACTTCTATGCGCTTTCGCGCTCGCGTTTCTGCGATAAACTCGCTTTATTACCGGCCCTGTTTATCGAGCGAGCCAGTTGGTAAATGCTCCTGCGGACGTTATCGTCTGGCAAATCCATGATTTCAGCAGCCACCATTAAACCGACACGGTTCGTATTGGATGGTGCGGGCGTTGCTTCATCGCCGTAAAAGAAATTGACAGGCGTATTTAAGACCCGCGCACATATATGGATGGCTTCTGATGGAATATGGATTTCTCCCGTTTCATAACGCTGTACCGTTTGCATGGACACCCCCAGCCGTTCGCCCAGAGATTGCTGTGAAACCTTATTCAAACACCGCGCTTGGCGGAGCTTGAAGCCCATATCTATATAAAATTTGTTCTTTGATTTTCTCATGTCTCCCCCCACAGGTCAAAATGATGGCCTATGCCGCCATACGCATATTTGTTGAGTGAGGAACGCTTGAGAAAGGCGCATTGATCTTCTTTTGATAAGCAGCCATTGCCTGATCGTAAGATGGGTAAAACAATTTCATGCTGACCCAGTACAGGCGATAGACGCGGCGAAACTCTGATTCCAGCTTGCGCTTGTCCAAAAAGGAGATTTTAGAGCCTTCACCGCTCCATTTCTCTTTGCCGTGTTTCAACTCAGTTAAAAGCTCCAGCGCTTCCCCACGAAACAGCTCCAGCATTTCAGAATAGGTCTTAACAATCATATATCCTGGCTTTGACTGGCCAGAGCGAGCCATTTTGGCCTGATCGATGATTTCCTGTGCTTTTTTGGTGCCAAAGCGAGCCTCAAGCTCCTCAAACAGAGCCTGCATATCGTTTTGGTGGTTTTTTATAGTTGTTGGCTTCATTGTATTACTCCCCGTAATAGTTATTTATACTTATGTAAATTAAAACAATAGTGAGATTTATATAGACTAATGGTTAATTATTAGTTAAAAACATAGATTAAATACACAATTTTGTACAAAGTATAAAAATGATTACACCAAAACAGATCAGAGCAGCGCGAAACTTTCTTGGAATTGACCAGAAAACCTTAGCTGACGCCGTGGGCGTATCGAAGATGAACATCTCGGACATAGAGAACGAAAAAGGGAAGCCGCGAGCGAGTACCTTAAACACCATAGAACTATATTTTCAAACCTGTGGGATCAGATTGACCCCAGCTGGCGGTATCGAGCCAGCTCAAAACTTCGTCACAATATACGAGGGGGAAGACTGCTACTTTGATCTTCTTCTGGACGTTCATGCCACCCTGAAAAGAATAAAAGGCCGAATGCTGTGTAGCGGATCGGATGAAAGACGTTCATCTGAGGAAGTTATTTGCCAACTCCGAAAGATGCGTAGCGATGGTATAGTTATGCAGTCACTAATCGAGCCGGGCAATACCTACATAATGGGTAAGCTGGAAGAGTATCGCTGGATGCCAGACGGCCTGTTCGTCGATGGGGATGTAAAGGTTATATATGCCGATCGCGTTGCCTATTTGGTGAGTTGGGCAGGGACACCAAGGGTTATCGTCATTCAAGATAAAACTATAGCCGAAGAGGCAACACGTCATTTTAATTTCATTTGGACCCATTCAAAGCAGCCCGATGAAACAACATCCCAGATATTTTATGAGGACGAAAATGGCGAGAACTAGCATAAGCGCCAAGTCAGCGTGGAAAGCAAACTCTTCTTTTATGCTGGGCATTAGCATGGGAAGTCAGAACCATGAAGGCGAAGCACTGGAAGCAATTGTTGACCGCATCAATGCAGGAGGCTTCACTTATGGGGTGCTCGATGTAGCGGATACTCTCAATCGATACAGATATATTGGCGAAGGAAAACCAGAACAAGAAGCTATTGAAATCACTAGGAATGAAGGAAGCGATTGGCTGGAGCGCAACAACCATATTATTTCTAGTTTACGGATGCCTGTAACCGTTCATAGATGGGATGAATGGCTCAGCCACCCAAAGTACTCAGAAACAATCGCGCAGATAAGAGGATTGTATACAGACAATAATATTCTCCGTCAGGCAGTGGAACAGGACATAGATAATTTTTATATTAGGAATTATGGCATGGCTGAGGTTTCACCCAAAAAACGACACTTAAGTGTAGAGTATTATCTTGAGGAACTGGCGGTTGCGGCAATCATGCTTGAGGAAAAACCTAGCCTTGTGATGTATCCTGGCAAACAGCTTAACTGTTTTAGGCTTATTCGGGATGGGAAAGTACCAGATGCACCACCCTCATTGTCAAATTCATCCTTCAGTAGATTGATTATCCATAGCTTTCAAAGGCCGCCAGCAGTCAATGAAAATCGGGTGCAACCTGCTGGTCCAGTACCACGCAGAACGGGAGAATTGGCTTCTCAACTCGCGTGACAATTAACGCCTGGCGTGAGTAGGCAATCATCAACACCACGCCACACGTGAATAATGCACCTTTAAGCATGATTTTTCTTGGCGTGGTGAGGGCGGTCAACATTGACGCGCGTTACTCATGCCAAATTCCCACCAAAATGATATTCCGCACGATTTTCTTCCAAGCGGTTCACAGGAAATGAGGCAAGCCTTATGGCAAAATCTAGCCGATGAAAATACCACCATCCACGAGGCCCTGATGCAGTTCCTATCGAAAACAATAAATACGCCAGTCGAGCAGGAGGTAGCTGAAATGATCGCTGATGGGTTTGAGGAATACTGGGAAACCTATCTTGCTGCAAACAGGATTAAGAACGCGATTTCTGCATCTAAACTTTGCTGTCAGTCCTGAAATAAAACCAAATCAAAACAGCCCGACGATGAAACCATGTTAGGTCGTACGGCAGAATTGACGTTCCATGACGTGATTCTGTTTTTTGTGGCACGGTTCAGTGACCCATCGCTCTGACATAATTATGAAAAGGAAACTTAAATACCGCGCTCCGCAAGATGTGGTTTTGTAATACAAAACCCGATCTTGGAAAGGGGAACCCGCTGCGCGTTCCCCGTTTCATCCCCTCCGGCTGACGGCTGGATCAAGGCATTGAGCCTTTCCCAGCCATAGAAACCGTATCGCCGGTTAATCACTCATGGGAGACTTCGCTCTCCCATATCCATTGAAAATGGCCCATCGACTTAAGGGCGTTCCTGCCCCCAAGACCCCAGATAATTCCATTAAGGCAATTTCATTGAGATCAACCGTTCGCCGTTTGAATGCTGTGATCGGCACAAGAAACAACTTCAGAAACCGAATAGGCGCCCTTTTCAGCATGCTTTGGGGAGACTGAAAGTTTCCCCTGGACTCTCTTCATGAGATGTACTATCATCGATTTTTATGCCTCTTAAGATTTGGAAAACATGTCACAAACCGCTTTGAAGAAAAATTTAATGGAATCCGTGCCCCGAGCGCAGACTTCCAAAAAACATGATATTTCGCGTCACTACAACATGATCGATCTATTCGCAGGCTGTGGCGGACTTTCTCTCGGTTTTGAGAACTCTGGGTTCACACCAGTCTTCGTCAATGAGCTAAACAAGGACGCCCAAGCAAGCTATTTGGCCAATAGGCAGCACTCCCTTGGAGGTTTAAAGTTTTCACAAAATACTGACCTCCATTCAAACGATGCACACGAATTAAAGGGTAAGCGACTTGATCAGCTTATATTCGATCTTGGCAACCTTCCTGAGGTGGATTTGAAATTTGATACAAACGCAACGCCTGATAGCGGAGCCGGAAGCTCTCTGGATGTTTTGGCTGGAGGACCTCCATGTCAGGGGTATTCTGGTATTGGCATCCGCAGATCCTACGCGGTTGACAAAAAGGAGCTGCCTTCTAACCGTCTTTATGTTCGAATGGCAAACATTATTCGACGGATCAGGCCCCGCATTTTCTTATTCGAAAATGTTCGTGGACTGCTAACATCAAAGTGGACACGCGGTGGAGACAATCGAATCTTCCCTGATGTATTGGCTGAATTTAAAAGCATAAAAGGATATGAGGTTCGATGGTCTTTGGTGTATGCCAAGGACTACGGCGTCCCCCAAAATAGACCTCGTGTTCTATTGGTTGGTATTAGAAAAGATATTCTTGAATCATGTGATTTTCTTGAGCCGAACAACGATGCGGAAGATGCTGTAAGTTGCGGATTTTTGCCTAAACCAGTTCGGGGAGAGTTTCCACATCTTCAAGACCTATTAGGCGATTTAGTTGACCCAATGGTTGCAAAAATTCTCCGGTCTGGAGCGTTTGAATCTGGCACTTTTGAAACCACGGCCTATCCCAAAATTGCACGTACTGAAATTCAAAAAACTCTGCGGTCTCCTCCGCACTGGAACCCTAAAATGCGGGTACGTTTAACCGAACAGGAGTACAGTAAGCATAAACTAAATGTTGTTCAAAAGTTTGATCATATGCTTTCAAATAATGGAAAAATACCAATTGAGTTCCAAACTAAGAAGTTTTCCCAGCGGGTTTTGAAACGAACCTGGGGAAACCAAGAGCCCAATATTACGGCAACATCCCTGCCTGATGATTATGTTCATTACAGTCAGCCGCGTGTACTGACTGTAAGAGAGTGGGCCAGACTACAACTCTTTCCTGATTGGTACCAATTCATTGGAAAAAGAACGACTGGTGGTATCCGTCGTGCGGGTAATCCACAAGAAGGAAATTTTGATAGAGAGGCACCGAAATACACGCAAATTGGCAATGCCGTTCCTGTTGGGTTGGCTGAAAAGGTAGGTGCTCATTTCAAAAATATTTTGGATGCTGCTCTTCAAGAGAAAAAATAGAGAAGTAGAATGCCGCTAAGACCACTTACAGAAATTGAACGACAACGGATCAAAAGACTTACCGCAGAATCCGTGGATATTACGTTGATTCAACCCACTAAAACTGGGCTTGGAAAATCCATTTTGGATGCAACTGCTCCAGTTCGTAACTTTCTAAAATCAAATGAACTGCATGACTATGAAACTCAAGGGTTGGGAGCTACTGAGCATGGTATTTATATAGATGCTAAACTCTTGCAACCTGACGCTGTGATCTCATCGCGAGCCTCCCTCTACCGTCCTAAAACCAAAAAGGGTGATCCCCGAATTTGGTTTTCAAAACTACCCAACTATGTCGAGCCAGATGATATGTTGGCGATTGCAACTCACAATGGCCATTTATCGCTTTTAAATATTACCAAGATTGATATTGATCACATTTTAGATGTTCAACAATCTGGACCTATTTGGGAAATCATTCAAGAAATTGGAAGCTCCGCCACATCTGTTGCTCAAGAACTTTTGGCAAAGCTCCGGTTCATTGCGCAAGGTGGCTTTGTTCCATCAGTTATGGAACAAAAAGCAGATACCGCAATTGGTCGCACGTTGGAAAGCGCTCTTGGTATAGCAATGAATGCACGACAGGAACCTGACTACAAGGGCATTGAACTCAAATCGTATCGCCGGAAAGCGAAAGCTTCACAGCAAAACAGAAAACAGCTTTTTGCAAAGGTTCCTAATTGGAAAATTAGTAAATTCAAGAGTATGAATCAGATACTGACAGCGTTTGGTTATGATCGTGATGGAGTTTTCAAGCTAAATTGCACTGTCAGTGCAACAAATTCTAACTCACAAGGCCTCACATTCAAGATTGACGACAAAAGTGGGATTTTAAATGAAGTGTCTGATCAAAAACAATACGGAGCGTTCGCATCTTGGTACTTGTCAGACCTTCGTGATACTCTCGTTGCCAAACATGATGAAACGTTTTGGGTTGGTGCTAATGCTCACCAAATAGATGGGCGTGAGCACTTTGAATTTACAGACGTAATTCACACGAGAAAGCCAATCGCTTCTCAGTTTGATATTTTGTTGGAACAGGGAGAAATTACCATGGATCATATGGTGAAGAGGAACTCACGCGGGAAAGCCGAAGAGCGTGGTCCTTCTTTTAAGTTAAATCCGAACTCTCTTGATTTATTGTTTCCACCACCAAGAACTTACGAATTGAGTGAATAAAATTGGGTAAGAATTTGCCCACATCAGTTAAAAAATTAGGAGTAAAAAATCTTATACGCTGGGATAAATAACGAACTAGATTAGTTGTAGAAGTTCAGACCTGATCTGACAGTTTTATGAAAATACGCAAAGCTATCCAAGATGTCTTGATTGTTGTCGCTTGCGAGTAAGTTTCCTTTTCTTCTGATGTAACACGTCATCTTGATCATTGGGAAACAGTTTGAGATATTTCCTCATATCGCGATTAAGTTTCTTGATCTGGATTCCATGCTGGTGACGCAGGAGGCGGAAGTCATGTTGCAGTTTTCTGCGTTCACGCAATTGCCGATCAATTAACTTTTGCCGCTCTGCCTGATCACGCATTTTGCATCGCTTGGCTTCAGTTTCATTTTGCTTTTTGATGGCGCGATATTTTCCTGTGACGCGAAACCAAAGTGCTTTCAAGCCCGTGGGTGATCGGGAAGAACGGGTTTGTGTTTCCTGTTGTCGTCTGATTTCTTGAAACTGCTTTAAGTGGGCGCGTTCATGACGATGACGCTTGACAAGTTCCAGCCGTTTTTGCTTGAGGTATTGCTCTGCTTTCTCATGAGAAGAAGTTGCTTCATTGATAAATTCCTGAAGCTTGTCAGTGAATTTTTCAGCCAACTGATGCTGTGTTTTTTCAACCGAGGGCAATTCATCAGGACTACCAAGTCTGGCTTTCACATCTTTCGCCTTAACACCAACCCAGCGGGATATGGCATAGACTTCACCATGCCAGTCAACCGCTACAAAGCCGCGCCTATCACCCCTGGCCAGATAATAGCCGCGCTCTTCCAGCGCGTTGGCAAAGGCAGTTCTTGAGTCAGAAATCGCCCAGCAATCCTGAAACACTTGCTTGATGGCTCGTGGGTCTTGCTTTGCGCGCTTGGCTTGTTGCCATTCAGCTTGGGTGAAATTGAGGGGATCACATTCTTTGCTGTTCACAAGTCCGCGTGGCATTTTCCAGCCATGTTCCAGATATAACTCCCGCGACATGTCCCGCAATTGTAGCTTATCATAGGAAGGATCAATCGCCTTCATCTCCTCAA
>JAJRSG010000121.1 GCA_024278915.1 Alphaproteobacteria bacterium
CGATGTTGGAGGAAATAAGATGAAGCTACAGCTTCTTACAGCAGTTGCAGTTACTGCTTTAATGGCAACGCCTTCACTGGCTAGCGCAGGTGAGCAGGGTTGGTATGTACGTGGTAGTGTTGGTTACGGGCAACTGACAGACATGGATTTAACAGGCGATCTAAATGGTGCTGTTAATGGTAGCGGTGACATTGCTGGTTCAGTTGGTGTTGGCTATGGTTTTGGTAACAATTGGCGCCTTGAGCTAGACGGAGCCCAGCTCTGGAGCGAGCTTGGTGCGATTGGCGGAAATATAAATTCCGCAGCTGACATGCGTGTTTCTAGCGCGATGGTAAATGCTCTTTATGATTTTTCTGACTTTGGTGCGTGGCGCCCATATATCGGCGCTGGTGTTGGTATTGCTCGTGCAAATTTGAATGCACGAACACATCGTTCTTTTAATGGCGGTGCGGGTCCTGTTTTTGTCAACAATGCGCAGTGTTCTGCGTTTGGCAAATGTGCATTTGATGATTCTGATAATGGTACTGCTTGGCAGATCATTGCTGGTTTAGGTTATGACATTAGTGATAGTCTTGTTTGGGACACACAATATCGTTATTTGAATGTTGGAAGCTTGGAATATGACGGCTTAGGCGGAAATTCTGGCGTTTCAGTTGCACCTGGTGGCAGCGGTACAAAAATCAATACAAATATTAATGGTGTGAATGCTCATATCGTTATGACGGGTCTCCGTTACCGTTTTGGTGGTCAGAAAGTTAAGACCACTAAATATAAAACAGAATATGTAGCTCCTGTCGCGACAATGTATGCTTGTGCAGATGGCTCACAAGCCTCAAGCTTGGCTAGCTGTGTCGTAGAAGTTACATGTTGGGATGGTTCAATGGCAGCCAGTGAAGCTGCTTGTCCTGTACAAGTGCAGTGTTGGGACGGTTCCATGGTCTCTGATGCCGCAGCTTGCCCAGTTCAGCCAACCGTTACTTGTTGGGATGGTTCAATGGCTTATGATCAGGCTTCATGCCCAGTTCAGTCATATGAGCAATCACTATGTGCAAACTCCTACCGTCAAGAGATCATTTATTATAACTTTAATAAAGGTCAGTCAGCGGAAACAAAAGATGCCATTCAGCGCATTCTAGATACGACAGCGAATTGTGCAGTTGGTAACATCAATGTTGTTGGCCATACTGATAGTTCTGGTGCTGCATCTTATAACATGGCTCTTTCTAAGCGTCGTGCTGCAGATGTTCGTAAAGAATTGATTCGTCAAGGACTTGATAAAAACTTAATCACTTCTGAAGGTAAAGGTGAAACACAATTGTTCATCGATACTGGCGATAATGTAAAAGAGCAATTGAACCGTCGTACAGAGGTTTTGATTAGCTTGACTGAGACTGGTGTTGTAAACTAGTTTTCAAGTAAGATTTGAATTAAAAAGGCTCGGTGTTAACCGGGCCTTTTTTGTGCGTGGCATTTATGTGAAGTTCATAAAACGTATCAAACATTGACGAGCGCAGTATTTATATGTCATACATAGCTAAATTTATTAGGAAGCCAGTCAACGGGGATAAATTATGAATAAACAGTTTCTTACAGCAGTTGCAGTTACTGC
>JAJRSG010000122.1 GCA_024278915.1 Alphaproteobacteria bacterium
CCGTCATGGCTGAAAGTACCATTTGGACTCCAGGCAATAGGTCATCGTTTTTCATGTCGTAATAAGCCGCAGTTTGACCACAAACATAAAATTCAACACCGTGATCAATCAAAGTTTGTACGAGAGCTGCATTGGCATTTTTCAAAGTCTGTTCCGCATCTTTTTGTGAGGCCTCATAAAACTCCGCCTTGGTCACGTCAGTCGCGGCCTTACCATGTAAGACGATCGCCAAATGAATGTTTTTAGGCTTTGCGCCCGCCGCTACATGCATATTGATAAATCGAGCAGCACTGACAAGGTTCCGATTTAATGTACCTGCATCTGCCTGTTTATTTACATCAAACGCGATTTTAAATTTTGTGTTTTTCTTCACGTGCAGATTAGAATTCACGTCAACGGCAGCTACTTTGCCAAAATCTGGAATGGCTGTTCCTGCTTTAAAATCAGCAGGACCTGCATGTGCCAATGTCCCCATTATCATTAAAGATGTTAAAACTGTCATATAAATTTTCATACTTGCTCCAATATTATCAATCACTTTGTACATTTAACCAATTATACCACCATAAGCACTATCTTTTAGTAATATTTTTGCGCTAAAGAAGCCTTCTAATTTAGTCAGGAGGCCATTGTGGCAAAACAACCAAAAAAAGTCGTTCTCGCCTACTCAGGGGGACTCGACACATCGATTATCCTTAAATGGCTACAAGAAGAAAAAGGGTGTGAAGTTGTCACCTTTACGGCTGACCTTGGCCAAGGTGAAGAATTGGAACCCGCCCGACGAAAAGCCGAAGCTTGTGGGGTCAAAGAAATTTTTATTGATGATCTCCGCGAAGAATTTGTCCGCGATTTTGTCTTCCCTATGTTTCGTGCCAATGCACTTTACGAAGGTCTGTATTTGCTCGGCACATCAATTGCCCGCCCGCTTATATCTAAGCGTCAAATTGAAATCGCCCATATGGTTGGCGCTGATGCCGTCTGTCACGGTGCGACAGGTAAAGGCAATGACCAAGTCCGCTTTGAACTTGCCTATTACGCGCAAGATCCGGAAATCAAAGTTATTGCGCCATGGCGAGAATGGGACTTGAACTCCCGAACAAAACTCATTGAATACGCCGAAAAGCACGGCATTGAAATTACCACGGACAAACGTGGAGAAGCTCCATTTTCTGTTGATGCCAACCTTCTACATACCTCATCCGAAGGGAAAGCTCTAGAAGACCCAGCGGTCGAGGCACCGGAGTTTGTTTATCAGCGAACAGTTTCTCCCGAAGCGGCACCTGATAAAGCAACCTATATCGAAGTCGGGTTTAAGCGCGGCGACGCCGTATCTATCGACAGCGAAGATATGTCCCCCGCCACGATTTTGACCAAGTTAAATGAGCTTGGCGGGGCCAATGGCATTGGTCGTCTTGATCTGTTGGAAAATCGGTATGTTGGCATGAAATCACGTGGCATTTACGAAACACCAGGAGGTACCATCTTGTTGATGGCGCACCGCGGTATCGAACAAATTACCATGGACAAAGGCGCCATGCACCTCAAAGACGAGTTAATGCCTAAATATGCTGAGCTAGTGTATAATGGATATTGGTATAGCCCAGAGCGAGAAATGTTGCAGGCGGCTATTGATAAATCCCAAGAGTTAGTTGATGGCACGGTGCGTCTGAAACTTTATAAAGGTAGCGTCAACATTGTCGGACGTTCCTCACCTTACTCCCTATATTCCCAAGAACATGTCACGTTTGAAGAAGACGATGTTTATGATCAGGCGGATGCAGGCGGTTTCATCAAAATCAATGCACTGCGTTTGCGCCTCCTTAAAGCGCGTGACCGAAAAGCCGGAAAAAATAACTAGGATGCATTATCGTGGTCATGCCCATCAGAATTGTTCTGACTATGACATGGATCAAATGGGCTCCTCCTAAAAGGGGGGAGGCTTTATGTAGCCTTAAAAAAAATCCGTAACCGTAAAAACATCTTGACCCTCTCGCCTCCTAAGGTATTTATGCGCTCCCCCTTGAAGTACGAGAATTATTATGGACATTTCCAAAATCAGCGTAGGCGAAAACCCACCATTTGACATTAATGTTATCATCGAAGTTCCCCTTGGCGGTGAACCGATCAAATATGAAATGGACAAAGACAGCGGCGCCATGTTCGTAGACCGCTTCCTCTATACGGCCATGCGCTACCCATGTAATTATGGCTTCATCCCTCATACGCTTTCAGATGATGGTGATCCAACAGATGTACTGGTTGTTGGTCAACGTGCATTGATGCCGGGTTGTGTAGTCCGCGCTCGTCCGGTCGGTGTATTACTTATGGAAGACGAAGCTGGATTTGATGAAAAAATTGTTGCGGTTCCCCATACAAAACTAACCCCGTATTACGACGAAGTAAAAACCTATCAGGACTTACCGCAAGTCTTGCAGGACCGCATTCCCCACTTTTTTGCCCATTATAAGGACTTGGAAAAAGAAAAATGGGTCAAAGTGACGGGTTGGGATGGATGTGAAAAGGCAGGCGAATTAATCGAGGCAGCCATTAAAGCCTACTAACCAAAACCATACATGCCTAATGAGATAGGCGAACTTTCGCCAAGCTATCACCAATATCGGAAAAAGCTTCTTTTAGGGCTTCGGCATTGGAAGCATTATAAAACATATCGCCACTAGTTGCACACGCACTAATCATATTACGCGTGCCTGCATCAGAAATATCATAGGCAATCGTATGCACTTCTATATTCGCGTCTTTAATTTTGGTGCAAAGCTCAGCCGTTAATTTATCCGCGTCGGATTTGCTTTTGCCTCTATGATCAATGCCTTTTTGAGATTTAGTATTGGCACCATCTGTCATAAGAATCAAAACCGAGCGCGTTTTGGCTTTGTCGGCCGTATTGGCCTCGGTCAAAGGTTCACGCGGATCCAAAGAGCGCCAACCCCACATTAACCCCGCCGGAATATAAGTTTCATATTTCCCCTTCAGACTATCTATCTTACCGGTTATGGCAGATTTGTCTTTACTTAAAGGCAATATCTCTTGATTGCATTGTTGGCGCCAAATCAAGCCAGGCATTTTGTAAGCCCCGCCATCATATTCGACCACTTGGTTTAAACCTTTAGAAATAGATCGGGATCCCATACATCCCTTCCAGACAACTTTACGATCTGGGCGGGGAGTACATGTGGTCACCTTAGGGCTATAATTTCTTTGGCAGACAGTTCTATACCGTCCCTTGGTCGCGGGGCGAGCTTTGCGGCCACCGCATTTGTACGGCACCCCGTCATCATAGCAAGTCCTTGGCGGAATAGCAGGGCGAGCAGGCTGGCCTGGCACCCATTTTCTACGGCAATTTGTATCTTTAAGTCTTTTTCTAGTCGTCCGGCATCTCGGTTTCTGCGGCTTGGAAAAATCATCAGGTACAGTTAGCCATGCTTCACCACGACGAGAAGGGCCAACATTTACATATTGCGAGAAGGGAATAACCGAAATACGAACAGGCCCATCTTCGGTAACGTTTAAACTTTCAACCAAATCTTTGGCCGCTATCTTTAAGGTCTCTAATTTCTTATTATAGCTCATGGATTTTGTCACATCCAAAACCAATGCTATATTCACCGGACCGCTGGAAGGCATTGGTGATTCAGCAACAATATCAATATTATATATAGGCTTCCCGAACATCCCCATCATCACCGTATCGTAACTTGCCGTCATTTTAACTTGGATATGACCTTCGTCGGTAAATTTAACTTGCGTCGAGCTAATCTCATTTTCCCGATCATTTCCTTAAAGGGTGGCTTTGGCAATAACTAGCAATTCATCTTTATCATCTTCGCCAGAGCGCGCCGCCGCCAATACAGCCGCATCCGCCATGCCTTGAAAATGGGATTTCTTTTTAGAGATATTTGCCATATCAATCGCCGCACCAGATACAAGTAAAAGTGCCATTAGGCTAACTGCGAAAATAACCGCAATATTCCCATCTGTATTTTTGTAAAACCGCTGCAGCATCGTTTACTCCCAAATCCCCACGGCACAACTTTATACTTTAGAGCTTAATATGCGCTTGCGACTTATAGTTACTGATCCGTAAAGCCACCCCAGAAACCCCGATTAACACTGGACACAGGCATTTTTCCCACTAAAACCATGTTTAACTAAAATTTAGACTTATAACATCCTTAGGGGGGACACATGTCTGTTGTTGAACTAACCAAATTACCACCAATCGTTGGCGCGCTTGGCTTATTCATTGCGCTTATTCTGTATTTTGTCGTTAAAAAATATCCTGAAGGTGACGGCGACGTCAAAAAGATTGGTGATCAAATTCATTTGGGCGCCATGGTGTTCATGAAACGCGAGTACAAAATGCTCGTTATGTTTTTGGCCGTATTAACCGCACTTGTGTGGTGGAAACTAGGCTCTGCGACAGGGATTGCCGTGATCGTCGGTGCCGTATCATCATCAGTGGCCGGCTGGCTTGGTATGTATGCTGCCACTAAAGCAAATGTACGAACAGCAACAGCAGCCCAACAGCACGGTTCAGCTAAAGCCCTTACCGTCGCTTTCTTCGGCGGTTCCATTATGGGGCTATGTGTGGCGGCTCTCGGCCTGATTGGTCTTGGCGGCTTGTTCATGTATTTTGAAATTTCCAGCGCAAGCGGCGAAGCTTTAAAAGACGGTGTCCATGCTCTTGAAGGCTTCGGTATCGGCGCGTCATGTGTCGCTTTGTTCTCACGTATCGGCGGTGGTATTTTTACAAAATCTGCCGACGTTGGTGCAGACCTTGTTGGTAAAATTGAAGCAGGTATCCCTGAAGACGATCCCCGCAACCCGGGTGTGATCGCAGACAATGTAGGTGATAATGTTGGCGACGTTGCTGGTATGGGAAGTGATATTTTTGAAAGCTATTGCGGTGCCATGATTGCTTCGATTGCGATTGCCTTTACAATGGGTAGTGCAGAATTAATGTTCTTGCCATTAGCTTTGGCAACTGTTGGTCTTTTATCATCCATCCTCATGATCGGTGTGGTAAAGTTAAGTTCTGGTGCAGCCCCTGCAACAGCCCTTCGCACAGGTACTCTAGGCGCACCTGTTATCTTCCTCTGCGCAGCTTATTTTTTAACTGGCGAGCTTGGCCTTGATATCAATATCTGGTTAGCCGTGGTTTGCGGCGCTGCTGGCGGTGTCGCAATTGGTTTGATTACCGAATATTACACAGGCGGAGCGCCAGTTCGCAAAATTGCCAAATCCGGCGAAACTGGCCCTGCAACTGTAATGATCACCGGCCTATCCGTGGGCATGCAATCGGTTGTCATGCCAATCCTTGTGATTGCTGCTATCATCTTGGCTTCCACACAACTTGCTGGTCTTTACGGGGTTGGGATTGCTGCTGTTGGTATGCTTTCAACTGTCGGAATTACGATGGCGATTGATGCTTATGGCCCAGTTGCTGATAATGCAGGCGGAATTGCCGAAATGGCAGGCATGGGTAAAGAAGTTCGGGAAATCACCGATGGTCTTGACGAGCTTGGCAACACAACGGCTGCGATTGGTAAAGGCTTCGCGATTGGCGCGGCAGCTTTGGCGGCATTGGCGATTATCGCTGCATTTGGCGAAACCGTTAAACTTCACAATCCAGACTTTAATCTTGATCTCTCCAACCCACTCGTATTGGTCGGCATGTTTATCGGCGGAACAATTCCGTTCCTGATTTCAGCTATTACCATGACA
>JAJRSG010000123.1 GCA_024278915.1 Alphaproteobacteria bacterium
CTTGCTCATTTTAACGGCATTGTGCCGTGCGGAATTTCCGAGCACGGCGTTACAAGCTTGCAAGCCCTAGATGTCGACATCGACATGGTAGAGCTTGATGCTGCCCTTCAAGAAAATTTCATTAAAATTTTGAGCCCGATAGAGGTTAAATAGTTCTTTTCGCTCAGCCGAACTGATTTTCACCTTCGTCATTCGGAATAGTTTTATCCCCGATAAATAGCGTCAAAAGACTTGAAAGAATGCCGGCTATGGTTGCCGGAAGGGCAAAACGCGGGGCAATCGCCTCCAAACGCTGTGTGTATTCCATTGTAGATAGCTCACCCGCCATTTGTTCTGAAATAATATCGCTCAACTCCTCACCGCCATAGACCGTTAGCACCAACACCATAGATCCCGTCAAAATGGCGATGTAAATCAGGATATAAAGGAAAACCATCCAGCCACTTTTATCCCCGTTATGAAGACGTTTTATCCAGATACACATCCATGGATATAATAGTAAAAAGGAAAATATGCCAAAAAAACCACTGACAACGGGGCCAAATACTTTGGTCATGCTAAAGGCAGCACCCAGCAAAATAAGAATATACCCTGCTTTATTAAAAGCATTTGAGCCGATCCGCCCATATGGTGAAAATAGTAAATTACCCATCACTTCTCTCCCTGATTTATTTGCTATAAAAGCGACAAATTGGTATTTTTACAAGATAAATATACCTTATACCTTTGTGCCAATGATAGAGCCATATTGGTTATCTTCAGCTTGCCCAGACCTGCTAAGCAACCAGACCGAAAAGGCTCCCGGTAAAATAGTCATCAGAATTCGAGCTTTGGGCATATTGGCAGCAAGGGTATTTTGATACACCTGCTGTACCTGTTTCATTGCCGCCTCATCTTCTGCATATTCAGGATGCGCGATAACGGTATTAAAGTATTCCAACCCGCCAAAGTTCAGCATGACCATAATAGCGGCAATTATCATAACAAAAAACAGGCCTGTGAGAGGCCAAATCGTATATCCCATATCATGCAACCGTTTGCCATAAACACAAAGTACAATGTGGAAGGTCAAAAAGAAAAGCGTCATTGGCAGAAAGAACGAGACAAGTCCGTCAGGCATAATCGAAAATATATATTTCTGGGCGAAGACAAATCCAATTAAAAAGGCAAGCCCAATAAGAAAATCAACACGACCAATGCGGCCACGGGGGGAAAGTAATAGTGAGTAAGCATTTTTCATAAGAAATCCTGATCTGCGTGACCTTTTGGCAAGGATTAACTCTATGTTCAAGCTACAAAGCTATAATCAGTCATTATTTGTGGGAAATTAGCAAAGACTGCGGTTATGACAACATTTCATTTGCGATCATATGCATACGGATTTGGCTTATTGGTCTTGAGCCAATTTAGCCTAAACGCCTGTGGTCGAACTGAACAAGCGCTTACGTCAGAACAGCGGCCTAGCTCGCAAAGTTTCAATAAACGTCTTACCAGTCCTATGCCAATTCAGCGGTGTATGAATATGGGCAATGCATTAGAAGCTCCTCGTGAAGGCGAATGGGGATATACAATTCGCAAGCAAGATTTTCAAACCGTGGCGAATGCAGGGTTTGATACCGTTCGTATCCCTATCCGGTGGTCAAAACATGCCAATCACAGACCTCCGTATCACATTGACCCATCTTTTATGGCACGCGTACAAACCCTTGTTAAACAGGCGCAACAAGCTGGCCTTGGCGTTATCATCGATATCCACCATTACGATGCTTTGACACGCTACCCCGAACGGGAGCAAGCTCGGTTTTTAGCCTTATGGAGCCAAATTGCTAGCGCGTTTGCAGATGCACCAGACACGGTATATTTCGAGGTTTTAAACGAGCCAAAAGAAAGCCTGCGACCAACAAAACTCAATGCCCTTTACGGTAAAGTCATCCCGATCATTCGTAAAACGAATCCATCGCGAAAACTTATTTTAGGTGGTTACCCTTGGAACAGTCTCGAAAGCATGGAACAGGTTTCTTGGCCGGAAGACCCGAATTTGATCGCGACCTTCCACTATTACGGGCCACACAATTTTACCCATCAAGGCGCCGAATGGGAAACACCTCAATTACCGCTTGGAGTGCATTGGGGTGATAAAGCGGATATGATCGAACTTGACATTTCATTTAAACGGGCCAAGGCATTTGCCACGGCATCAGGACTTCCGGTATTTGTCGGCGAATTTGGCGTCATTGATAAAGTACCACAGAACGAACGAAATCACTGGATCAAAATTCAGCGCCAAGCCATGGAATATTACGGATTTAGTTGGTGTGCGTGGGATTTCTCAGGTGCATTTAAATCCTATGATACCACCAGTGAGCAATGGTTCCCCGGCATGCTTGATGTTTATATGGGGCGATAGGGATTGAACCCCGTCATAACCCTGCTACATAGGCAGCATGACGACCGCACCTCAACCACTCACAGCTCCCCCAAAACCTGATTTAGATTGGACTCGGGAAGGCACACCAGCATCTACAAAATATGATGATATTTACTTCTCAGTAGACGGAGGTTTGGCCGAAACAAAAGCCGTTTTTTTGCAAGGTTGCGGACTACCCCGCGCCTGGGAAGAGGCTTCTGTTTTCACTATTGGCGAACTGGGCTTTGGCTCTGGCCTGAACTTTCTAGCTGCGTGGGAACTCTGGGCACAAACGGCTAAATCGACACAGCAACTTCACTTTATTTCTGTCGAAGCCTACCCTTGGACGGCTGATGATTTACAAAAAGCCTTGGCGCACTGGCCTGACTTACATCTCTACACAAAGCAACTCATCACAAACTGGCCTGGCCCTGTTAAAGGGGTACACCGCCTACATTTTGGCAATATCCACCTGACCTTATTTCATATGCCTATCGAGGAAGCCTTATTATCGATGGATGCAAAAATAGATGCATGGTTTTTAGATGGTTTTTCCCCTTCCAAGAACCCTGACATGTGGTCCGAAACCGTGTTTAGCGGCCTTACCAAACGATCAAAATCCCAAGCGAAACTTGCAACATTTACTGTTGCTGGTCATGTACGCAGAGGTCTTGAAAAAGCAGGTTTTACTCCCGTGAAAATGCCAGGGTACGGACGGAAACGAGAGAGATTAGAAGCCACTTTTAATCGTGAAAGCTCCTCGATTGCCACGAAAAATTCCAACCAATACCCTCCCGTCATTATTGGTAGCGGCATCGCTGGATCTTCTTTAGCAAGAGCATTTCAAAGACGAGGGGTTTCTCCAACCCTTATCGATCCAGAACCAGACCTACGGTCCGCCGCAAGTGGAAACCCCCGTGCCCTTGTCATGCCTAGGTTGGACTTACAAGATAGGCCAGAATCAAGATTTTTTCTGTCGGCCTATCTATACGCATTACAACAATATAAACACAGCCAGATTGTTTGCCGTACGGGGTGTTTACATCTGGCGAAATCAGAAAATGAAATTAACCGTTTCGATAAACTCGCCGCCCAAATGCCCTTGCCGCCTAGCCATTTACAACGGGTCTCCAAACCTCAGGCAGAAAAAATATGCGGCTTAAATATCAACCAAGACATCGGCGGATTATATTTTCCCCAAGCCCAAACCATTGACCCTAAACTATTAATAAAAACCTGGAC
>JAJRSG010000124.1 GCA_024278915.1 Alphaproteobacteria bacterium
ACCAAGATGGGAATGTAACGCTGCGGGAAACCCGTGATTATATTTCTATTGCGACGACGCGCCCGGAAACCATGCTTGGTGACGGTGCAGTTGCCGTACATCCAAGCGATGAGCGTTATGCGCCTATCGTTGGTAAGAAAGTCCTCTTACCACTGGCAGATCGTTATATTCCAATCATTACTGACGAACATCCTGACCCTGACAAAGGTTCTGGAGCGGTGAAAATTACCGGCGCTCATGATTTCAATGATTATGAAGTCGCCAAACGCCATGATTTGCCACTTCACGTTATTATGGACGAAAGGGGCCGGATGAAAGCAAGTGATATCATGCCGGAAAAATATGTCGGTATGGACCGCTTTAAGGCGCGAAAAGCGGTGGTTGCCGATATTGATGCCATTGGGCTTTTGGAAAAAATAGAAGACCGAAAAATTCAGGTACCTATGGGTGACCGCTCAGGTGTGGTTATCGAACCGATGCTGACTGACCAATGGTACGTGAATGCTGAAGAATTGGCTAAAGATGCCATCGCGGCAATGGATGATGGCCGCACCGAGTTTAAACCCGATAATTGGAAAAAAACCTGGGACCAATGGATGAATAATATCCAGCCTTGGTGTATCTCGCGGCAACTTTGGTGGGGGCATCAAGTACCCGCTTGGTATGGCCCGCCATTAACAAATGATGGGTATCATGATGATAGTGCCCCAAATGAAATCTTTGTTGGTGAGAATGATACTGACATTATTTTTGCGGCAAAAGAACACTATGGTCAAGATGTTGATGTGCGCTTGAATGCAGGGGTCATAGGTGTAAACGCTTCTGGCCCTGTAGGTGAACGTGCAACAAACATAAGAGTTACTTTGCGCCGCGACACGGACGTCCTAGACACATGGTTCTCGTCCGGCCTTTGGCCATTTGCTACTATGGGGTGGCCAGAGGATACGGGGGACATGAAGCGTTTTTACCCGACTTCGGTTGTGGTGACGGCTTTTGATATTATCTTCTTTTGGGTGGCGCGGATGATGATGCAAGGTTTGCATCTCACGGGGGATGTGCCGTTTAAACACGTATATATTCACGCCATTGTTCGTGATGAAAAAGGTGCGAAAATGTCCAAGTCCAAGGGCAATGTAATTGACCCGCTTGTCCTTGTTGATAAATACGGCGCAGATGCATTGCGGTTTACTTTGTCTGCCATGGCTGCTATGGGGCGTGACATTAGGCTTTCCGAGCAACGTATTGAAGGGTATCGCAATTTTGGTACAAAATTATGGAACGCTGCTAAGTTTGCTCAAATGAATGAATGTAAGCCCGTTGTTGGGTTTGATCCATTATCTTGCCAACAAACCGTCAATAAATGGATTGTCGGCGAGGCCGCAAAATGCGCCAGTGCCGTTACGAGAAATATTGAATCATACCGCTTTAATGACGCGGCTGATGCTGCCTATAAATTTTCTCGCGGTAGTTATTGTGATTGGTATTTGGAGTTGATTAAGCCAATTATGGAATCAGGTGATGCAGAGGCTATTGCCGAAACTCGTGCTTGCGCGGCGTGGGCATTTGATCAAATCCTTAAAACTTTGCACCCTTTCATGCCGTTCATTACGGAAGAACTCTGGAATGAAATGGCCGGTGAAGATGGTCGTCAAACTTTCTTGATGAACGCAGAATGGCCTGTCTTGAGTGACACCTATATCAATACCCAAGCCGAGAACGATATTGCATGGTTGATCGAATTGGTTACCGAAGTGCGGTCTGTTCGCGCCGAGATGAATATTCCGCCTTCCAGAAAAGGTAAAATGCTAATGATTGGAGCGTCAGAGGAAACCCATGCACGGATGGATACCTACAAAGAAGCTCTAGAACGCATGGCGCGCATGTCTGGTTGGGAAGCCGCAAATTCTGCCCCTAAAGGCTCTATTCAAGCTGTTGTTCAAGAAGCTACGATTGCCCTTCCTTTAGAAGGATTAATCGACCTAGGGGCTGAAAGGTTACGCCTTGAAAAAGAAGTGGCCAAAATTCAGGCTGAAATCGATGGTATTGATAAGAAGCTCGCGAATAAAAACTTTGTTGAACGCGCCCCTGAAAAGGTTGTGGCTGAACAACACAGTCGCCGTGCTGCATTTGTTGATGAGCTAGCCAAGCTTGACATTGCCTTGGCTAATTTGCCCGCCGCGTAAGTTCCAGTACATCAAGCCTAATAAGAAAATGAGGACAAATGCGTAATAATTAATGCCCGTTTGAAAAACAATCGTGGAATTAAAAAGTGGTGAAAGCCAGATAAGGCCTAATAACGGCGCTAGTTTCATCTTGGGGCACAAGACAAAGAATATGCCAATCGCCGCCGCCACTGGCGGCAAGTCATATGTGTAGCCGTAAGGGGTCGCTAAAAATACTAATATGGCCGTGATTGCCACGCGTAGCCTATGGTCCATCGTAATATCTTTTCGCCATATCCATACACTGTAGAGGAGACTCATTGTCGTAAATACAGCTTGTACGAAATAGGCTGACCAAAGTTCAAGTCCTGCTGATCGCATGGCGACAAATATGGTGGCGGCGCTAATGTGGTAAGCTTGCATATAAGGGGCCTCCATAATGCCGCGCATCAAGGGCTGAGTGTTGGCAAAAAACATCGTCCAAACATCAAACCCAAAAAACAGTCCGGTTGCGAGTGCTAATGAAATGGCGGTTATTCCTGCTGAAATAATCGCCTGCCAATTCCGACTGGCGAGTAAAATGAAGGGTATGAGTAGGCCAAATTGAGGCTTGATCGTGAGTAAGCCAAAACAAATTCCAGCAATAATCGGGCGTTTGGGCGCGAGCGAGAGGCCTGCGATTAAGAAAGCTGCCGTTAGAGCGCCATTTTGCCCAAGTATAGAATTAAAGAATATTGCAGGGCTAAATGTGATGGCAAGAGTTGTTAATTTGGGGAGTTCAAGGGTTCTCACGGCGAGATAGAAAAGGCCGATGGTACAAAATGTCCAAAGAAGATAAGCGATTGCTTCAGGAAGAATGGCGAATGGGACGCCAATTAGTAACATACTCGGGGGGTAACTCCACTCGTGATTGGGAATATTAGGGCTAATTGTTCGCCTTAATTCAGCTCTGTATTGATCAACATCAAATAACCAATCCACATGTCCAGAAATGGCCATTTTTGTACCAGACCATAAGTTGTTGAAATCCCAAAAAGGCGATGTTTTTGTCGCTACAGAAAGACCGTCAGCATAGTAATACCATATTTGCATATGTAAGAATAAACCAGCGACTATCCCTGCAATGCAAACATATCTAGCAAGGGGAAGGCTGGGAGGATGTTGGGCAGTTTTAGCTTTAATAACTTGCTTGTTCATGACAACATGCCCTTTAAGTATTTTGCAATCGAATCAGCAATAGGTGAAAAATATGAATTCTCCCTTAAATGAATTTGATGAGAGCCGTCCCGAGTTTAAGGGTTTTAATGCTCTTTATGCAGAACACATATATCCTTATCTGGAAAATATTGAACATGAACGCATTAGCGCCGTTGATAATGCGAAGCGTATCGGAGGTGGCATCGCTTTTTTAGGCTTGGTAATTGCCTATTATATTTTTCAGAGAAATCAAAATATTGGCCTCACCGTGTTTGCTGCCCTTGCCGGGGGAGTCGTCGGCTATATCACTATGTATACTCTTGCCAATAAAATGAGAGGCGAGATCAAAGAATTTGTAATGACCAGCATCTGCCGCCATATTGGTTGGCAGTATACTAAATCCGGTTTCCCTGAACCAAATCTGGAGATGTGGCAAAAGAACAAAATACTCCCTAGCCATGACCGTGTAAATTACGAAGATCAAATGACAGGCCGCGCGCATGAACGAGATTTCATTTTCTGTGAAGCCCATTTGGAACGTAAACATAGGGATAAAGACGGGAACACCCAATGGTCGACTGTGTTTCGCGGGATATTACTTGAAATTGACAGTGGTCGAAAATTCTTAGGGCGTACAATTGTGCTGCGTGATGTGGGCATATTTAATCGTAAAAAGAAGGGAGACCTGAAAAGAGTTGGTTTGGTTGATCCCGTGTTTGAGAAAATATTTGAAGCTTATGGTACGGATCAGGTTGAAGCCCGTTATTTGTTGACACCTAATTTTATGCAAAGACTCGTTGATTTGGAAAACGCCGTATCTGGTAAAAAAATCAGGGTGGGGTTTTTACACCGTAAACTCTATATTGCGATTGAAGCTCCTGACCAATTTGAAATTGGCTCTTTGATGAAAACTTTGCTTGATACACGTCGGACAGAGAAAATATTGGAAGAAATCGGCGCTATTATTGACGTAATTGATGGGGTCGCCAAGCCCATGAAGCGAAGTCGCTAAAGGTCAAATGTGCCGATAATTGGCACATGATCCGAAGGTTTCTCACGGTCGCGTACATGGTCATCAATTCGTACCGATGTGACACGGTCTGCTGCTTGCGGTGAAAGGAGAAGATGATCAATCCGTATGCCGTTGTTTTTAGGCCATGCTCCGCCTTGGTAATCCCAAAACGTGTATTGGTGAGGTCGCCCGTCAATTTGCTCATAGGCACTGGTTAAACCTAAATATAATATTTTGCGAAAGGCGGCACGGGTGCGCGGGCGAATGAGCGCGTCGCCAGACCATAAAGTCGCATCAAACACATCATCATCTGTTGGTATCACATTGTAATCACCCGCTAAAATAAGCGGTTCTTCGAAGGTGAGTAAATGTTTGGCATGGTTGTATAATCTCTCCATCCACGCCAATTTATACTCGTATTTTGGTCCAGATCCTGATTCGACCGGATTGCCATTGGGAAGATAAATACTGGCAAACCGCACGGGGCCGTTTTCGGTTGAAATGACAGCTTCAATATAGCGAGCTTGCTCATCCATATCATCACCAGGGAGACGCGTCTTGATCTCTTCGAATGGGTATTTGGATAATAATGCGACGCCATTGTAGGACTTCTGCCCATGTACGGCGACGTTATAGCCCCGCTCTTCAAAAGGCTCGAGAGGGAAACCTTCATCGACGGTTTTAATTTCCTGAATACAGGCCACATCCGGTTTGGCTTCGTCTAGCCACTGCGTAACAGCATGTAGACGAGCTTTAATCGAATTTACATTCCAACTGGCAATATCCATTAGATTGAAAAGCTTGTACCGCAACCGCAAGAGGCGGTCGCATTCGGGTTGTGAATTTTAAAGGCGGCACCAATTAATTCATTTACATAATCAATTTCGCTGTCTTTCAAAAACTCTTGGGAAATTTCGTCCACTAGAATTTTTGCCCCGTCACGTTCAATCACCATATCATCTTCATTGGCGGTATCGGCAAAATCAAAAGCATATTGAAAGCCCGAGCATCCGCCGCCATTGACGGCAACACGTAAAAACTGGGTCTTGCCCTGTTTCGCCATAATCGCATTGATTTTTACGGCAGCGCTTTCGCTCATGGTAATATTTGGTTGTGGCATAACTGGTTCTTTTCTTTATATACTTACAAAGCAATATAGGGAAACCTCATAGAAATAAAAGGCCATTTGTGAAAACAACATATTCATGCAAGCGGGAACATGCCATTTATGCAAGTGATCCTGATAAAAGCCGGGGCCGTCGTTTAGGTCAAAAAAGTAAATCCGAACGGACTGTGTTCCAGCATGATAAAGACCGGATCATTCACTCGACGGCTTTCCGACGTTTAAAAGGGAAAACACAGGTATTTGTTGCCCATGAAGGGGATACATACCGTACACGTTTGACCCATTCGTTGGAAGTGGCGCAGATTGCGCGCTCAATTGCGCGCGTATTGGGTCTTGATGAAGATTTGGCAGAATGTTTAGCGCTCGCCCATGATTTGGGCCACCCTCCTTTTGGGCATAGCGGTGAAGAAGCCTTGCAAAAGGTGATGGCGCCTTATGGAGGGTTTGACCATAATGCCCAAACTTTACGGATTATCGAGAAACTAGAGGGGCGATACGCGGAATTTGACGGTCTAAACCTGACATGGGAAACGCTAGAAGGGATTGCCAAACATAACGGTCCATTAATTGATAAGGATCACGCCGCCAATAATTTGCCATGGGCAATCCGAGCTTTGGAAGATTGGCAAAGGCTTGATCTTGATACATATGCAGGCCCAGAGGCACAAGTAGCGGCGCTCGCCGATGATATCGCCTATAACAATCACGATATAGATGACGGCCTGCGGGCAGGGTTGTTTAGTGTTGCCGATATTGCCGTTGTACCATTGGTTGGGCGCGCGTTTGCCGATGTGCGTAAACGCTACCCTGATCTAGACGAAGAACGGGTGATCCACGAAGCCGTTCGTGACCTGATCGGTTATATGGTAGCCGATTTATTAAAAGAAAGCCGTAGCCGCTTGCATAAAAACGAGCCGCAAAGCGCAGATGAAATTAGGGCGCTTGATGTACCCATTATTGCTTTTTCAGATAAGTTTCGTGAAGAAGAAATTCCACTTCGGGCCTTCCTATACCAAAACATGTACCGACACTATAAAGTGAACAGAATGATGGGGCAGGCCTCTCGAGTTGTTAGCGAGTTATTCGAATTGTTTATCGCAGGGCCAAATTTACTGCCGACAGAATACCAAGTCTTATGTGACGGCCCAAATACAGAAAAAACGGCACGGGTGATATGTGATTATATTGCCGGTATGACCGATGAATTTGCCATCATCGAGCACCGTAAACTCTTTTCGGTTCGTGGGTATTTATAGATTTTTTTTAACCTCTCCCTAAGATTGGGTTTGCCATAATATGGTGATACAATATCGCCGCATTTAGCTATAGTGCATGCATGTGGCATGATTCGAAGATATTTGCCAAAGGACAGGAAAATGGAAAACGAACCACAAGATGCTTATTTGCCGGAAGGTGACAGCGAGGCTTTGCAGCCTTTTGATGTGCGGGATCAATCCTCACGACGAGGGATGATGTGGCTTTTGGGTGGTTTTGTATTTTTACTGATCTTGGCGTTTATCGTTTTAAAACTTTTCTCGACCGGAACCCGTGACAGGGATCAAACCCCGCGTATTTTAGTGGATAATACACCTTACAAAGAAGTTCCAGCAGAGCGTGGGGGGGAGCAAACGCCTAACCAAGGTATGGAAGTTTACCAAAAATTAAACGGGACATTGAAAGAAGAAGAAGTGACCGTGCTTCCTGCTACGGAAAACCCATTGCCGAAGCCACAAGCAATTACCGAAAAACCTGCCGCTAACATTGTAATTAAAGAACCGCAAAGCAAAGAGGTCACGAAACCGCCAGTGCAAACCATTGTGTCTTCAGACTATGTTGTGCAAGTTGCCTCTTTGCGATCAAACAAAGAAGCCATTGGTCTATGGGAAACCCTTAGCGACAAAATGGGCGGTGTGATTAGTAATGCTCATTTTGCCGACATTAAACGTGTGGATTTAGGCAATAAGGGCATTTATTATCGTTTACGGGTGAGTGGTCTTGCTAATAAAGAGGCCGCGAAGTCACTCTGTGAACAGCTAAAGTCTAAAGGGCAAAATTGCTTCGTTACTAAAAAATGAACCAAGTTGTGATTAACAATAATGAGTATTAATGCTGCTATTTTTGGATGTTTTGGCCCAGAGTTGACCAGAGGAGAAGCTGCGTTTTTCCGCGACTGTAATCCTTGGGCATTTATCTTATTTGGCCGTAATATTGAAACACCTGACCAAGTACGGAAATTGTGTGCGGATTTACGAAATAGCGTTGGCCGGGATGCCTTGATTTTTGTTGATCAAGAAGGTGGGCGCGTTCAGCGGTTAAACCCACCCCATTGGCGGAAAGCGCCATTTGCCGGCCTATTTGGTGATTTATATAAATTGGATAAAGCTGCGGCTAAACGAGCTACATGGCTTAATTTTAGATTGATAGCAGAAGAGCTGCATGAAGTGGGAATTACTGCTGATTGCGCACCTGTTCTCGACCTGCCAGTATGGGGAAGTGATCCCATTATTTCTGACCGTGCTTTTTCTTATCAAAGCGACGAAATGATAGATATAGCCCATGCTTGCATGGCTGGCTTAACGGCTGGCGGAATTGTGCCCGTCATTAAACATTTACCCGGACACGGAAGGGCAAAAGTCGACAGTCACAAAGCTTTACCTGTGATTACAGAAAGCTTGGAAGAACTGTCAAAGACGGATTTTATCCCTTTTAAAGCCTTTAAAGAAGCCCCTATGGCCATGACGGCTCACGTCGTGATTAACGCGGTTGACCCATCAGCTCCGATTACAATTTCAAAGCTGGCGATGACGAAGGTTATTCGCGGAGAGCTTGGGTATGACGGGCTTGTTATGAGTGACGATCTTGATATGAAAGCACTAAAAGGTGACCTGACTAATCTCACCCAGAGGGCTTTGCATGCAGGCTGTGATGTGGTCTTGCAGTGTAGTGGGAAATTGCCAGCAATGGTAAATGTAGCCAAAGGCTTATCTCCGCTATCTGGGGAAAGCTTGCGTCGGGCACAATTGGCAGATTTGATGAGTAACCCGTATGAAACCTTCAATCCTGTCTCGGCACTAGAAGAATATGAGAGCTTGATTGCGCTCATGGATAAAACTGATGAGTAGCGTCGGCGACGATTTTCAAGATGAACTTGAATTCGAGGCCGCAGACGACGCTGCAGAAGAGGGTGCTTCTCTCATTTTAGATATTGACGGATTTGAGGGGCCTCTCCATTTGCTTTTGGAATTAGCCCGCATGCAAAAGGTTGATTTGGCTCGTTTATCAATTCTGGAACTGGCAGAGCAGTACCTCAATTTTATCAAAACCGCCCACAATTTACGGATCGAACTTGCCGCTGACTATTTGGTGATGGCGTCTTGGCTCGCATATTTAAAATCCAGATTGATTTTGCCGGCACCTGAGGGTGAAGAACAAATGCCCGAAGCTGAAGAATTGGCGGCGCATTTGGCCTTTCGCTTGCAACGGCTGGAAGCCATGCGACGGGCATCTGAGGCGTTTTTTAAACTCAATGTAATCGGGCAAAGTATTTTTGTTCGGGGCGCACCCGAAGGGTTGCGTTCCCGCACAACGCCGCTTTATCAGGCGGAATTATTTGATATGATTAAAGCTTATGGCGAAATTCGGTCTCAAGCCGTCATGCGCCACCATAAATTACCAAAACCATTGGTACTCGCTCTTGATGAAGCGCGGCAACGGCTAGCACGGGCTATGGGACTTGGTAAGCAGGGAGGGGGAGCAAATGAATGGGTTTCTTGGGATGATCTCCTGCCAAACCCTGAAGATTTCGATACACCTTTGCCACGGCGCAGTATTCGCGCAAGTTCTTTGTTGGCCGGACTGGAGTTAGCCAAAGAGGGCAAATTGGAAATCCGGCAAAGTAAGGCCTTCGCCCCGATTTATTTACGCGAGCGATCTGAAATAGATGAGGAAACATCATGAGTGACAAGAACAAAACTGCGTCACGAGTCGAGAAAGCAGCCACCGGCATCGAGGAAGATGTCATCAACCTCAATGAGCGTCTCCATATGAAAGGTGACGGCGAAACTGTGGCGCATGAACTCCGTTTGTTGGAAGCTTTATTATTTGCAGCGGTTGAGCCTATTGATGTGGAAACATTGCGGGAGCGTTTACCCGAAGAATGTGACGTTGGAGTGCTTCTAGCACAATTGTCGCGTGAATATGCCGGACGGGGGGTAAACCTTGTTCGGGTCGCGGGGCGTTGGCGTTTCCAAACGGCACCTGACTTGGAACCACATTTGATTGATATTAAAGAAACCCCGCGTAAGCTTTCAAAGGCAGCCCTCGAAACCTTGGCAATCATTGCTTATCACCAACCTGTTACCCGTCCTGAAATTGAAGATATTAGAGGTGTTTCTGTGTCTGGCGGTACCTTGGACGTGTTGATGGAGTTGTCATGGGTGCGGTTGCGGGGGCGGCGAAGGACGCCGGGACGACCTGTCACATACGGAACGACTGAGGAGTTTTTGGCGCATTTTAATATGGAAGAAATATCTGATTTGCCGGGACGAGATGAATTAAAAGCGCAAGGACTGCTTGATAGCCGTTTGCCAAAAGATTTCGATGTTCCCATCCCGATGATGTCATTAGATATTGACGAAGACCCGATTGAGGATGACGAGGACACGGAATTTGTGATGGATTTCATGGCAGATGATGACAAACCATCTCTTGATGATTGAGCGCTAACCGCGTAAAGAGAGCCTTAAGGTGTTGACCTATTAGGAGTTATTATGGCCATTGGACCAATCCAACTAATCATTGTCGGAATATTGTTTCTTCTCCTCTTTGGAGGTAAAGGGAAAATATCATCCATAATGGGTGATGTTGCCAAGGGAATAAACAGTTTTAAAAAGGGATTGAAAGAAGATCCTGATGCAGACAAAGACGCTGCAGATGAAGCGATTGATGTTACGCCTCCTAAAGATAAAAAGTAAGTGTAAGGATTCGCGGCTATGATCCCGCAAATCGGATTTGCAGAAATGTTGGTAATTGCCATCCTCGCCCTTGTGGTTGTAGGGCCAAAAGAACTGCCGGCAATGATGCGTAAAGCTGGCCAATTTATTGCTAAGATCAAAAGTCTAGGGCAGGAATTCAAATCCGCATTTGACCAAATCGGCGATGATGATGAACTGGCAGATTTGCGCCGCGAAATAGACGAGTTAAAATCAATGGGCCAGATGTCCAATCTGTCGGATGAGGCTTTTGAAGAAGACATGAGGGCTTTGGATCGGGATATTCGAGATGGTGTCGACTTAACACCAAAAAAGGCCGACGATGACGGCTAAGTTAGAAACAGAAAATAAAGATGAAATGGAAGATAGCCGTGCGCCATTATTGGAGCATTTAAAAGAGCTTCGTACACGGATCATTTATTCAATTATTGCTTTGGCGATCGGGTTTACAATTTGCCTGTTTTTTGTACGGCCAATCTTTGATTTACTTGTATTACCTTTCGAGCAAGCCGTGGCAAAGGTAAGTGCAGATTTAGTTGCGAATGGTAAAGAGGCTTTGGACGGAGATTTGATCTACACACAAGTGTTGGAATTTTTCTTTGTTAAATTAAAGTTGGCGCTGTTTGGCGGAGTGGTATTGTCCTTTCCGGTTCTAGCTTATCAAATTTATAAATTTGTGGCCCCCGGACTCTATAAGAATGAAAAAATGGCGTTTTTGCCATATCTGATTGTTTCTCCCTTATTGTTTCTTGTTGGTGCAAGCATGGTATTTTTCTTTATTTTTCCTTATGTTTTGGAATTTGGTTTGCGGCAACAGCAGGCATTTAGCACAGGGGCGAGTGTTACGCTTTTGCCTAAGGTTAGTGAGTATCTTGGCCTCGCTACGACCCTGTTTATTGCCTTTGGTTTATCCTTCCAACTCCCTGTAATTCTTAGCCTTTTGGGGCGCGCAGGAATTGTAAGTTCAATGGCGCTCAAAAAAGGGCGTCGCTATGCTGTTGTGGGAATTGCCTTGTTTGCAGCCTTCGTTACGCCGCCAGACCCAATCACGCAAATCGTTCTTGGGTCGGCCATTTACCTGCTTTATGAAATTTCAATCCTGAGTGTTCGGGCAATTGAAAAGAAACGCCCCGAAGAGGATAACTAAATCCAGTCGGGGATGTTTTCTGACTTTAAAATATCCTCAATACTCGGTCGGTTTCTGATGATTTCATATTTGTCATCACTCACTAACACTTCGGGAACAAGAGGACGGGTATTGTATTGGCCTGACTGAACGGCCCCGTAGGCACCGGCAGAATGAATGACCATTAAGTCTCCAGTGCTAACCTCAGGGAGATCGTATTGCTTGGCAAATGTATCACTACTTTCACAAATAGGGCCGACAATATCATAGGTTTGCGTTGGTGCACCATTTGCGTGAAGTGTAACCGGCTCAATGTCGTGATGTGAGGCATAGAGGGCAGGGCGAATTAGGTCATTCATAGCGGCGTCAAGAATTACGAAATTTCGCACGCTTCCTTTTTTCACATAAATTGTTTTGGCCAGTAAAACGCCTGCGTTGCCAACAATGACACGGCCAGGTTCAAAGATCATTTTTAGGTCTAAGTCTTTCGTCACCCGCTCAATCATTTTTCCGTAGAGTTCTGGTAATGGCGGCGTATTCTCGTCGTGGGAGTAAGGGATGCCAAGGCCTCCTCCAAAATCATAAATGCGAATATCATGCCCGTTAGCTCTCAGTGTTTTTATCAGCTCTATCCCCTTGTTAAGGGCTTGTTCAAATGGGGCTAGGGTATCGATCTGGCTGCCGATATGCATATCAATCCCGACAATTTCGATTGCGGGCAATGTTGCGGCTTCGGCGTAGGCCGCCGGTGCTAAATCAATATTAATACCAAATTTGTTCTCGGCTTGTCCGGTTGATATTTTCTCATGGCCGCCAGCACGCACATCTGGGTTGATCCGAAAGGCGATGCGGGCCACTTTTCCCATTTCATTGGCAATGGCGCTTAAGGCGTGAAGTTCGGGGAGACTCTCGACGTTAAACTGTAATATATTGGCGTTTAGGGCGGCCCGTAATTCTTCATGGGTTTTGCCAACTCCTGAAAATACGATTTTGCCTGGTGATATTCCTGCGGCAAGTGCTCGCGTAAGCTCACCAATACTCACAACATCCGCGCCAGCTCCAAGTTTAGCTAAAAGACTGAGAATAGCCAAGTTTGAATTCGCTTTAACCGAATAGGCGATCAGGTTGTCCATGCCGCTTATGGCTTTGGCGAACACATGGTAATGCCGTTTGATGGTGGCTGTTGAGTAGATATAAGTTGGCGTGCCAACTTGTTCCGCAATGGTTGATAAAGAGATGTTTTCAGCCATCATCTGGCCGTCTTGATAAGTAAAATGTCGCATGGGTATTGCCGTATATTAGGAAAAAAAGGAATAAAAATTTGGCGAGCAATAGCTAGGCTGAACTAGGTATTGCTCTCCTGTTTCTCTACCGGTTTATCGCCTTGATCTCCCCAAAGAGGTGGTGGAGTCTTTAGCTCGCCACGGATTCCACATGCGCTTAATACAAATGCGCTTACGAGGCTCAAGGCAATGAGGCGCTGGAATGTGGTTCGATTGGTCATAAATATTGTATAGGGGGAAAAAGAAGAGGCGTCGAGAATAAAATTACATCCTATATAATCAGGTGGCTTGACAGATTACATAAAATTCACTGGCAGCTTCCTCCCTACCATATATGAATGGAAATACATAGTAAGAGGGTTTTATGCGTAAATTTAAATATGGCTTTATGGGAATAGTTTTGTTGGCAAATGTATTTTCCACCCAATCATATGCGAGCGAAAATGACATGGCCGTTGGTATCGACTGCATGCCTGCAAAGGACTTCGTTAAAATTTTGGGCAAGCTTTCTTCTTTGAACGATGATCGAACAGATAGCGTTAGCATGATTCCCAAAATGTGGTTCGTTGTAAAGGATGGTGGCGCTTTGCCCGGGCGGGTATTTTTCCGCCACGCGGAAGAGGAAGTACCTTTTCACCTAAATGAAAACGGGGTGGTCACCGATTTTTTGCGTGTAAAAGATATGCACAAAGACGGCGAGATGTGTTTGGAAGATAAAACCAGAATTGGCAAAGACGAAGAGAAGGGGGAGGATGATGAAGGTGATTTGGCTTTAAATATTGATATGAATTTGGCTTATCATAATACATCTGGAACACACTCGCTCGCTGAATTGAAAGATGGTTTGGATGATGGACGTGCGCACATTAAAAAAATTGCACCTGCGATGGTTAGTTTTATGATTCCAAAATTTACCCATTTAAGTGTTTCCACTAATGATGGCCAAATTGCTAATATTAGCGCCTTTAAAGATGGTGTGGACATTCCTGGCTTGGATGTAACTTTGTTTGAAGGCATGCAAATCGTTGAATTTTCCCAACTTAAGGAATTGGGGGCTGATGGTTTGCATATCACCGGCGCTAAATACACATTAGGCCCGACCCCGGCCCCAAAAGACCGAAGACACAAAGATTAGTCTTTTTTCGTCTTTGTTTTTACGCTACCTTCTTTGGCAAAGGGGAAAGAAATGAAAGCGTTTTTTTATAGTCTGGTTCTAGTAAGTTTGATTGGTTGTTCGCAACAAGCCGTTGAAACTTCAGCTCCTTCAGCATCTTTAGTGACTGCATATATTGAAATGGATGCGGAGCTAGAGGCGAGGTTTTCAACGCTTGCCTTAAATTGTGTACACCGTGAATACCCTAATAAGATTGGCCACACGATGAGTAGTGATGTCGATGCGAAAACGCCTAGCCAATTACACCCTGCATTTTACGGTTGCTTTGATTGGCATTCATCCGTGCACGGGCATTGGCTGTTGGTAAGACTGCTACATGTAGGAAATCAAGACGGCCCGTGGCGCGAGGCTGCAATTGCCAAATTATCTGAAAGTTTTACGGCTGAAAACATTGCGGTTGAAATGGCTTATTTCGATAGCCCTGTACGTGGTTCTTATGAGCGTCCATATGGTGTGGCGTGGTTGTTACAGCTTTGTGCAGAACTTCGGGAATGGGATGATCCGCAGGCTAAGGCTTGGCTGGAAGTACTCGCGCCTTTCGAGGCACAAATTGCAACGCGGCTTAAAGCTTGGATGCCAAAACTTGCTTATCCTATTCGCCTTGGCACCCATAACCAGTCCGCCTTTGCCTTTGGTTTAATGTTGGATTGGGCGCGTACCTCTGGGGATAATGAAATGGAAGATTTGATTGTATCCCGTTCAAAAGATTATCATTTGTCCGATAAAACATGCCCTTTGGCCTATGAACCGAGTGGCGAAGATTTCCTATCTCCTTGTTTAATGGAGGCAGACTTAATGCGGCGGGTCCTTGGTCAAAAAGAATTTTCGCAATGGTTGACCGAATTCCTTCCTAATTTACCGACGGATGGCCGAGGAGGTTGGCTTGTACCCGGAATTGTCAAAGATGCCAGTGATGGCAAGCTCGTACATTTGGACGGTGTGAATTTGTCACGGGCATGGAATTTGGAAAATATTGCCGCAAATTTGCCGGAGGGCGATCCGCGTATTGCATCCCTAAATGCTGCCGCTGCTATTCACCGTGAAACGGGGCTAAAGGCTGTTACGGACGCTCATTATAGCGGCTCCCACTGGCTTGCGAGTTTTGCCACATATTTGATGACAAAACGTGGGATGTAGCTTGCTGCATTTTATGCATATGCTATAGCAAAGCAAATAATCAACGAGATTCCTATGCACGACATTAAAGCCATTCGGCAAAACCCAGAAATTTATGATAAAGCGTGGGCACGCAGAGGGTTGGCGCCGCAATCCAAAACGATTTTAGACAAAGATATTCTCGTGCGCCAAGCCTTGAAGGTTCAACAAGATGCAGAGGCGGCACGTAATAAAGCTTCTAAACAAATTGGGGCGGCGATGGGGCGTGGTGATAAGGAAGAAGCCGAGCAGCTTAAACTCGAAGTCGCTGGCGCCAAAAATATTATTGCCGCCATGAGCGCGCAAATCGAATCTGAAAAACAAGTTTTAAATGATTTGTTGGCTAGTTTGCCAAACCTGCCCTTGGACAGTGTTCCTGATGGGGAAGGCGAAGAAGAAAATGTAGATTTACGCAAGTTTGGAACGCCAAAAGCCTTCGACTTTGAACCGAAAGCCCATGATGATCTTGGGGAAGCTCTTGGCATGATGGATTTTGAAACGGCTGCTAAAATGAGCGGTTCAAGGTTTGTCGTACTGAGTGGTAAGCTTGCCCGTATGGATAGAGCGCTTGCTGCGATGATGTTAGACATCCAAACTGATGAGCATGGATATACGGAAACGGTTCCGCCATTTTTGGTAAAAGCGCCTGCGCTTTACGGCACGGGGCAACTTCCCAAGTTTGAAGAAGACTTGTTTAAGACAACTGGCGAGCATTATCTCATCCCGACAGCCGAAGTGTCACTGACCAATACAGTACGCGAGAGCATTATTGATTCAGAAAAACTCCCTTTGCGTTTGACGGCCCACACACCTTGCTTTCGTTCTGAAGCTGGAAGCGCAGGGCGAGACACCAAGGGTATGATCCGGCAACATCAATTTAATAAGGTAGAACTTGTGTCCATCGTAAAGCCTGAAGATAGCGAGGCTGAGCATGAACGGATGATTGGTTGCGCCGAAGAAATACTCAAAAGATTAGAGCTGCCTTATAAAGTCATCGAATTATGTACCGGTGACCTTGGTTTCGGCGCCCGTAAAACTTATGATATTGAAGTATGGTTGCCATCGCAAAAAACTTACCGCGAAATTTCCTCTGTTTCAAACTGTGGCGATTTTCAAGCACGTCGCATGAACGCACGTTATAAACATGCAGAGAAAGACAACCGTTTCGTACATACGCTAAATGGTTCCGGCCTTGCGGTTGGCCGCACGCTCGTAGCGGTATTGGAAAATTATCAAAACGCTGACGGTAGTATTACCGTGCCCAAAGCTCTCGTACCTTATATGGGCGGTGTCGAGGTGATTTCTTAGTGCGGATTCTCTTAACCAATGATGACGGTGTAAGTGCTAAGGGCATTGAAGTTTTAAAAGAAATTGCTTTGTCCCTTACGGACGATGTTTGGATTGTCGCACCGGCGACCGAACAATCTGCAGCGTCGCGCGGCGTAAGTTTGCATAATCCGGTTGTCGTACGCAAATTGGCTGAAAAAACCTTTAGTGTTTCTGGCACGCCGACAGATAGTGTGATTGTTGCTCTTCGCGAAATTATGAACGATAACTTACCTGATTTAATCCTGTCTGGCATTAATCATGGTCAAAATATTGCTGAAGACATTGGGTTTTCTGGAACCGTAGCAGGGGCTTTGCAAGGGTTGCAAATGGGTATCCCCGCAATTTCATTGTCGCAAGCTCGCGGGTTTATCACATATGGAAGTGGTAAAATAAACTGGCAGCCGAGTTTGGAGCATGGCCCCGCTCTTTTGAAAAAACTACTAAAAAACGGTTGGCCTGATGATGTTGCTCTTAATGTTAATTTCCCAGATGTGGAAGCTGCGGATGTCAAGGGTGTGCATGTTACCTCGCAAGGGAAACGTGATTTTGTGATGTCGGGTGTGGATAAACGCAAACACCCTCGTGGGGGGCACTATTATTGGCTGACTTATGGCGCGGCTAAATCCAACCCGTCTGCGGGAACTGATTTAAGGGCGATCTATGATGGCTATATTTCGGTCACCCCCATTCATGTTGACCATACCCACTATAAAACCGCAACAGCTCTAAGCGCGCTCTTTGATACCTAAATGTCGTTTGTAGAACCTGGCCTGTTTGATATGATTATGCGACTTCGCAGTCGCGGGATTTCAGATACAAATGTCCTGCGTGCGGTTGAGAAAACGCCGCGCAGTGTTTTTGTTCCTGATCGTTTGAAAATGCAAAGCTATGATGAATGTGACATTCCCATTGCTTGCGGACAAAGCTTGTTATCCCCGATGACCACGGCGATTCTTTGCCAAACATTGGACGTACGCCTTGGGCACAAAGTTTTACATATCGGTACGGGAAGCGGTTATAGCGTTTCCGTTTTAAGCAAGTTGTGTAAACGGGTGTATTCTGTAGAGCGCTACAAGGCATTATCAGAGACTGCCGAAGAAACATTGCGAGAGTTCGCGGTAAATGCCGTCTTGCGGCATGGAGATGGTAGATTTGGCTGGAAAGGGCAGGCACCTTTTGATCGAATACTAATTTGCGCTTCTGTTCGGATGTTTCCGACGGCTTTGCTTGATCAATTGTCTGAAGATGGGCGTATTGTTGCTGTTGTTGAAGGGCAGTTAAGTTTTGCACAGCGTGTAAATGGTAAGTTCGTAGAAAAAGCAATTATGCCTTTAAATATAATGCCTTTAGAGCCAGGAAAATCTCTCGCTGACTAAGATGTTGCCTTTAGTGAGCGACGCCTTTTAGCATTTTATTAACTATGATTGCCCATATTGATTCCTGAAATTGCGCAGTATGCGAATTGGGAGAGAATTATGCTTGTCAAAACTCTGTTGTCAGGAAGTATTGTTAGTTTATTTGTAGCCTTACCTGCTGCCGCACAAACGGACACGGTTGTTCGCGAGCCCATTCCTACGCAAAGACAAGTAATTGTCGCCAACTCACCGCAAGATATTGCCTTACAAGAAGAAATCCGCAAAATTCGCGCTTATAATGCCTATGTGGATTCGCAAATTGGCATATCCGAAGCAGCTGAAACAAATGCGGCTCCAAAAGAAAATAGCAACGCTAAAATTCAGTTATTTGAAACTCCTGCGACTAATGTACCTGTAAAGACAAAGGCAACCAAAGGTGAGGTGACGCCTGTTGTAACAATTATTGAGCGCAAACCATTAGTGGACCGTGCTGGCGTGCATACAATTAAAGAAGGGGACACTCTATATCGGTTTGCCCGTAATCGTTGTGTGACGGTCAATGATATTCAAAACTTGAATAAACTCGAAGATGCCAACATTCGTTTGGGGCAAAAAATTACATTGCCTGCGAGTGCTTGTGAAGTGATTGAAGCGAAAGCCGTAACGATTAAAGATGAATATTCGCGTGTTGTGTTACCTGTACCGACGAGTGCCGAAATTACCCACAATTATGCAGTTTTACCAAAGGATTCTCTTTATTCAATTGGCAAGCAGTATTGCTTAAGTGCGAAGCAATTGGCATCTCATAATGGCATTGCGACGACGAAAGCTATTCAGCCCGGGCAAATTTTGCGCTTACCTGAAACGGCCTGTATCAAATAATCATAAATTATAGGGTAATCACGCATTGCAAAATTGCGCGGCGTCCTTATATAGTTCCCAAATAATAATCTTTGTGATGACAAGCCGCACTATGTCTGTTGGCTAATTTTGGGAATGACCTATGTTAAATATAATTATGCAGGCGCAAACAACGACTCCGCCAAATATGATCACCTCTATGTTGCCTTTTTTACTTATTGGTTTGGTTTTTTACTTTCTTCTTATTCGCCCGCAAAATAAACGTCTAAAAGATCATAAAGCCATGTTGGCAGCCGTTACCCGTGGGGACACAGTTGTTACGGGTGGTGGCCTGATTGGGAAAGTGACTAAAGTTGAAGGCGATGAACTAACCGTCGATCTTGGTGGTGGTAATAAAGTTAAGGTGGTTGCTTCTATGCTCGCAAATGTGCGTGATAAAACTGCCCCTGCCAATGATACGGCGAAAAAATAACCTGAATATAACGGCCTTCTGCACACAAAGGAAATGCTATGCTGCATTTTTCGAAAGCGAAAATATTTTTCATTCTAGGCGCTTTGTTTATTGGCTTCCTATTTGCTTTACCCAATGTTTTACCGAGTGAAGTTCGTGAAAAATTACCGCCAATTATGCCACGCCAAACCATAAATCTTGGTCTTGATTTGCAGGGTGGTGCCCATATGTTGCTAGCGGTTGATACTAAAGATGGCCTCAATCAAACCTTGAAAGTACAGCGTGATAGTATTCGTGACGCGTTACGTGAAGAGGCACGAATTCGCGCTAATACGCGTATTGAAGGTGAAGCGATTTATATTACTTTTAGATCTGAAGCAGATGAAGAAGAAGGCGCGCCAATTTTACGGGCCCAATCTGAAAATGTTGATGACAATGCACTTGGTGGTGGTGGTCAAACTCTGGTGATTGAAAATGTAGGTGATCTTCGATATAAGATAACGATATCCCAAGCATATCTAGATTTTTTAAGTGCACGTACGATTGATCAGTCAATACAAGTGTTGCGAAAGCGGATTGACCCCACGGGGACGACCGAAATGACATTGGCCAAAGAAGGCAATGACAGGATTTTACTGCAGGTGCCGGGTGCAAATAATGAGCGCGTACAAGAAATTAAAGACCGTATCCGCCAAACCGCCAAGTTGAGTTTCCATCAAGTCGTTCCGTCAACAGGTATCGAATTAGAACTCTGCGTAAATGAGGGGCGCTGTAATCTTGGACAAGTCGCGTATCCACGTAAAGACGGTACAGGAAGCATGATTGTCAACAGTCGCGAGATTGTATCAGGAGCGGACTTGAAAAAGGCATCCGAAGGTTTGCATCCGCAAAATGGTACGCCGATTGTTAATTTCAGTTATAATACGCGCGGTGCCCGCAAATTTTGTGATTTTACAGCCGAGCATGAAGGGGAGTTATTCGCCGTTGTTCTTGACAAAGAAATTATTACTGCCCCACGGATAAATGGCGCGATTTGTGGTGGTCGTGGTTATATTGAAGGTAGCTTTACAATGTCTAGTGCGCGTGAGCTTTCTTTGCTCCTTAATGCTGGTGCACTTCCTGCTAAACTGCAAATCACGCAAGAAAACACAGTTGGTGCAGAGCTTGGTCAAGACAGTATCTCTGCCGGTAAAAATGCTTCGATCTTAGGCCTTGTCGGCGTGGGTATCTTTATGTGGCTTACATATGGCATTCGGTTTGGTACATTTGCCAATATTGCTCTTGCCACGAATATTGTTCTAATCGCAGGTGCATTATCTATTTTAGGGGCGACCCTGACTTTACCTGGTATTGCAGGCATTATTCTCACGATCGGGATGGCGGTGGATGCAAATGTGTTGATTTTTGAGCGGATCCGCGAAGAAGCGGCTTCTGGGAGAGGGCCTATCAATGCCGTAGATACAGGGTACCGTTTATCTCTTGCTCCAATTTTGGACGCGAATATCACCACATTGATTGCGGCGTTGACCCTTTACTTTGTTGGCTCAGGTCCAATTCGTGGATTTGCGGTAACATTGGCGATCGGGATCGTTATGTCCGTCTTTACAGCCGTTGTTGTTGCAAGGTTGATTACGTCTATTTGGTTGCGCCGTGCAAGACCAAAACAGCTTCCAATATAAGGCATTAGAAATGTTTGATGTTTCACTCGTAAAATATCTGCCAAAGGGCACAAAAATACCGTTCATTAATGTACGGTATATCGCCATGGGGCTGTCTATAATGGCGATGATCGCTTCGATCTTTTTGTTCTCTACACGGAATTTAAATTACGGCATTGATTTTACTGGCGGTACGGTTTGGGAATTTCATCTTGATCATAACCCAACGGACTCAGAGGTAGAAGAAATTAGAGCTCTTGGTCCGGAGCTTGGTCTTGGTGCGCTTACGGTGCAAACCATTACGCAAGCAAATGATGCGGAAGCTCTGCGCGTTGGCCTTAGAAAGCAACCTGCTTTGGAAGGGGACGAAACAGATGACCGTGCCCAACAACAAGCATTAGCAAAAATCCAAGAGGTAATTACCGAGAGATACGCACCTGTAACAGGATTAAGCACGCAAGTATTGGGGTCAAAAGTTTCGGGTGAATTGAAGACTAAAGGGGCTTTGGCTGTTGGTCTCGCTCTGGCCATGGTATTGTTTTATATCTGGATCCGGTTTGAGTGGCAATTTGGCGCAGGGGCTGTGATTGCACTTGCCCATGATGTCATTTTGACCATCGGGGTCTTTTCCCTGACGAGACTGGAATTTAATTTATCGATTGTGGCTGCGATTTTGACCATTGTTGGCTATTCGTTGAATGATACGGTGATCGTTTATGATCGTATTCGGGAGAACCTACGAAAATTTAAGAAAATGTCTTTGCAAGATGTGTTGAACTTGTCGATTAATGATACTTTATCCCGTACAATTATGACATCATTTACGACATTACTCGCATTGGTTTCTCTTTATATTTGGGGAGGCCCTGGTTTACACGGCTTTGCATTTGCCATGATATGGGGCGTGTTTGTCGGTACTTATTCGTCTATTTTTGTGGCCTCACCGGTATTGATGTTACTTGGCGTGAAACGCACTGGCGCACATAAATAATTTATAGTCGCTTTATGCCTGTTTTGGTAAAGGCAAGGATTGCTCTTGCAGAGAGGCGGCTCTTTGGCACTGGACCTAGTATTGATTGTGGCGTTGAATGTGAATGGTCACCGACAATAACACATTGATCGCCATCTATTTTTTGTAAGCGCTTGATAATCCGACCAAGGTCAGGGTGGTCTATCACATAAATAAACCCCGGTCGTAAGGACCGGGGTTTTGTATTTACGGCTAAAATATAGTCGCCGTCTTGTAATGTTGGTGACATACTGTCACCTGATATTTTAAGCAGACGCATTATAAATCTGGGTAAACTACTTCCAAAGCAGGTGCATAAGGAGCTGTGACACGTTTGGTTTTAACACCTTTCATTGACCAGAACATTTCTGCGAACTCATTGACCAACTCAACCAGTGCAAGGCCGTCTTCGCGGTGCAAATCTTGTTTACATGCAGAGGCTTTCATCATGATATTATGAGTTAGTTCATGGGTTTTAGGGTTGTTTTTCAGATTGTCTCCTTTGATGAAGTCTCCCCAAATAATGCGAATTTCAGCCTTTACTTTTTCGGCTTGTTTCTCTTTTTCTGCAGAGTTACGCGCAACTTGCATGGCTGTGTGAACGTTCATTTCCTTGTCAGAAAGAGCCAAGAGAATATCCATTTGGCGAACGACAGATAGAGCGTGATAAAGAGCAGGTTGTGGATCATAGATACCGCATGGGATATCGCAATGAGCAGAAACACGATCAAGCTTGTTATCAAATTTTGAAATTAAAGTGTGTAACATAAATATCTCCTAAACTTTAAGAACGACGGCGACGCATTGCGGCGAGGCTTATAATAACGGCGGTTGTACCCAATACACTATAAAGTGCATGAGTTGGGCTAGAAAGCCAATGCAAAATATTTGCCAAAAAAGGAGCTGTGTGCTCTCCATTATGGGCATATGCAGGTGCAGATAAAGCCAGTAACAATGCGCTACCGAATATCGATTGGTGTGTAATTTTCATAGATTTTCTCCTTATACGAAATAGATTCTACCCTATCATGGCGTACTTATCCATCCGTGCCAAGTCACTTGCGCTTTATTGTTGGTAATGAGATAAAGTCTAAAACGTCAAATGGAGTTTGGGGACTAATATGAGCAAAATTGGACACATATTAGAAAATTTCATTCCAGATGCCCAAGGCGTGGTTAGGCGCTTTCCGCTAGCCACCTTCATGGTCGCTTTATTTGCAATGATTGTTACGCTAAAAGCAAATGACTTTGCCATATTAAATAATGACATGATGGGGCGGCTAGTTGGCGGAACTGTCCTTGCTGCATATTTAGCGATCGTATTGACTTTGGTCGGTGAGGGAATGGGAAAGTCAGTTTATGCCCCAATAAAACTCGCGCTAATTAGTGCTGCATTACTCATTTCATATTTTTATCATGAGTTTTCTTTTGTGACCCCCATGGCGATTGGCGCAACCATTCTTTGGCTCGGCTCTGCTGTGTTTTGGCGGCAAGATCGTAATGATGTGGCTGTTTGGGATTTCACGCATAAAATTTGGACCGGAGTAATCTTTACGATTGCAGGGGCCATTATTTATATGTTTGGCGTGTTCGCCATTTCAACGGCTCTAAGATCTTTGTTTGGGGTGAATATTCAAAGCTTTGTCGACAAATGGATGTTCCCAATTGGCTTTGCGTTTTTAGCTCCAATGGCATGGATGTCCATGATCCCCAAACATGATGATGAAGATGATGGTGATAGTTTACGTAACTCGGGATTTGTTTCTAAGGCTGTGGGGTTTTTAGGGACATGGATTTTAGCTCCGCTAACACTGGTATATGCTTTGATACTACTGGCCTATATGGTGAAAATTGTGATGAACCAGTCCGTACCCAATGGAGAGGTCGCCCAATTGGTAACACCATTTCTTTTGATCGGGACACTTACGTGGCTCATTCTCGACCCACCATTTATACAAGAAAAGCGGTTGGCGCAGTGGTTCCATAAGTTTTGGTTCCCATTGATGTTGCCTGCATCATGCTTGTTGGCATTCGCGGCATTTGTTCGCATACGTGAATATGTCATGACGATTGAGCGGTATCTTCTTGTTCTGGCTTGTGTTTGGGCACTTGGCATCGCCATATGGTTCAGCATCAAAGGCGCAGATAAAAGAGATATTCGGATCATTCCGGGATTTGCCGCTATGTTATTAGTGATTGGCTCTATCGGCCCTTGGGGGGCAGACGGGTTTTCCGCAATGAGCCAGAACGCTCGCCTTATTCAAGCTTTACACGCAAATGGTATGTTGGATGCACAGGGTCATATCAAACCAAAAGGCGAGTATACGCTTGCAGACAAAGATGCGGCTATTCAGGCGAGGAGTGCACTTGATTATCTTATTAAAACAGAAAAAGAAAAACGGATTAATAAATTGTTGGCGACTCCCATTAATTTCGAAATAACCAAAGATGAAGATCAATGGGGAGAAAAAAAATCTATCCGTAAAAAATTTGGACTACATAATGTCCGTGTTCCAAATAAATATAATATGTCAGATGGTAAATATGATGAAACCAAAGGCAAGTTTTTACGCACATTTGATAATCATGGGCAGTTTACGCCTGTAACAGGATATGACTATATTCAGCGCGTGAGTTGGTATGAATTGGGTACATCTGCGCGCCAGACTGTAGGCCCCTATAAAATTTTCAAGGATAAAAAGGATTTAGTCATACAAGAGAATGGCATTGAGGTTGGGCGAGTTGACGTCGTGAAATGGTTACAATCAAAACCTGTCGATGAGATGGGGGTAATGCAATTAAACCCGACAATAGTTATTTACGCCAACTCAAATAAAAAAATGGCGCTCTATATTGAAAGTGCAGTTTTACGATTTGAACAATCAAAGGCTGATTCATTTACGCTAAGCGGTGTTTTGCTCATCAAAGGTATTGAGGTTGGTGAAAACTAGGTGTCTGTTACACCCAATTTGCAATATCTGTTAACGCTCTAGCAGAAAGGTGCCGTTTGCGAAAACGGCTTTTATCTTTACCCCGAATACGTTTGCCATCTTCATCTTTGTATTCTAGATCGATGGGGGGAAATAGTCCAAAATTAATATTCATTGGCTGGAACTTAGCTTTCGGCCCAGTTAAATATCCACCAGTTACATGTTCGACCAAAGCACCAAGGGCTGTTGTTTTTGGTGGAGGAGGGTATGATTGACCAAGGGCTTGTGCCGCTGCCATTCGTCCCGTGATGAGTCCAAGAGCCGCACTTTCTACATATCCTTCAACTCCCATAATTTGCCCTGCAAAACGTAGCGATGTGCGTGCTTTTAATTGGAGTTGCTCATTAAGTAACTTAGGTGAGTTAATAAATGTATTTCGGTGAATACCACCAAGTCTGGCAAATACGGCATTTTCAAGTCCCGGTATGGCTTTGAAAATCTCGGCTTGGGCTGCATATTTGATTTTGGTTTGGAAGCCAACCATGTTGTAAATTGTTCCAAGGGCATTGTCTTGCCGCAGTTGCACAATGGCATGAGCTTTAACCGTTGGGTTGTGTGGGTTGGTTAAACCGACTGGTTTCATTGGCCCCCAGCGTAGAGTTTCGACCCCACGCGCCGCCATTACTTCGATTGGTAGACAGGCATCAAAATAGGGGGTGTCTTTTTCCCATTCCTTAAATTCGCCTTTGTCGCTTTCGATTAGGGCCGCAATGAATGTCTCGTATTGTTCTTTGTCTAGAGGACAATTGATATAGTCCGCGCCGTCACCTCCTGGCCCTTTTTTGTCATATCGTGATTGCATCCAGGCTTTGTCAAAATCAATGCTGTCTTTGTACACAATCGGTGCAATCGCATCAAAAAATGCTAAGCTGTCTTCATCTGTGATTTCGAGTATCGCTTCAGCAAGGGCAGGAGAGGTGAGAGGGCCTGTCGCAACGATTACGTTTCCCCATTCACTTGGAGGCAGGCCGGCAATTTCGCCGTATTCAATGCTCACCAGTGGATGTTCATGCAAAGCTTTGCTAACGCCGTCCGAGAATATTTCTCGATCCACAGCAAGAGCGCCACCAGCTGGTAGTTTTGTCGCGTCGCCTTCTCGCATAATTAGTGAATTGGCTCGCCGCATTTCTTCATGCAAGAGACCAACGGCGTTTCCTTGGGCATCATCACTGCGAAATGAGTTAGAACACACCAGTTCGGCAAAGCCTTTTGTCTTGTGGGCGGCCGTCATTTTAACGGGGCGCATTTCATGCAAGATTACTGGCACGCCCGCTTGCGCAATTTGCCATGTAGCTTCGCTGCCAGCTAGGCCTGCGCCAATTACGTGTACCGGATTTGGAGTTGTTGTCGTCATAAAATGGGGTTTATCCATATGTGATGGAAATAGAAAGAGAAATTTGCAATTGTCGTATACTTTGACAATTTTAAGTAAAGTGTGTACGTTTTACATGTCTACGGCCAATGGAGGGCAAATGTATAAAATTATCGTTATTTGTATTTTTTGCTTAGCTCTTTTCCAAGGTAAAAATGCGATCGCAGAAATACCGCCAGATATTATGGCGGAGTATACATCATACAGTAATTCACTCAAAGAGCAGGACTATAAAGCCGCTTTAAAGCACGCCAAAAATGCGTGGGAAAAAGCTGAAGATGAATTAGGAGATAGTTTAATTACTGGGGACTTAGCTTATAATTACGGTTATTTAGCAGGGCGATTAGGCAAAATGTTAGACGCTGTGGAGCCTTTGAAGCGTAGTGCTGATTTGGCTCATTTCGCTCCACAAGATGGAGCTCTTATTCGCTTGGAGCGGGAAGTTGAACTCGCAACCGTAATGTTAGCCGCTAATAAAAAAGAGAAAGCTTGGAAACGTTTGAATGAAGCCAGAAAATTTGCGGGCGCCAATGACATTGACGATAGCATTTTCGCTGCAGAGTTAATGGTAAATCAAGCACGCATTATTGCTAATAATGCCAACCGGGTTGCAAAATATTCAATGAACAATTTAAGCACCCACATTGATAGAGATAGGAGAACCGGAAAGGTTCAATCTAAAAGTGCTCAGTTCGCTAATGATGCGTTGGCGATATTTCTGAGTAAACCTCAGGAAGCGCGGAAAACATACATAGCGATGGCGTATAAGCTTATTGGTTTTTCTCATGAACGGAATAAGGAGTGGAAAGAAGCTCTACTTGCGTACCAGAAGACAATGGAAATTCAGAAGACCTATAGCGACATTGATGATCGGCCATATATTACAACGATCGGTAGATGGATGAATGTACGTACGCATTTTATGCATGGCATTGATTATGAAGAGGCTTACCAGCAGGGCATGTGTAAGTGCTGGCCGTATGAAAAGGAAAGCACAATAAGGGCTGTGTCTATTAAAAGGGTAGCCCCTGTTATGCCTAGAAAAGCAATGACATCAGGTTTTTCAATTGTTAGGTTAGACCTAGATGATGAGGGAAATGTGATTAACCCTGAAATCCTTCAATCATGGCCGGAAAAAGTTTATGACCGCTCATCACTCATTGCGATAAAAAAGTGGAAATACGAATCAAAAGCAGATGGTCAACAAGGAGCGCAAAGAACTGGCATTATTATAACGATGAAATATATTTTAACAGACTATATGGGCCGCGATCCAATTTAGGAAACCCTTTATAAAATAGATGTTTGCTTAGTTTTTCTTCTGTAAAACTTTCTTCAAATACTTGCCTGTCCAGCTTTCTTTAACATCTGCGATGTCTTCTGGCGTACCAACCGCAACGATTTGCCCGCCGCCATCACCACCTTCTGGCCCTAGATCGATGATCCAGTCTGCCGTCTTTATTACATCCAGATTATGTTCAATGACAATCATTGTATTGCCGCCCTCGA
>JAJRSG010000125.1 GCA_024278915.1 Alphaproteobacteria bacterium
AGGCCTGCGTCCGCCTGCAAGCCAAAAGCCGCACCTTTTACAGATGCGGCTTTTGTTGTTGCGATATGGGCTACCGTGCCGTTCACTATTTTATGCGCGGCAAAGTGTTGAATTGGTGATAAGGCGGTGGAGATGGCAATGTCCACTCCAACGTATTTGCACCTTCGCCCCAATAATTATCAGATGCTTTACGTTTGACGATAAAGGCTTCAATCAACCAAATGATAAAGAAGGCAACACCAATCAAAGTAACCATAGCACCCAATGAAGAAATTTTATTCCAGAAGGCAAATTCAGCCGGATAATCTACATAACGGCGCGGCATGCCCTGCATTCCAAGGAAATGCTGCGGGAAAAATACCATATTGACACCGATAAAGAAGAACCAGAAATGCAAACCAGCGAGCCATTTATTATACAAATAGCCAGACATTTTACCGAACCAATAAGTGAAACCAGCGAAGATACCAAACACAGCCCCCATAGACAGCACATAATGGAAATGAGCCACCACGAAATAAGTATCATGAACCGTCGCGTCATACCCTGCATTAGCAAGCGCAACACCAGTTACGCCGCCAATAACGAACAAGAAAATAAAGGCAAGTGCCCACTGCATCGGAATTGTGTAGCGAATAGATCCGCCCCACATTGTCGCTAGCCAAGAGAAGATTTTAATCCCCGTCGGCACCGCAATGATTAAGGTCGCCGCCAAGAAATAGGCCTTCAAATCAACGTCCATACCAACCGTATACATATGGTGAGCCCAAACAACGAAGCCAACCACACCGATGGAAACCATCGCATAGGCCATGCCGAGATAACCGAAAATAGGCTTACGGCTAAAGGTGGAAATGATATGTGAGATAATCCCGAACGCCGGTAAGATCATAATGTACACTTCAGGGTGACCAAAGAACCAGAACAAATGCTGGAACATTTCAGGGTCGCCGCCTTTGGCTGCATCAAAGAAACCAGTTGCTGCATTACGGTCTGTAAACAACATGAACAAAGCCGCTGCCAAAACAGGCAAAGCTAATAGAAGCAAGAAGGCTGTAACCATCACACCCCAAGCAAACAACGGCATTTTATGCATGGTCATACCAGGCGCCCGCATATTTAAAATGGTCGTAATAAAGTTAATCGCCCCAAAGATAGATGAGAAACCAGCCGCCAAAAGACCAATAATCACAAAGTCAAATGCAGGCCCAGGATGTCCAGACGTAGACAAAGGAGGGTACATAACCCAAGAACCTGCAAAACCGTCACCAGAGGCGCCGCCAGGAATAAACATTGAAATAATCAAGCAAATCAAAGCTGTTGGCAACAGCCAGAAAGACAAGTTATTCAACCGTGGAAAGGCCATATCAGGCGCGCCAATCATCAATGGCACAAACCAGTTACCAAACCCACCGATTAAGGATGGCATAACAAGGAAGAAAATCATCAACAAGCCATGCATAGACACATACATATTAAATGCATGTGGGTTTTGGAAATATTGAAACCCGGGTTCCATAAGTTCCATACGCATCATAAAGGACAAATACCCACCGATCAAACCGGAGATAATACCAAAAATCAAATATAGCGTACCAATGTCTTTATGGTTGGTAGAAAAGAACCAGCGTGCAAAGAAGCCAGGCTTACCATCATCATGTGAGTTCGACATCAAACCCTCCTATTTAAGAGCGGCAGTTTGTGTGCCACCCGTCGTATTTTGTGAATATTCTGTTTTAAAGCTACCGCCATTAGCGACCCAGCGTTTAAACTCGGCTTTAGAAACAACTTTAATCTCTATCGGCATAAAGGCATGGTTTACACCGCAAATTTCAGAACACTGACCATAATAAGTGCCCTCTTCGCCAGTTTTAACTTTAAACCATGTTTCGTTAATTCGTCCAGGAACCGCATCAATTTTAATACCAAATTGCGGCATAGCAAATGCGTGGATGTTATTATTTGAAGTCACGATTACCTTAACAACCGTATCAATTGGCACAACAAGAGGCGCGTCCGTTGCAAACAAATATGGGCGTCCGTTCAAATGTGGTTCTGAAGCAGGCCGCGCATCAAGCTTAGCAATGATTTGCGTGTGGGTCAGTGTATTTCCATTTCCGTCATTTTTTTCTGCATGCGGGATATCAATAATATTGGAAACATAACCATCAACTTTATCTTCATAGTCAGGGTATGAATATTCCCAGTTCCAAGTATTGCCTGTCGCTTTTACCACTAGACCAGCCTCGGGAATCACATCTGCAAAATACAGAAGACGCATACTCGGTACCGCCAAGATCATCAAAATCACGACGGGAACTAAAGTCCAAACCACTTCAAGCAAAGTGTTATGAGAAGTTTTAGAAGGTACCGGATTAGCTTTTTCTCTAAATCGCACCATAATAAACAATAACAAGATAGTAACCAAGACAACGATACCAACCATCAAGGCGACAAGCCCCTGATTAAATGAGGTAACCATGTCCATCACGGGTGTCACCGAGCGTTGATAGCCGATATTCCCATCGGTCGGGCCATTCTTATTTCCCTCGGCGAGCGCAACACCAGCAAAAGACAGTGCCGTTCCCATACCTAGCAGGCTTAACCCACATTTTTTAATTAAAGGCGAAAAACCCATAACCCCCTCACTTCTCTGTTTTCCTTAAGCGAACTTAAGTTAATTACACACAATCTAAATAAATAGACAGATTCCAGCCATGAATATGGCTTAAAGGCTTGCAAGACAAGCCATTAATCGGGCAAAGAGGGGAAAGTTTTCAAATTTTATGACCGGACTCCCCAAATATGAGCGATTTTATCTTCTCCGATTGCGACTTAACCCTTCAAACGGCGCAATCTATAACCAACACAGCCCTCAAAGGTGCCGATGACGGAGAGCTATTCGTAGAGCGCGGCGTCAGCGAATCCCTCACATTTGATGATGGTCGCTTAAAAACTGCTAATTTTGATACAAGCAGAGGCTTTGGCCTACGCTGCGTCGCTGGCGAAACCACAGGCTTTGCCCAAGGTACCGACATGACGGAAGCCGCTCTCCGCCGTGCCTTGGAGGCCGTGAGCCTTGCCAAGGCAGGGTATGAAGCCCCGCACCCCTTAATGCCAGCCCCACAGCGAACCAATGTCAAATTATATCCTGATATTGACCCCGTAGCCGAACCTGAATTTGGCCCTAAGGTTGAGCTCCTTCAAACCATTGACGCCTATTGCCGTGCCAAGGATCCACATGTTGTGCAAGCCAGTATCAGTCTGTCAGCCAATCGGCGCGCTATTTCTATTCTCCGCAGTGGCGACGAACGCTATGACGACATTCGTCCACTGGTTCGTCTGTCGATTTCCGTTACCGTTGAAAAAGACGGCAAACGGGAAAACGGCTACGCAGGCACCGGCGGACGTGCTTCATATACCGATTTCATCGGTGAGGAAAACTGGCAAGCCCTTGCTGACGAAGCCATTCGCGGCGCCCTCGTCAACATCCGTGCTGTCCCTGCCCCCGCAGGCACCATGGATGTGGTGCTTGGGCCTGGCTGGCCCGGTGTATTGTTACACGAAGCCATTGGGCACGGACTAGAAGGTGATTTCAACCGCAAGGGTACATCAGCATTCTCTGGCATGGTCGGTGATCGTATTGCCGCCAAAGGCGTAACCGTCGTAGACGACGGCACACTTGCGGGCAAACGTGGCTCCTTGACCATTGACGATGAAGGG
>JAJRSG010000126.1 GCA_024278915.1 Alphaproteobacteria bacterium
GCTGAAATCACCGAAGACCGTCTTGCGGTATTAGAAGGTGCCGAGGAAGGTGTTGTTTGTGCATCTGGTATGGGGGCCATTACCAGTGCATTTTTGTCAATTTTGCGCCCGGGCGATGTTCTAGTTCACGGCTCTCCGCTTTATGGTGGTACAGAAACTCTCATTCGTAATCTTCTTTCCCAATTCGGCATTTTGTCTGTTGAATTTCAAGACGGTATGCGTGCCGAAAGTATTGATGCAGCAATTGAGGAAGCCAAAACCCTTGGCCCCGTAAAAATGATTTACATGGAAACGCCCGGTAACCCGACCAATGCGATCTATGATTTTGAGATTATTATCAATGCACAAAAAAAATTGGAAAAAGAAACCGGTGTTCGTCCTTTGACGGTGTGTGATAACACCTTGCAAGGCCCTGTCTTTCAGCAGGCGGTGGCGCAAGGCATTGATATGTCCGTTTACTCGCTTACCAAATATGTTGGTGGGCATTCTGATTTGATCGCTGGCGCGGTGCTTGGCAATGGTGAAGCCATTAAAAAAGTTCGTGGTATCCGCAATGCTATGGGGATGAACCTTGATCCAAATACGGCATGGATGTTGTCCCGCTCTTTAGAAACGGTAACTTTACGCATGCAACGGGCCGCCGAGACAGGCACGAAAATTGCCCAGTGGCTTGCGACGAACCCATATGTGAAAACTAAAGTGTTACATCCGGAATTTATCGAAGATGAAAGATACCAAGAAATTTACAAACGCCAATGCACGGGACCGGGATCTACTTTTTCCTTTGTAATTGAGGGTACTCGTCAAGACGCATTTAAAATCATTAACGGCATGTCTTTGTTTAAATCTGCTGTGAGCTTGGGCGGTACAGAAAGCTTGGTAAGTCATCCGGCTTCAACTACCCATTCGGGCATTCCTGCTGATGTGCGAGCCCTTGGCGGCTTAACCGAAGGTTTGATCCGTATCTCAATTGGTCTGGAGCACCCTGATGATTTGATTGCAGATTTGGATGCTGCCTTTCGCATTGTATATGGCTAATTAGTGCAACGAAATTGAGATTGGCCTTCTGAAAAAACCTTGGAAGGTCATTTTTTTCTTTACTCAACTGTGACAGATTTTGCTAAATTTCTTGGTTGGTCTACGTCCGTGCCAAGATGAACGGCGGCGTGATAGGATAGTAATTGGATGGTGATGGCGTAAACAATTGGTGCGGTTTCTACGCAGACATCAGGACAAATTAAAATATCATTCGCCATACCTTTGGCTTTTCGCGCCCCTTCTTTGTCAGTAATCAGGAGAACTTTTGCGCCTCGTGTGGATACTTCTTGCATATTGGAAACTGTTTTTTCAAATAGCTCATCCGTTGGCGCAATCACAATCACTGGTGTACCCTCTTCAATGAGCGCGATCGGGCCATGTTTTAGCTCACCGGCGGCATAACCCTCAGCGTGAATATAAGAAATTTCCTTGAGCTTCAGCGCGCCTTCAAGTGCCAAGGGGAAATGCATACCTCGTCCAAGGTAGAATGCATTTTTGGCTTTGGATAAATCATGGGCAAGTTTTTCGATGTCGTCGTCTAACGTTAGGGTTTCGGCAATGAGGCGCGGCATTTGGGTAAGTGACGCGATGAGTTTTTGTTCGTAGGTTTCGCTAATATGACCACGCTGTACCCCTGCACAAATGGCAAGTGAGAGCAGGGCCGTTAATTGCGAAGTGAAAGCTTTTGTGGATGCTACCCCGATTTCTGGTCCAGCGTTGATTGGTAGGGCAAAATCAGCTTCGCGAGCCATGGTGGAACTCATGACATTGACGAGGGCAGCCGTTTGTAAGTCTTTACTTTGGGCGTACCTTAAGGCTGCTAAAGTGTCGGCGGTTTCGCCTGATTGGGAAACGACCATAGCCACTGAATTTTTGATCAGGGCGGGTTTTCGGTAACGAAACTCCGAGGCAATGTCTACATCTACGGGCATTTCGGCCAGTTGCTCAAACCAGTATTTTGCTACATAGGCTGCATAGGCTGCCGTGCCGCAAGCAATGAGGCTAAGGCGTTCAATTTTTGCAAAATCAAGGTCTTTTAATTCAAGTTCCGATGGTGTTTTGATCTTGTGATTAAAGGCATCTACATAATGGGTCAGGGTATGGGAAACCGTTTCTGGTTGCTCATAAATTTCTTTGAGCATGAAATGGCGGTAATTTCCTTTTTCAGCCGCTGCCAAACTGCCCGTGACAATAGTGATATCTCGTTTAACAGGAGTATCATTGAGGTCGAATATTTCAACATTGTCAGTGGTGACAACTGCCCAATCTCCTTCTTCGAGATAAATGACCCGTGTTGTCAACGAAGCCAAGGCGATGGCATCAGACCCGATATAATTTTCACCATCTCCAAGTCCGATGGCGAGAGGGCTACCTCTGCGGGCTGCAAAAATCTGCCCGTCAACACCATCAATCACTACACCAAGAGCAAAGGCACCCGTTAGCTTTTTCAAGGAGGCAGCAAATGCATCTTTGCCCGAAAGCCCGGATTTCATTGCTTCGTCAATCAGATGAGCTACCACTTCGGTGTCAGTCTGGGTGACGAAATCACGTGTATGTTTTAGCTCGTCCCGAAGGCTAGTGAAGTTTTCAATAATGCCGTTATGTACAAGGCCGACTCGTCCTGCGAAATGGGGGTGGGCGTTGATTTCATTGGGCGCACCATGTGTGGCCCAACGGGTATGGGCAATGCCGAACAGACCATCGGCAGGTTCAAGTTCAATCCGCTCTTCCAAATTCCGGATTTTCCCCTTTGCACGGCGGCGGACAAGACCTGATACATGGTTATTTTTTTCGATCACAGCAATACCCGCGCTATCATAGCCTCGGTATTCCAAACGTTTTAAGCCTTCGAGCAATCTGTCTGTTACAGGTTTGGTCCCTGCGATTCCGATAATTCCACACATAATTAAACTCTTTACTGCCGCCCGCTGTTGTTAAATGTGCCGTTATGTAGCACATGTTGAATAACTGATATAAGATATATACCAAATTTTCTTAAATGCTGTATATAAATATACTGTGATTGTGGTTTAAATTTGGCATGATCTAGATCAAATGGTAATGCAATATGTTACTGTATATGTGGCGTTTACACGAATGTTAGAGGAATAAACATGGCCAAAAAGTATTTTGGAACCGATGGCATTCGGGGGCTTGCCAATAGCGGATCAATGGAACCGCAAAATGTGCTTAAACTTGGTATGGCGGCCGGTAAATATTTCATGCGTGAAAATGGGCGGCGGCATAGTGTGGTTATCGGTAAGGATACACGGTTATCAGGATATATGATTGAGCCGGCACTGGTAGCAGGCTTTACGGCAGTGGGCATGGATGTTCGTCTATTTGGCCCGCTACCGACGCCGGGTGTTGCCATGATGACCCGTTCCTTACGAGCGGATCTTGGGGTGATGATCACGGCTTCTCACAATAAATTTCACGATAACGGCATTAAATTATTTGGGCCTGACGGCAAGAAATTATCAGACGAAGCCGAAATTGAAATTGAAAAACTTATGCAAGAAGGCTTGCGAGAAGGATTGGCAACGGGCGAAAATTTGGGACGGGCGCGGCGTTATGATAATGCGCAAGCGCGTTATATTGAAATTGTCAAAGCAACATTTCCCAGCCGTATTACTTTAAACGGTTTGCGGATTGTCATTGATTGCGCCAATGGGGCGGCCTACCGCACAGCTCCTGCGACCTTATGGGAACTTGGTGCAAGTGAAGTTATTTCAATCGGAACAGATCCAGACGGTACAAATATTAATGCACTTTGCGGTTCCACCCATACGGATACTTTGTCAAAGGCAGTCTTAGAGCACAAAGCCGACGTTGGTATTGCTCTGGACGGAGACGCAGATCGATTAATTATGTGTGATGAGAAAGGCAAGATTATCGATGGGGATCAACTGCTGGCGCTGATGGCAATTGGCTGGAAGCAAACCAACCGTTTGTCTCGTGACGGTATCGTTGCTACCGTGATGTCAAACCTTGGGCTTGAGAGGCGGTTACAAGATGAAAATCTAGAGCTTATTCGTACGGGCGTCGGGGACCGTTATGTGGCCGAACGTATGCGTGCTGATGGGTATAATGTTGGCGGTGAGCAATCTGGTCATATTTTGATGACAGATTTTGCCACAACTGGAGACGGGACCATTGCAGCCTTACAAGTTCTTGCAGAAATTATCCGTAAAGATAAACCGGCAAGCGAGGTACTGGATTTATTCACGCCTGTGCCGCAACTCTTAAAAAATGTTCGCTATAGCGGGCAAAATCCGTTGGAAATAAAGAGCGTACAATCTGCTATCAAAGACGCTTCTGCCCAAATGGGTGAGGGCGGGCGTATCCTAGTACGGGCATCGGGAACCGAACCACTCATTCGTGTTATGGCCGAAGGCGACGACCCCGCCATGGTGCAAAATGTCACCGACGGTTTGGTCGATTTTATTGAAAATGTTCTTTAGGGTTAAGGGCGCTTATTTGGCGGCGGTAACACGCTATAAATTTGCGTTTCAAATTTATCTCCATTTTCTAGTCTTGCGGTAATGGGTACACGCTGGTAGTCAGCACCCTCAAACTTATCTAGCCTTTCCCAGTGGGCAGGCAAATCACTAGACATAAAAATGAGACCGTTGACGCTCTCGCCGTTTTCGTCGGGGACAAGACCGGGATGTCCAGAGTGAACGCCCCATCCAACATGAAAGCGTTTCCCGCGCACGCTGGCCTTGTGCCACGTACCTGTCATCCCATCCATTATATGGGCGTTCTCTTCCCCGGGGGCCAGAGTTCCGTATACAAATAAACTGTTCATTTTACTTGGGTCCAAATTTGTTTAGTTTTTTTGCTTGTATGTTTTGTTGTGTTTAATCGCCGCAATGAGCCCAATAAGTAAAAGCCCCATAATGATGGTATGGAAAATAATAGAAAATAGATCAAGGCTAGAAGAAATAATGCGCATGAACGTTATAAAAATTACATATGTAGAAAATAAAACTAGGAGAATAACGGCACTGACTATGTCTTGTCTTACGGCAATTTTCCAGCTTAAATATGCGAACCCTATGCAAAATAAGCTTAATAATACTATTCCAGTGATAAAAATACCTATACCAACACTTGCTATTAATTGAGGCATTATGCCAGAAAAAATTACGACAAAAATTGATATAAATAAATAGCCAGAGATTGCAAATCCGCCGTAGCTTGCGAGTCGAACGCGTTGGGAAGATTCGTATTCATCACTATCGAACCTTTTGATTTCATTGGGTTTAATAGGTGTTTTTTTAAGGCGGTTGAATGCTTTAATGCCGCGAAGACCTTCTGCAAAAAATATGAATGCGCCAAAACTAATGAAGAGACCAAATGAGTATGGTTTTCCATTAATACCATGCACAACATATAATCTTAGCAAGGTTAGAATTGCTAATAATCCGAGAATCCAGACTTGTTTTTTTGCTCTAAATAAAAGTGATGTCCCTGCGATGATGAAGAATAGAATGATTTCGTAAAGATATGGATAGAGGTATAAATCAGGTGTGAGATAATACCGACTGGTTGATCCAAAGTAGCTGTTTAGAGATCCAATAATGGCAGGTATGCACAACAAAGCTGTAATCATGCCGCCAATAAAGCCAACATTAATTGCTTCTTCGGCCTCTGTTTCATTGTCAATTTTGTTAAAAAGTGCCATCGTCCCCCCAGCAAAATCACTTATATTTTTTGGTCATACTCTCCGATGTCTGGGTATTTGGCAAGTCTGGCTTCGATTTCACGGAACATATTGGTTTTGTTGTCTTCTGATGTGGGGCTCTCTACGACGACAACGAGGTTGGGAGTGTTGGAGGACGCACGCACTAATCCCCACGTACCGTCGTCGAGTGTAACCCGCACACCGTTGACAGTGTTAACGTCACGGATGTTTTGCCCAAGCAATTTATCTCCGTTTTTGAACGCTTTTTGATATTCTGCCGTGACTTGATCGACGACACCGTATTTCTTTTCATCATCACAAAAAGGCGACATCGTCGGGCTACCCCATGTTTTGGGAAGGTCGCGACGCAAGTCAGCCATCGACTTGTCAGGATTGTTATCCAGCATTTGTAAGATGGCAATGGCAGATAATATGCCATCATCATACCCGCGACCGATGGGGGCGTTAAAGAAGTAATGACCTGATTTTTCAAATCCGACGAGAGCGCCGATCTCTTTGGAGCGGCGTTTGATATAAGAATGCCCAGTTTTATAATAATCGGTTTTTGCGCCGTTTTTTATGAGGACGGGATCTGTGGCGTATAAACCTGTTGATTTGACATCGGCAACAAATTGCGCATTTGGGAATTTTGCAGATAAGTCACGGGCAAGCATGACGCCGACTTTATCGGCAAAAATTTCTTCCCCTTCATTGTCGACCACGCCGCAACGATCTCCGTCACCGTCAAACCCCACGGCTAAATCTGCCTTGTGTTCCAACACAGCGTCTCGCATCGCATGGAGCATTTTCATGTCTTCAGGATTGGGGTTGTAGGCAGGAAAATTATGGTCAAGGCTACATTGGACCGGAATGACTTCGACACCGATTTTATCTAATACATGAGGGGCAAAGGCACCGGCCGTGCCATTCCCGCAAGCTGCTACCACACGAATTTTTCGTTTAATGCTAATCCCTTCAACCAGATCACGCATATAGGTCGCAGCCATGTCATCCACTTTTTGATATCCACCACCGCTGCGCATAACCGCTTTGCCAGAGAGGGCGATTTCTTTTAGGCGGCTCATTTCATCGGGGCCAAAGGTCAAGGGTTTTTCAACCCCCATCTTCACGCCGGTCCAGCCATTTGTATTATGGCTGGCTGTGACCATGGCAACGCAAGGCATATCTAAAGCAAATTGAGCAAAATAGGCGGTTGGGGACAGCGCTAGACCAATATCTATGACCTCGATGCCTGCTCCCATTAACCCAGTGATTAAAGCCTGCTTGATTGACAAGGAATAAGAGCGGTAATCATGCCCAACTACGATTTTTGGTTTAACGCCAAGCTCGTGGATTAATGTGCCAAGAGAAGCACCTAAGGTTTGCACCCCGTATAAATTAATTTCAGGGGCTTTGCCGCCGCCGGCCATACTCTCGTGATTACCGAACCACCAGCGGGCATCATATTCACGAAACCCTGTTGGCTTGATGAGGGCCTGATTTTCAAATTCCAGTGTATTGGCACTTAATGATGATTTTGGTTTCATATTCATGACATTTCCTTGCAGGTTTTCCGTTTATAAATCCACTATTATTAAACTTTTAATAAAGTTCGACGGATTTTGGCACACATGGTCGTTAAATGGGGTGAGAGAGGTTAAAACCTTTGGAGGAAACCATGAAAACCATATTTGTAACGACATGTTTAGCGCTGAGTATGACGGCCTGTGCGGCGGCAAATGCCCATCCACCTGCTCGCCAAGTGCATTATGCACCCAATGGAAGCTGGGTGCTCAACCCGAATAAATGCCCGGATTTGGTCGAAGACCGTCGGGACCGTAGAGAAAGTCGCCGCGATGAAGCCTATGATCGTGGTCGTAGAGATGTGATTGAAGACTGGTTTGATCGGCGGGAATCTCGTCGTGACGAGGCTGTAACCAATTGCCCTGCTAGTGCGTGGGAATGGCATGGCCCTAGATATCGTCCTCATGTACATCCGGTCAGACCTGTTCATGTGCAAATTTATTATCACCCGCAAAAACGGATTTATTATCGCCGCAATGGCCATCGGCGCATTGTTGTGAGGTTCTAGGTTTCCCTTAACCTAGTCCAGCCCGCAGAAGGTCATGCATGTGTATTATCCCCACAGGTTCCCCACCTGTTAATACAAAAATTTGCATGACCTTTGGCGGTGTCGCCGTCATAACGCGCAAGGTATCTACGGCAAGGGTGGTGGGTGAGATCGTTTTTGGCGTATGGGTCATGATTTTTTTAACATTCATAATCGGGAGGTTCTTATCCAAATTACGACGGATATCACCGTCTGTAATCATGCCTATAAATTGGCCTGTGTCATCAGTCACACCAACACAACCAAACCCTTTTTCGCTCATAATTGTTAGAGCTGTGTCCATAGAGGCATCGCTACCGACAAGTGGCAGGCGTTCACCCGTGTGCATAATGTCTTGTGCATAGGCGAGTTGAGCCCCGAGGGAACCGCCCGGATGAAATGTTTTGAAATCTCCCGCCGTAAACCCGCGTGCCTCTAGTAAAGCTACGGCAAGAGCGTCCCCTAGAGCGATTTGCAAAGTGGTAGACGTGGTTGGCGCTCCCGTGACATTGCAGGCTTCTGGCGTGTCGGGCAGAAGGAGTAGATAGTCGCTGGCCTTAGCTAGCGTGCTGTTTTTTTTGCAGGTTATAGCAATAAGGGTAACATCAAACCGTTTGCAAAACTGGGTGATGTCAGCCAATTCCTTGGTTTCGCCAGAGCGGGATAGCGCGATGACCACGTCCCCTTTTTTTATCATCCCCATATCGCCGTGGCTGGCTTCTGTAGGATGTACAAACAGAGCAGGTGTGCCTGTTGAGGCCATGGTAGCAGCTATTTTTCGGGCCACATGGCCACTTTTGCCAACGCCTGCCAAAATAACATGGCCGTTCAACTGGGCGAGGTGGTCAATGACTTTACTAAAGCTGGAATTGAGTTGGTCAGAAAGGGTTTTAAGCCCGTTAATTTCGGTTTGCAAAACGCGGCGGGCAACATCTAGGGCATTAAAGTTTGTCATGGGGAAGTGTGTATCAGGGAATTTAGCTTATGGGAATGGCTAGGCAGTTGATTGTTCGATGTTTAAAGGTCAAAAAAGGCGTTGCGCTAGGGGCTAAAAGACCTTATAGCCTGCTGGTTAAAATTTTTTCCCTCCACTTCAGGAACACTTCCATGACCGATTATAAAGTAGCCGATATCAGCCTCGCCGAATGGGGCCGTAAAGAGATCAACATTGCCGAAACTGAAATGCCGGGACTAATGTCATTGCGGGCAGAATTTGGTGATAGCCAACCTCTAAAAGGCGCTCGCATCGCTGGTTGTTTACATATGACGATCCAAACGGCTGTTTTGATTGAAACTCTTACCGCTTTGGGCGCAGAAGTACGTTGGTCATCTTGTAATATCTTTTCCACTCAAGACCAAGCGGCCGCAGCGATTGCCGCGACGGGTGTTCCTGTCTTTGCTTGGAAAGGCCTGACAGATGAAGAATTTTGGGAATGTATTCATGCGACCGTAAAAGGCCCGAACGGCTGGACACCCAATATGATTTTGGATGACGGCGGTGATTTGACGGTTCTTATGCACGAAGAATACCCTGAGTTAATGAAAGACGTTAAAGGTCTTTCCGAAGAAACGACTACAGGTGTGATGCGTTTGTACCAAATGGAAAAAGCTGGCAAATTGGTTGTGCCTGCGATTAACGTGAATGACAGCGTGACTAAATCCAAATTTGACAACCTTTATGGCTGTAAAGAGAGCCTCGTGGACAGTATTAAACGGGCAACTGATGTAATGTTATCTGGTAAAACGGCTGTTATTTGTGGATTTGGCGATGTTGGTAAAGGTTCCGCAGAAAGCTTACGTTCCCAAGGTGCTCGCGTGAAAATCACAGAAATCGATCCGATTTGTGCATTGCAAGCGGCGATGGAAGGATATGAAGTCGTTACTATGGAAGAAGCTGCTCCGGTTTGCGATATTTTCGTAACAGCTACAGGCAATAAAGACGTGATCACTGTTGACCATATGCGCGCTATGAAAGACCGTGCAATCGTGTGTAACATCGGTCACTTTGACAGTGAAATCCAAATCGAAGGTTTACGTAATTACACATGGGATAATGTGAAGCCACAAGTTGACGAAGTTGTTTTCCCTGATGGCAAACGCCTTATTGTATTGGCTGAAGGCCGTTTGGTTAATCTTGGTTGTGGTACAGGTCACCCTAGTTTTGTTATGTCTGCTAGCTTCACTAACCAAACTTTGGCGCAAATCGAACTTTGGGAAAACCATAAGAACTATGAGAACAAAGTTTATGTATTGCCGAAGCATTTGGACGAAAAAGTTGCCGAACTTCACCTTGCTAAATTGGGCGCAACTTTGACAAAACTTTCAGATGATCAGTCCGAATATTTGGGCTTGCCAGTTGCAGGACCATTTAAACCTGAACATTACCGTTACTAAAACACCCAAGATTGGCGGCGCAATCCTGCGCCGCTATAAAACCAAGCCTCTATATAATAATAAAAAGCGAAGAGCCTTAAATCCCGGAGAGTGCCATGAGCCGCCAAATATTTGATTTCACGTCCGAATCTGTTTCAGAAGGACATCCCGATAAAGTATCCGATCGTATCTCGGATGAAATTGTTGATTTATTTTTTACTGAGAGCATTAAAGACGGCATGTCCCCTTGGGACGTACGTGTCGCGGCAGAAACCCTGACAACAACAAATAAAGTCGTTATCGCAGGGGAAACACGCGGTACAGATAAAATCACACATGACATGATTAAAGACCGTGTTCGCGCTGCTATCAAAGATATCGGCTATGAGCAAGACGGATTTCATTGGAACACGGCTGACATTGATATTCTCCTCCATGCCCAAAGCGTAGATATTGCCCAAGGCGTTGATCAGGGAACGGGCATGCACGAAGAAGAAGGTGCGGGTGACCAAGGTATTATGTTTGGCTATGCTTGTCAGGAAACGCCGTCATTAATGCCTGCGCCTGTTCATTATAGCCACAAAATTTTGCAACGCTTGGCTCGTGCTCGCAAGGAAGAAGGCAAGACACAGCTCGGACCAGACGCAAAAAGCCAGGTTACGGTTCGCTATGTGGACGGTGTACCGGTTGGTGCGGCGGCGATTGTGCTTTCTACTCAACATCTTGACGCTAGCATGACATCTGCTGATGTTGCTGATTTGGTGAAACCGTATATTTACGAAGTTATGCCTGAAGGCTGGATCACAGATAAAACCATTTGGCACATCAACCCAACTGGTAAATTTGTGATTGGTGGCCCTGATGGGGATAGTGGCCTAACGGGTCGTAAAATTATTGTGGATACATATGGCGGCGCCGCTCCTCATGGCGGTGGTGCATTCTCTGGTAAAGATCCGACCAAAGTGGACCGTAGTGCCGCATATGTGTCGCGCTACCTTGCGAAGAACATTGTGGCCGCAGGGATTGCGGAATGGGTGAATATTCAGCTTTCCTATGCGATCGGTGTTGCTGAGCCGACATCTGTTTATGTCGATATGGGCGGGAAGGGCGAAGCCAGCGAAGATGAAGTTGAAAAAGCCATTCGCTCCGTGATTTCGCTGACCCCGCGTGGTATCCGTTCACATCTTGATCTGAACCAAGCGATTTATGCTCGGACGGCAGCTTATGGTCACTTTGGCCGTACACCTGACGATCAAGGCGGGTTTAGTTGGGAAAAAACCGATCTTGTAGACGCGCTAAAAGCCGCTCTTTAATGCGGCCTCGTTTCGCCCCGGGTTAAGGGGCAAACTACCCATTTTATTCCTTTTGTATCAAAGCTTGTAGAGATATCTCTGCAAGCTTTTTTATTGGCCAGTAAATGTTCTTTTTCGCGCAGCCTGTCTAATGCTTTATCGAGATGACCTTGTGTATCTGTGATAAGAGCAAATATTTTTTTGTCCCCCTCCCAAATGACTTGCCGTATTAAAGGACGATAGTTATCGAGGGCAACGGCACTCCACGGCTGAACAACCGCATGGCTAAGAGTTGTCGATTTTGGGAATGCTGGCGCATTAAAGGCAACTGGGTAATCTCCCGAGAACAAAACAATACTATTTTCAAAATCGAATTCTGTGGGCAAATCAGTATGGACATAGGGTTGCCACCCCGTCTGCCAAGGCGTGCGCCGTAATGCGCCGATTTGGGTGGTCATGACAATGATCGGGGCTTATATACGAAACTAGACAAAGCGGGAGGCCGTGATGTTTAAGTCGTTGGTTTTAATGTTGCTTTGTGGAGTGCTTACGCTTTGCAATTATCAGCTTTCCGGTGGAGTGAGTGGTGCCACTGGCACTAACCTCTGTTTCGATCTCTCTATCGGCGTTAGCCATGAAAGTATGAGTAGAGGTAATTCCAAATACGTCGACCGCTTTAATCGTCCCGTTAATACGCCATCCCGAAGACATTGCATTAAAACCCGCCTTGACGGCTTCTTCCCCTGTATATTGATCAAAATGCAAGCGCCAACCTTCATTTGTCTGCCCAACCTCAATCGGGCCAATGTTAAACTCTTGAGTGGTGAGCCGTTCATATTCAGAAATCCCAAACATTTGTTCAGCACTTTCCGGCTGTTTGACAACCATGACTTCCAACTCAGCCGTACATTCCATCAGAGGAGATTGGCCAAGGTTCTTTATCGTGAACCATACATAGAGAATGTTGTTGATCTGCCCAAACTTACCCGCAGAAACGTAGCTATATCCCCTAACTTGTTTTTGCCCAATATCGCGGGTAACCTCGACAGCATCTTTTCCAGCACGCCATGCACCCCAAGCAAACCATGTAGCAAAGCCTATCAAAACAAGGCCGACAGCACTAAAAATTGTTTGCCAGAACGAGAAAATATTAGCTTTCTCCGCAAGTTCATAAGAGCTTTGCTCAACAGAAATGTTATGGACTTCGCCAACGGGACTGATGCCACTAAAGTTTTTTTGGGTTTTCTCATTGTTTGGTTTAGTATCGTGATGTTGAGTTGGCCGCTCGTCTTGTTTGGCCGCACCAGATACCATAGGCGAATTGGCGGGATTGGGATTTTCTTGTGCTTGGCATATTTGTTGTCCCAAACTCAATATAATGAAGAAAAATGTAAGTACGAATCGTTGCATGAGATAACATATAACACATTTGTTGTACATAACTAGACGAATTTACTTGCGCGCCAAAACTATTTATGATACATAATTAGACAGAAAAGAGAGTAATTATGTGTAAGCAAGAACATCAAGCACCCGGACGCGCAGACCGTAAAGGATTAAGCGTTATTGAGTTATTTAAGATGTTTCCCGACAACGCTTCGGCGCGGAAATGGTTAGAGGATTTACGTTGGTCAAATAATGAGCGTCATTGCCCCGTATGTGGTTCTTTGAAA
>JAJRSG010000127.1 GCA_024278915.1 Alphaproteobacteria bacterium
GCGAACTGTATTGCTCCTGGCTTCATAGCGTCACCGATGACTGACGTTTTGAACGAAAAACAAACCGAAGCCATCCTGACCAAAATCCCCGCCGGTAAACTCGGTACAGGTCAAGATATCGCCAACGCGGCCTTATATTTGGCAAGTGAAGAAGCTGGTTATGTTACGGGGCAAACCCTGCACGTTAATGGCGGTATGGCGATGATTTAAGCCGGAACTGAAATGTTCTTATTCCATTGAGGCGACAATATATTTTGCCGCTTCATTACCTTCTTTGGCCGCATAACTTATCCAATAATATCCTTTGTCGGTAGATTGTTTGACGCCTTTGCCTTTGGCATAATAGACACCAAGTTTAAACATGGCGTCTGGATCGCCTTCATCTGCGGCCATGTGGTACCAATGAAAAGCTTTCTTATCTGATTGCGTGACGCCTTTGCCTTCTTCGTACATGGTTGCCAAATTGTATTGCGCCGCAGGATATCCGGCGAGGGCAACGGTTTCAAATTTTTGGGCAGCTTTGGTGTAATTTTCGTTTTGGTAAGCTTCTGTTGCCGTCGCAAAAGTCGCATCGAGGGAGTTAGATAATGCCAACAAGGAATCTGCTAATTTTTGTTCCTCTTCTCTCAGGCGTTCATTGGATTGAATAAGCTCGCGCTCGGATTTTTCAAGCTTATCGCTTGCTTTTTGCAGGTTATCCCAAGCTTGTTGCATTTCCGCTTTGTCTTGGCTTTTCTTGGTTGTGGTGGACGTATTTATTTGCGGTTGGGGTGGCGGCGTCGGTTGGCGTGTCGTTGCACCCCCCATTGATTCCAATTGGCCTTTGGCCCAATCATCACCTGTCTTGGCAACTTTTTTATACCAGTATATGGCTTGTTCTTCTGATTTTTCGGCGAATGTTCCATGTTGGTAAAAAAAACCTAGCCGCTTCATGGCATTGATTTCAGTATTATTCGCAGCCTTTTGGATCCAGTAGAACGATTGTTTGCCGTTCTCTTCACTGATGCTATTTTGCGAGCGCAAAAGATACATTTCTCCGAGTAAGAATTGCGCTTTTGCATCATCTTGCAGTGCGGCTTTACGGTACCATTTTTCGGCTTCAAAATCAGATGCCTCTACACCTTTTCCATTCTCATACATTTGGCCAAGGCGGGTTTGTGCAGGCGTAAACCCTTGTTGGGCTGCTTGCAAATACCAGTGCGTGGCTTTCGTAAATGATTGTTGGGTGCCTTTCCCGAATTCATAGGCTAGGCCAAGGTTAGTTTGGGCTTTCGCAAGTCCCTGATTTGCGGCGATTTTCTGCATTATTCGCATCTTGAAAGGTAAGTGGTTTGTCAGGGGCAGGTTTTTTGTCATAAATACTAAACTTAAATGGTGGCGCGGCTGGTAATTCTTTTAATTCGAGTTCAGCAACAACATGGCCTTGCGCGGCGACTTTCTCATACCAATAACGTGCTTGCGGGTAATTTTTTTCCTGACTATGGGAAAGGCCGGCAAAATATTGACTGACTGCATCACCTTGTTTTGCCGCCATAAGCAAATATTTTTGGCTTTCTTCTTCACTAACACCATACGCAATATCTTCGCTCTCCAGATTGCTCATGACTTTTTGCGCTGATAAATATCCGTCATCTGCTAATCGGCGCATCATCATCACGCCTGTGGAATTTCGTTCACTCTTGGTGCCATAAAAGCCGTTCAAATACAGCAATGAGATTTGAAATTGCGCATCGGCATTGCCGGAATGTGCTAGCGGGCTAAGCAATTTATACGCTGTCGTATAGTCCTCCCGCTCTAATGCCGATTCCCCGTCTTCGAATGGCCCCGCATACACAGAGATTGGCACGAGGGCGCATAAACTGGCGGCGGTTAATCCGAGTATGAATTTTTTCATGCTTTATCCTTTGCGTTGGCGGTTTTGCGCATTGTTATTCTTCCAACCAATTGTAAATAAAGTCCGGGACTTGATCGTGATTGTATGTATCCAGTCGTTTTAGGCCGCCAAAATAAATACGTTTTAATGTGGTAAGTTCTGTGCCTGTCAGGCCTTTTTTTGCAACACTATAGCGTGCTGCTAAATTTTCACGCAGTGGTTTATATCCGTTGCTAATGCTTGATTTGTCCCAGCTTGGTTTAAATTTGATGGCGACAAACTCCTCAATACCATCGCGTTTTTTTGGGTCTTGCTCATAGACCTGCACCAATTGCCGCATGGACGAGAGGGACAGCCCCCAAAAACTATCAGAAGGCTCATTTCTTGGGGTTTTTTGGCATTGCCCATAAAACTGTTTTGCTTGTTTTCGATATGCAAAGAATGGATTAGTCGGTTCAAGTTCTCTTGAAACCGATTTAAAGAAAGCCACAGCGCTTTTTATAACACCACAGGCCTCATCTGTTTTAATACCTAAGCGAATGGCATTCCATTTTTCCTGATGGTATGCAGCACTGGCGGCGTAGAGCATCCAATGGTCAAGCGCATTTTTTTTATACCATGCAACGGGTTCGCCGGTTTTCTTGACCTTTTCGATTTCAACCGCCAAAGGCTGACCATGACTAAACGCAACAGTTTTTGCCGCTTCGCAAGCTGCTTCCAGTGCCTCAATAGGCGCAGAATTGATGGTACCAATACATTTTTCATAGGTGGGTGGAATTTCTAACTCGCCAGCAAAGGACACTGACGATGCATATAGGCTGGCTGCTGTCACGCCGAGTATGAATTTTTTCATGGGTTTGTTTCCTTTGTTTGTGCGCCGCATGATGACAGGCTGGCTTTAATTTTTTTCACCTTGCTGTAATTTTTTCAAACTCGATTCAGCATCCCAGCGCAAACGCTTGTGTGTGTCTGAAATTGCTAAGGGAATAACCTCAATTCGGTCGATCAAATCTTGAAATAGGCTTGCGGCTTTTTCTTTGTTTTGCGCCGCTCCATATCCATCAGTTAAAATACTGGCGAGTTGGTATTGTGCTTTTAAATGACCAAGTTCGGTGGCTTCTTTGAAAACGGCATAAGCCTGTTGCCAAGACTCTTCACTATACTGACTTTTGTAGAACATACCAAGTTTGTATAGGCCATCAGGGTTGTCTTGTGCCGCCGCTTTTTTGAGCCATTTTAGTTTCTGAGCGTCTTTCCATTTTTTATGTTCCGCTTTATCTGTGGTTGGCATATCTGCAATGGTCTTTGCGGCATGGATTTTCTGACTAACTGCAATGCTGCCCCGACCCAGAGCATTTCCATAAGCAATTTGTGCAGGCGCATAGCCTTGGTCTGCGGACAGCTTATACCATTTTATCTTGCGCGCCATGCGCTGAAATCTATCCAAGCCGCTGCCATCGTCGATTGTCGCCATTTCGTACTGGGCAATGGCGTCACCTTGAGCCGCAAGTGTTTCTATATAATTTCGGCCTTCCTTACGCTCGTCTTTATTACCTGCTGTCATCATTAGTTTTGCAAACTCTATTTTGCCAGAGGTAATATTGTTGTTCACATAGGGTTGCAGCATATTTTTTATGGCACCGTAATTCTTGCGAAGCCTAAACCCTTGCACCGCTTTCTTGTGCCATTTCCAAGCGGTTGTCTCAGATTTTTCAACGCCTAAGCCACTAAAATATAGATTACCAATCAAGTATTGCGCCTTTGCTGTTTCGGGTTTGGCGTAGGTGTTTGCCAGGGGTAAAACAAGACTGTAGGCTTCTTGGTATTTTTCTGCTTTATAGGCTGCAATACCGTCTTCTAAAGGCCCCGCATAAGAGTAGAAAGGAATGAGGGTGGAGAGATAAGCTATTGCGAGACTGAATATGGTTTTTTTCATAGGTGGTTTTCTTTAATTTGCGCTTCTGGAAAAAGGTTGCTCGGAATATTTAATGGATCATAAGGTTTGGGCTTTGAGGTGCGTATGCCAAACGTCAATAAAGCCAGTGCCGCTATGGTGAAGATGCCGCCCAAGTAAAACAGAAAATTTAACCCAGTCGCCTGTGCCAGAAATGCGGTACCGCCGCCAAAAACCAACAAAATTAGTGACAAAAATATAAATACCAGAAAATTCAAGACGCCGCCGCCAATATAACTAACTGACGGGTTGGCTTTGTGAATGTTTTCGTGAGTGGCACGGACAAAATGGGTGAATGCTACGTCGTCATCCTCAGTGGCCGGATTGCAAAATATGCTGACCAATTGATCCTTGCTGCGTATTTTTATAGCCCATAAGCCTTCGCCTCCGATCATTGTGGCAGGCTGTTTGCCCGGAATGGTACGCAAGACAGTTCCGTCCATGACCCCTGTAAGTGCGGCATTGCCCATGCCCGGTGTACTGCCCGTGGATACTTCGCCTAGCCACACCGACGTCACGACCGTAAATCCAAGACTGCCTTCCACGCCGTCGCCACTCTCCCATGCCAGCTCGTCTGCATGCAGGGTAAATGTGCCAAAAACGTGATTTTTATAACTGGTTGGTTTCATCGGTGTTACGTATGCTTCATTATAGTGATTTCCGCATAGGGTTACTGTGTGCGTAGTTTTGTCATGTTTAAGGTATGGCAACCGGACACGGTCGGTGTACCGCTAAAGTGCCCCGTTTTCGAGATCATACCCTCAAGGCCGGATCCTCCAAAGTTCTCCGACTTATCGAGCCACTTGCTGGGATTGAGTTTCACCTTGGTGAAATAGTTATAAATCTCCGCTGTACCATCAACTTCAAACGCGCCGTGGGGGGCGTTGGGATTACCTACGGTCGGGAAGAAATTGAGGACACCATCAATCAAACGTTTGTTGGTATCGGCACTTTTACCGTCAGGATTGATGGTGCCGCCAATATCTCGAATGCTCAGCGTCATGCCCATTTCGCCAGCTCCACATAGAAAGGTTCCTGCATATTGACCTTCCATCATCGCAACATTGAGCGGTTTCAATACCGCCGCGTCTTGCGCGGCCGCAGTCAGGGCTGATGCGCTCATGACAAGTGCTCCCAATAAGGTAGCTGTCGCTAATTTTAGTTTTCTCATAGTGTTCTCATTTTGGTTAGTTAATTGAAAATAATAATTCAAATTAAGCTGGTAGTCATCTGTTTACGTTCGAGCCTAGACAGCGGGTAGGGGCTTGGTAGCTATAACTGTGATACTGACCGCTGCGCCGTGAGGCTTCCAGATTGCCTTTATAGGCGAGCTCGTCACACTCGCGTTTTTGGCGGGCGATGCGGGCGCTGATGGCGTCTAAATTAGCGTTCATTTGCTCCCAACGTGCTTCTCTGATGGCTTTATCTCTATAGAATTTGAGCATGTCTTTGGCGTCTTCACTGCCCATGTCAGCGGCGTTTTGATACATGGACATTGCCAAGTCCATATCGCGTTCGACGCCGTAGCCATTGTCAACCATGGTGGCCAGTGTATAAACGCCCTTAGGGTAATTGGCTCTGGCGGCTTTTTTGTAAAGCTGCAAAGCTTTGCTATAATCTCTGGGTACGCCTTGCGCGTATCTATACATATCGCCCAATTCCACCATTGCTTCGGTATTGTGCAAGGTGATTGCCGGTTCATACCAGCCTATCGCTTTTTTGTAATCTTTGACGACGTCAACGCTCTTATAGACATTACCCAGATTGACCATGGCGGCGACTTCGCCGTGCGAAGCCCGGTCTGTCCATATTTTGATAGCTCCTTTAAAGTCTTTTTTCAAATAAGCAGTATAGGCAGGGTCGCCAGTGAGGTCATTTTTAATGCCTAGCTTTTGTAACTTCTGTATGGCTTTTTCATTGCCCAAGGCTGCCGCCTGTTTGTAAAGGCGAATACCTTCTTTTTTATCGGTGTACACGGCGATACCGAAATAATAAAACCGGGCTATATGGTAAAGCCCCTCGGCATTGCCATTATCGGCTGCTTTGACATAGAGCTTGGCGGCTTTGCGGGTGTTTTCCTTGGTGCCTTTCCCTAATTCATACAGGATGCCCAATTCAACCGAGGCGGCATTATTGCCGTTGTCTGATGAAATTTGATACCATTTCACGGCTTTTTTGTATGATTTTTTGACCCCGTCGCCCATCTTATAGGCATAGGCGACATCATAGGGAGCGTCTTTGTTGCCTTGATTGGCCGCCTTTAAATACCATTTAAATGCAGACTTGTGATCTTTTGCGGTGCCAAGGCCGTTATAGTAAAGTTGGGCCAATTCATACTGGCTATCGGAATCGCCGTTACCAGCAGAGCGACCATACCAGTAAAATGCTTTTTCATAGGATTTATTCACCCCCTGTCCCTTGCGATAAAACGTGCCCATATACCACTGTGCATCATCATTATCGGCTTCGGCCAAGGGCTTAAAAAGCGACACGGCTTTGGTATACTCCTGGTCACGAGAGGCTTTTTGCGCATCTTCATAAGGACCAGCAAAAGCGTGAACGGGAGTGAGAACCAAGAGAGCAGCGAGCATCCCCAATTTAATTGATTTTCTTATGAGTATCATTTCGGTCACCTTATTATTTGACGAGTTGCTGTAACACGGCTTCTGCATTTGCATTGCCTTGAGTGGCAGATTGTTTGATGAGGGCGAGGCCTTTCGCCTGATCCTTTTCAAGCCCTGCGCCCATATAATAGATTACCCCAAGATTTAGTTGAGCACCGGCATGACCTTGTACGGCAGCAAGGGCGTACCATTTAGCGGCTTGTGAATAGGATTGAGAGATTCCGCTGCCAACATCATAAAGGGTTCCTAGCTTATATTGCGCTTCGACATTGCCGCGTTCGGCAGCCATTTGGTACCATTTTGCTGCTTGCTTATTTGATGCTGCCAGCCCGCCTTGACCCGCCGCATACAGATCGCCCAGTTTAAGTTGCGCATTCACATCGCCTCCCTTGGCCGAGCTTTGCAATGCCTGAGTTTCAATGCTTGCTACCGGCTCGGCACCCAGTTTATCCAAAACGGTTATTGCCGTGGCATTGCCTTGCAATGCGGATTTCCTGACCCATTCAATGCCTTTATTACGGTCTTTAGCTACACCTTGACCAAGAGCATAAAAAATACCCAAGTTGAGTTGCGCCATATCATCGCCTTGATCTGCGGCCTTTCGGTACCAATGTGCGGCCTGTGCGTTATCATTGGATACGCCCTGACCATTTGCATACATATTTCCCAGGTTAAATTGGGCGGCACTATTGCCTTGCCCAGCGGCTCTTTGGTACCACAAAACGGCCTGTGAAGCGGACTGCGTAACACCTAGGCCGCTCTCATACTTCGTACCTAGATTATACTGAGCCGCCGCATAGCCCTGTTGGGCAGCCCTGTTGTACCATTTGACGGCTTGCGAGTTATCTTGAGCCACACTCTGACCATTATCATACATCAAACCAAGGTTGTATTGAGCTTCGGCGTTGCCTTGCGTGGCTAATGGTTCCCAAAGCGCAAAGGCTTGGCTGTAATTTTTGGCGTTATATGCCAACAAACCATCTTCAAATGGCCCGGCTAACGCAGGTAAGGGAGCGAGGGCGCATAGGCTGGCTACGGTTATTCCGAGTATAAATTTTCTCATTGTATTTTCCTTTTTATTTACATTGGCGTAAAATAATTTTCTCATCTTTTCGGTCATTAAAATGAAGGACTGCAGATAATATCCCGGGCTTGACTAATTCAAGTTCAAGCCAGTCCTTGTTCCATTTTGCTGGGTAAATATGAGCTAAATTAGCTTTTGGGATTGTATATTTCGCTGCAGATTTATCGAATGCGTCAAACATAACCTCAGCGGGCGTGCTGCCGATAACGTCCAAAACCAATTGATTACCTACATAGCTAATTGTCGCAAATCCCCGCCCATTATGCTCGGCACACCCATGGCCGAACATATTGGTGTTATTTACATATCCGCCCTTACCATCCTCATCGGCTTCGCCCCAATGACCTACCAACCAATTTTGCTTGGGGCGCGGTTTATTTTTTGTGTTTTGATTAAACATGGTAATTTGCACGGCCTCCAACCAATCGTATAAATAGTCGGGCATTTTATCTTTATAATGATCATCAATGAGTTTCGATGCCCTGAATAAAATGCCGTTAAATTTAGCGTGGTCTTGAGCGCTCAATGCCTTGGCTGCAGTATATTTGTCAGCTAGCAGTTCTCGAAATGGTTTATAGGTGTTGTATACAGTTGATTGTTCCCACTTCACATGCAGTTTATTCGCAACGAATTTGTCAACTTCACTTTGGTTTTTAGCACTGATTGACGCATGATCTACGAGAAATTGCATTCCCTTTGTACCTTGAAGCCATGGGTCGGTTTGTGCTGAGTATGTCTGTTTTGATTGCTGCGCGAATGTGTTCAATGGGGCGAGGGCGCATAGGCTGGCTGCGGTTAATCCGAGTATAAATTTTCTCATTTTCTTTCCTTACTTTCCATATAGTCGGTTGCGATACCA
>JAJRSG010000128.1 GCA_024278915.1 Alphaproteobacteria bacterium
AAATAGGTGTCGAGCGCGGCCATAAGCATTAAGTTCTTTTCGAGCAATGTTTTCCGCGACTTCAATGATCTTTGCTTCTTCAAATGATTTGGCATTTGAAAAATGTGCCGATATCGCCTTCTGGCCATTTTGTATAATCGCTGCCAGCCGGTGATTTCCAGCAGCCAGCCGGATAACACCTTCATCATCCCAAACCGTAATGGGATTGATCAGGCCTTCATGCTCGATCATAGAGGCCAGCGCACTAACCCATGCATCGTCCAGTTCTTGTGACCGTTCACCTACAACGATATCGCTGATTGGGATTTCTCTGATATCCATTTTCACGACGCCTCCCTGAGAGATTTTAAAAATTCAATTTCCCGCTGGCAGACTTTGCGCCATTCCATCCACCACTGGGCAGGACGCTTCACTGTGCTCTTTGAGGTCATTCTAAGCAGGGTTGCGACGGGAGTGCCCTGGCAATCCATCTGATTAGTCCGCTTTTTAACCGGGCAATCTTTGCAACTTTCCGTCCAATATTCGTCACACAGCGGGAAAGGTGTTGCCCCCGCCTGGGCTTCAAATAAATCGGAAACGTCCCTGATTTTCTCAAAGCTACTGATTGAATTTTCAAGAGCAACACTCATGCTGGCACCGCAATCCAAAAGGCATAGAAGACGAACACGATGGTCGCGATTGACGATGTGATTTTGAGCACATCGGTAAGTGAAAGATGAAGGTTCATGATGTTCATACCCATACTCCAGATAAAAATTTCAAAAGCGTTGATCCGTTCTCAGTCATGCTGATAAGCCCCCAGAAAATTGGCGACCTGCCACCATCAGGGAATGGACAGCAGGTCGCTTTTCCCCAATACTCGCTTCGTCACAAACCGAGCTACGGGAGAAAAATATGAGGAAAAATATAGAGGCGTTGGCTATCGAAAAATTGGGCGGTGTGCATCCATATGATGAAGGAGCCACCCTCGTCACTCTTTCACACAGCGGCGAAACGCCGGGGGAGATAGGACTTATATTCCCGCCAGACATAGCAAATGAATTAACTGGGGCACTCATAGAACACCCCCAGTCGGGATATCATGGTCTAGCGTCTCATACTGAACAAGGACAGCATTTTGACGTAACAGAAGCTCAAGTTCATCAGCCGAAAGAAAATGTAATTGTGGTTTCGCTAGCTTCTGAGAACGGTCCGGAATTAACTTTGCGCATGAGTGCGCTCCGGGCGAGGCGTTTGCGCGATCATATAACGGCGCTTTTGGTGCGTCGTGAGGTTCAGTCTCGACAGTAGCGCTGCCACCGGCTTCAATATTTTTGCCATTGACCTCGCTCATGCCACGTTCTCCATGTCAAAATCGGCATGTCGTTTTTGACTTTCCCTTATGGGGGCGACTCTGGTATCTTTGGGTTGTTGAGGAATGCGCCGTTTAACTTTGGCGTCATTGCGATAGGAAAAAAGCTTGGATGCTGACACTCCCAGAAAGCGCGAAAGGTAACTTTCTGCTTTTGGGTAGGGTCGACAAAGTGCAACCGATAAGATGTTGGATGGCAGACCATAACGCCGTTCAAGAGAAGCAAGGGTTTCGCCTCTGCGGTTGATTTCTGCCCGTATCGAATGACGGTCCCATTTGGTAGACATCGTACTCTCCATGAAAGCCGATTTAAAACGGCTTTTATTTGACGCTTAAATCTGTAGTTACGGAGAATAACCGATTTTAATCGGTATATCAAGTAAAATGTCGGCATATTTGCATACTGAACAATTTAAAGAACGATTTTCATCGGTAATTCAATTGCTTGGAGGGTTGAAAAACTGCTCCTCAATAATCGGGGTGACTGATGAGCAGATAGCAAAATGGCGAGACGGAAAATCCAAACCCCAGTTTTTTTCTATGTGTTCTTTGGCTGAAAAAGCCGGTATTCGCCTTGATTGGTTGTTGTCGGGTAAGGGACCAATGATGTTGAATGAAAATGCTGATGCGGAACAAATCTCTATTCAAATCCCCCGTTATGATGTGCATCTTTCAGCGGGTGACGGACATCTGAATGATCACAAGGCAACCTTGCTGGACTACATCCCCTTCACCAGAGAATTCCTGCAAAAGAAACTCAATCGCAGTTCAATTGATGATTTGTCCATTCTGGAAGCCACCGGCGACAGTATGCTACCGACAATCTCAGATGGTGATTTGGTTCTTATTGATGAAAGCGATAAAACAGAGATTGACGGCATCTTCGCTTATGTCCAGGGCGATTTTGCCCATATAAAACGCCTGCACTTTATGATGGGTGGCAAAATCGAAATCGTTAGCGACAACAATTTATATTCGCCACAGATACTTTCTGGTAATGACCTGGAACACTTTCGTATCCTAGGTCGCGTCCGCTGGATCGGTCACACAGTCTAATTTCCGAATGTCCCACCACAAAAATTTTCCAACCTAATATTTATTCGACTTAACCATTGAATTCATTGATTTATTTTATGGTGGGACATTTTCCGCTATGGTGGGACGCAAAGTCCCACCATAGTCCCACCACAGTTTACGCTTGAAAATCGATGAATTGGCCGAAAGTCAAAGGGTTTGGCAGAACAAATAGGATATTAACAGGCAACTTTGTGCAAAAGATCGCGCATATTTATTTCAAAAAGCCAATTTTTGTGCAAAAGGCCAATTTTGACCGTTTCACCGATACTCCCCACAAAACCGCCGATTTTTATACCTTTTCCCTTAATAACCTTTGTGCAGAAGGTATCACCCCCCTACAGATCCGCGACGACCCAAACTGACACCGAGCAACTTTTGAGCATGGCGCACACCGCAAGCCAAAAGGCTCAAGTTACTCTTTGTTTTAAGGAAAAATGGTAGCGGAGGAGAGATTTGAACTCCCGACACGCGGATTATGATTCCGCTGCTCTAACCAACTGAGCTACTCCGCCTTGCTTGCAGCAATATTTGAGCGCGATATAAAGGTGCGGGCCTGATTAAGTCAAGCACAAC
>JAJRSG010000129.1 GCA_024278915.1 Alphaproteobacteria bacterium
AACTCAAACCGAATGGCGTGTTCGAAGCTAGTAGCGTCCTTGCCAAGCATGATGAAAATTATATGCCGAAAATGCCAAAGAGTTAATTTTTCTAGGTAAAGGTATGTTTTTGTTGCTCTTATTAAAGCATCTGCAGTGGCGGATTGTGTCATTGATGTGGGACAATTAAACAATCCGCCTGTCAAACTCAACAGTTCAACTCGGCGACTATGTTATATCAGCATCAATATGTGGAGAATAATTTTGATTGAAAATGCAATTATCCACAAAAAAAGTGAACAAAATACGCTTTAAATTGTATATTGCGTGATTACTTATCAAATTTTAAGTTATGTGATGCAAAAATTAGCTTTTTAATCGTCGAATCAAGTCCCTCTTTTTCATCAATTGTAAGTGTAGAAAGAATAGTAGATTCGTACTTTTGAGCGATAGGGATAACTTCATCATATATGCGCAAGCCAATTGCGCTTAGTGAAATCATTTGTTTTCGCGCGTCATCCTTTGAAGGGACGAGGGTAATAAGTTTGCGATTAGCTAAAGAGCGTACCGCTCTCGATACTGTCATTTTATCAAGTAAAGTATGCCCGCAAATATCTTTGGCCGTTACATTCTCATGACTGTTGATAATTACTAGGCATCTCCATTGGTGCATTGTGAGATTGTAACGGTTTTCATATTCTTGTGCAATCAACTGGCTCACTGTTTGAGATAAAATAGACAATTTATATGGTAGGAAGTCATGTAAGTTAAACTCGGTCATACAAGGGTTCTTATATTATTATTCATCACAGCACTTGCCTATAGTAACATATGTTACTATAAGGTCGAGCATTAATTAGAATCATTATATTACGGAGTTGTTATGGCTGATTTATTTGAAAACCCAATGGGAACTGATGGTTTTGAATTTGTAGAATATGCAACAAATGAGCCGGAAAAACTAATCGCATTATTTCAGAACATGGGCTTTTCTATCGTGGCTCACCACAAATCAAAAAACATCCTTTTAATGAAACAAAACGATATAAATTTTATCATTAATTCAGAGCCTGAAAGTTTTGCTCAAAATTTTGCTAAAAAACATGGCCCAAGTGCATGTGCAATGGCGTTTCGGGTAAAGGACGCAGTCTTTGCTTATAAGAAAGCTATTGAGAAGGGCGCTACACCTTGCCCTAGTGATGCCAACCCAATGGAACTCAACATTCCTGCGATTGAAGGAATTGGTGGCAGCAGATTATATTTCGTAGACCGTTATGGTGAAAACAGCATTTATGATATTGATTTTAAATTCGTAGAAAACTGGCAAGAACTAATGGAAGAAAACAGTACAGGTCTCACTTATATTGACCATCTTACGCACAATGTATTTCGCGGTAATATGGAAAATTGGGGAAAATTCTATGAAGATTATTTCAACTTTCGTGAAATCAGATACTTTGATATTGAGGGTAAATTAACGGGCTTGATTTCAAAAGCTATGACCAGCCCATGTGGTAAAATCCGGATACCTCTAAATGAGAGTCGTGATGATAAAAGTCAAATTGAAGAGTTTCTTAAAGATTATAATGGCGAAGGAATTCAGCATATTGCCTTAGGAACTGACGACATTTATGCGACTGTAGACCAATTTAATGGTAATGGCGTTGCCCTGCAAACGACAACGGGTTCTTATTTTGACCGTATTGACAAACGCTTACCAGGTCATAATGAACCTGTGGAAGAACTCCGTAAACGGTCAATCTTGATTGATGGCGCGCCAACTGATGGACAGGGACTTTTATTGCAAATCTTTACAGAAAACCAAATTGGACCAATCTTTTTTGAACTTATTCAACGCAAAGGCAATGAAGGCTTTGGTGAAGGTAACTTTCAAGCCTTATTTGAAAGCCTTGAAGAAGACCAAATCCGTCGCGGCGTACTCGAAGATACAACCGTTTAACGCGAAAAATTCCTTGGATGCTGACTACATTTAGATTGCAGAATTTTGTCTGCCTGTTATAGAATTTTTTCAAGGTATAAGCGGCAAAAGGATTCGGCATGAGCGCAAATAGCAATACTGGCTTTTTTACAAAATCACTTCGTGAACAAGACGCTGCTGTGATGGCATCAATTGATCAGGAATTTAAGCGCCAGCAAGACCAGATCGAATTGATCGCGTCTGAAAACATTGTATCCAAAGCAGTCATGGATGCCCAAGGTACAGTTCTGACGAATAAGTATGCTGAAGGTTACCCGCGCAAACGCTATTATGGTGGGTGTGAATATGTCGATATTGCCGAACAACTGGCAATTTACCGCGCAAAAGAACTATTTAATTGCAGATATGTGAATGTACAGCCCCATAGTGGTTCCCAGGCAAATCAAAGCGTTATGTTAGCGTTGATTAAACCCGGTGACACAATTTTGGGTATGGACTTGGCTTCAGGTGGTCACCTTACCCATGGCGCTCGTCCAAATATGTCAGGAAAATGGTTTAATGCCGTAGCCTATGGTGTGCGAGAAGAAGATTGCCGAATAGATTATGACGCAGTCGAAGCTTTGGCACTCGAACACAAGCCAAAGTTGATCATTGCCGGTGGGTCTGCCTATGCACGTGAGATCAATTTTGCTCGTTTCCGTGCCATTGCTGATAAAGTCGGGGCCTATTTACATGTAGATATGGCCCATTTTGCTGGATTAGTTGCTGGCGGAGTACATCCAAGTCCACTTCCACATGCTCATGTTGTCACCACAACAACACATAAGACATTGCGCGGCCCAAGAGGCGGGATGGTATTGTCTAATGACGATGCGATTGGCAAAAAAATAAACTCGGCAATATTTCCTGGCCTACAAGGTGGCCCTCTTATGCACGTTATCGCGGCAAAAGCCGTTGCCTTTGGAGAAGCCCTTACGCCCGAGTTCAAAGTCTATTGTCAGCGTGTTAAAGAAAATTGTGTTGCATTGGCCGATAGCTTAGTTGAAGGCGGCTATGCTATAGTTAGTGGCGGAACAGATACACATTTAATTCTTGTTGATTTACGCCCCAAAGGCGTGAAAGGTAAATACGCAGAACACGCACTTGAGCGTGCCAATATCACATGTAATAAGAATGGTATTCCTTTTGATACAGAGAAGTTTACAATTACTTCTGGGATCAGAGTTGGAACACCTGCTGGGACGACACGCGGCTTTGGAGTTCAGGAGTTTAAAGAAATTGGCGGATTAATGGTGCAAGTACTTGATGCACTTGTTAAGAACCCAGATGGAGATTTACAAATCGAGATGGCCGTTCGTGAGAAAGTTGCTAAGTTAACAAGTCGTTTTCCAATTTATCCAAGCTAGGTGAAATCATATGCGGTGTCCGTTTTGTGCAAGTGAAGACAGTCAGGTAAAGGACAGCCGCCATACGGAAGAGGGGCAGGCAATTCGCCGACGTCGTCTCTGCAATTCTTGCGGCGCTAGATTTACGACTTTCGAACGGGTACAACTACGAGAACTGACGGTTCTCAAAAAAACGGGTCGGCGGGCTCCATTCGAGCGGGAAAAAATGACTCGTTCTGTGATGATCGCGCTACAAAAACGCCCAGTAAAACAAGACCAGATCGAACGTATGATTACCGGTATTATTCGCAGGCTAGAAAGTTTGGGGAATAATGAAATATCTTCTGATCAAATCGGACAAATGGTGATGGAAGGGCTTTCACATTTGGATAGTGTCGGCTATGTACGCTACGCTTCTGTGTATAAAGACTTTCATGAAGTATCTGATTTCGAAAGTTTCATTGACGAGGAAAAACTTGCCAATGAAGACGAAAATTAAAATAAGGTCCGAGTGCAATGGCAACTCACGAAATAAATAAACGTCGGCGCCAATTAGCGCGACTCTCTGCCGTACAAGCTTTGTACCAGATGGAACTTGCTGACCAAAAATCAAAGCTAGTCGTCCGTGAATTTAATGATCATTGGTTTGAAAATGCTGAAGGTTCTGGTGAAGTTACTGCTGATAAGGATTATTTTGAACTTATCGTATTGGGTGTTGTCGCCGAGCAAGACATTGTGGATACAGCAATAAGTTCCAAGTTAAATGAGAAATGGAAACTCCATCGTCTTGATATTACCCTTAGGGCCATTATGCGTTGTGCCGCTTATGAAATTTTGCGGATGTTTGATGTGCCGGGCGTCGTGATTGTCGACCAATATGTTAGCATTGCTCGTGATTTTTACGAAGGTAATGAACCTAATTTTGTTAACGCTGCCCTTGATAAGCTTGCCCGTGAATGTCGCACTGCCGAATTTGAATCAGGTCATTCGGTAGATGGGTGAATTTGAATTCATTTCAAACTACCTTACGCTATTAAGCGGACCACAAGCTCTTGATTTAAAAGATGATGTCGCCATATGGAGCCCCTCACATGATGAAGATGCTGTCATTTCTATGGATAGTATCGTCGAAGGCGTTCATTTTCCCGCAGGGAAGTTTGATGCAAAGCTTGCTCAAAAACTAATCAGAGTGAACGTATCCGATATTGTTGCCAAGGGGGCCAAACCACTCGGATATTTCTTATCGCTTTGCTTGCCACAACATATCAACAACAACCAACTTAAGCAGTTCTGTATTGGTTTAGGTAAGGATCAAGACACATATGGCTTAAAACTCTGGGGGGGTGATACGACAAGAACGTCTGATCTTGCTGTGTTGTCACTTACGATTATAGGGACAATAAAACCGCAAACTGCGATTTTAAGAAGCGGCGCACAAATTGGGGATGTTCTATGTGTTAGTGGCACGATAGGTGATGCTTATTTAGGCCTTCAGGTCTTATCCGGGTCTGTGTCTCGCCAAGAATATGACACCCAACATTGGGAAAATGCCTATCACATACCGCAACCCCCATTTCAAATGCGAGGGCAAATCCGTAAATTTGCCAATGCAGCGCTAGATATTTCAGATGGCTTGATTGCCGATACTAATCATTTGGTCAATGCTTCAAAAGTTGGGGCGCAACTGATCTTACCTGATATCCCTTTATCACCGATAAGCAAATTATGGCTAAGTCATCAAAAGGATAAACTTGTAGCTCTTTCTATGCTTGCGAGTGGTGGTGATGATTATCAGGCCTTAATGACACTTTCCCCCGACCAATATGCGAATGCATTAGCCGATGGGATGAGCATAGCGAAAATTGGCTATATAACAAAAGAGTTAGGGGTAAGATGTTATGACGCACAGGGAAATGAAGTCATAATAACGAAAGCCGGTTATACCCATTTTTAGGACGGCCCATAAAAAAACCCGATAGCTACCGGGTTTTTTTATGGAAGTTCTAGCGAAATGCGGGTCTAACGCCCGCCGCCAGGACCTCCACTCCCCCCCGGGATGTCTTGGTTGCCACCAAACTGCTGGGCTGGAAGGCGACCGATTGTACCAAAAATTTGTTCCAACACAGAAAGCTCACGGCCCCTTGTTGGCGTTTCGCGATCACTGAAGTTGACATATTGTCCATTTTCAATGCCGTATTCTGCAACTTTTTCTACTTGCCCATCTTCGTTAAAAGTAACGGCTGTAATGGTTCGTTCTTCAGTGAGAGGGCGAAGATAAGCGAGACGTTGGCGAACACTAGTAAGGTAATACCATGTATTATCATCAAATGTGCTTTTAATAGAAGGGTTGCCAAGACGAGCAAGCACACTGGCTTTCGTATCAGAGTTCTCTTCAATTTCCTGTGGTTTGTCTTGTGTGGCAATATAGCCGTGGGTGCGAAGGGTTGGATTGCATGCTCCTAAGCTCAAAGCCAGGAAAGCAAAACAACTCGTTTTAAAAAAAGCTTGCACCATTAACGTCTTTCTCTTTCAATTCGTTGGCGTATCAATTACCTAATCTAAACCCATGATGCAAGTGGCTACATGTAAATAAGGATGGATAAATGCTGAAAATATTGTCATTTTTGCAAGGCGAGCAGCGTGCAGATACGCGAGATGCACGCTTAGTATACAAAAAAATTATGAAACAGTCCCGTAAACCTTCATTTTACGGCAATGATCTGTTCGCTGATAGTTATGATGGTCGGATGGAAGTGTTGTGTATGCATCTTTCCATTGTCTTAAATGGATTGCGTAAATTTGATAAAAATGGTGAGCGTTTGTCTCAAGCCATATATGACGTTATGATTGATGACTTTGATACGGCATTACGAGAGGAAGGGTTGAGCGACACAGGTGTTTCGCGACGGATCAAACCATTAGCAAAAATGTTTTTCTCCAGAGCCAAGACCTATGCCGAACTATTAAGTGACGATAAAGAAAAGCACACAGAACTTGAAACGCAAATACAGAATTTTTTATCCTTGTCCCATGGAAAAGATAAACAAGCCGACAATATAAACCATGCAATTATCGTTAGATATACGGAAAAGTTTAACCAAATTATAGGTGAAGCCAATCTAAGTGAAATTGCACAAGCTTCTTTTTCTTTCCCAGAAGTTAGCTAAATTTTATTTCAAGCAAGTGTTGCAAGTGGTGATTTGCCCTATACTATGGAATACTACCGGAAACAAAAACCCAAGGGACGCACATGCTAGATGGTTTAGTTCTATCCATTGATGCGATGGGAGGGGATGCCGCCCCGAATATCGTAATTAATGGGATTGAATATTTCTTGAAGCATGAAGGTAAAAACCGCCATGCCAGATTTATTATTCATGGAGATGAGACTCAGTTAAAGCCACTGATGGCGAAGGCGCCGCTTACTACAGGGCGAAGTGAAATTCAGCACACACCTGATGTTATTGAAATGGATGCTAAACCTTCCTACGCGATGCGGCGAGGTAAGGGCACTAGCATGTGGAATGCTATTGCCAGTGTAAAAGAAGGGGAAGCAAAAGTAGCTGTATCTGCCGGCAACACCGGTGCACTCATGGCAATGTCAAAATTATTACTGCGCATGAAGGCAGGCGTACAAAGACCTGCAATCGCAGCTCGTTGGCCTCATCAACAAGGTTTTGGCGTGGTTTTAGATGTTGGTGCCAACCTAGATTGTGATGCTAATCAGCTACGAGAATTCGCGGTACTTGGTGAAGCTTATTACCGAGCACTTTATAAAAAAGATAAACCGAGTATTGGCTTGCTAAATGTTGGCACTGAAGAATTAAAGGGAAATGCGACGATACAAGCAGCCCATGACAGTCTTTCATGTTCAAAACTCGGATTAAATTATATCGGATTTGTCGAAGGCAATGATATCTCGATGGGGGATGTTGATGTAATCGTGACCGATGGTTTTACTGGTAATATCGCCTTAAAAACGGCAGAAGGTACCGCCAGATTACTTGGAAAATTTATTAAAAGTGCTTTGCAAGATAATTTATGGTCAAAAATCATGTCCTTTTTGAATATGCCTGCGTTGGCCCGCATGAAAAAACGTATGGATCCGCGCACAGGTAATGGCGGCGTATTTCTTGGTTTAAATGGAATTGTCATTAAAAGCCATGGCGGGACGGATGCCATTGGATTTGCCAGTGCGCTAAGCGTGGCATTAGAAATGGCCGATAGCCAATTCTTACACGAAATCGAACGTACCCTTAGCGCCTTACATGATGAAGACGAAAGTATGGAAATACATCTACCATGACACAAAAATCTTTCATTCGGGGCGTTGGTTCTTATTTGCCAGCCCGCGTTTTAACTAATGCCCAACTAGCAGAGACCGTTGATACTTCCGACGAATGGATTCGTGAGCGAACAGGCATTACCCAACGTTATATTGCCGCAGAAGGGCAGAACACATCTGATCTAGGCTATAAGGCTGCGCTGAAAGCTCTTGATACTGCCAAAATGAGTGGAGATGATATTGATCTGATTATAGTTGCAACATCTACTCCTGATTTAACATTTCCATCTACAGCTACAATTATTCAAGAACTTTTGGGCATGGAACATGGCGCGGCGTTTGATGTACAGGCGGTATGTTCGGGTTTCATATATGCGCTGAGCTTAGCCGATGCGATGATAAAATCAGAAAAAGCTAGCAATGTTCTCGTAATTGGGGCCGAAACATTCTCAAGGATATTGGACTGGAATGACCGTTCTACCTGCGTCTTATTCGGGGACGGAGCAGGGGCAATGATTGTCTCGTCGACACCTTATGAAGATGAAAAAGCGGGTGATGGTGTATTAAGCACCTTTATTCGTTCAGATGGGCGCCATAAAGATTTATTATATGTAGATGGAGGCCCGTCTTCAACACGAACGGTCGGTAAGTTAAGAATGGTAGGAAACCAAGTATTTCGCCACGCAGTAAAAGAGCTATCTGATTCAATGGTACAATGTGCTGCTGCTGTTGATATGGCGATTGAGGATATTGATTGGTTTGTACCTCATCAAGCTAATCAACGCATTTTGGAGGCTGTAGCCAAACGCTTAGACCTTAGAAGAGGGCAGGTTGTCTCGACGGTAGCATATCATGCAAATACCTCGGCGGCCTCAATACCTTTGGCTCTGGATGTCGCAATTTCAGATGGGCGTATTAAGCGCGGTCATACGATAATGTTAGAAGCGTTTGGTGGCGGATTCACCTGGGGAGCCGCACTTTTAGCCTATTAAATTGATTTTTTTACATTTTTTTGAAAAAAATGTTGTTTTTGGGTAGCTTTAAGTCTTAAAATTTGCTTTATATAAGATCACTTTAGGGGATTTTGGTGAGCGAATATACTGTAACCCGTGCAGATTTAACAGAAGCTATATACCGTGAGATAGGTCTTTCGCGTACAGAATCGGCTGTCTTGGTAGAATCCATCCTTGACCATATGGTCGATTCCTTGGTGAAAGGTGATACTGTCAAACTATCAAAATTCGGTACATTTAGCGTTCGTGATAAACGCGAGCGTATGGGGCGCAATCCTAAAACGGGACGTGAAGTGCCGATAACCAAGCGTAGGGTGCTAGTTTTCAAACCTTCCAATGTTTTAAAAGAGCGGGTGAATTCGGCATTGACGAAAAAATAGTGTAGACTATTGATTCGGTACTACAGGAATGTATGCAGTCATTGCGTGCAAAATGGTGGGGTTTAATGCTCAGTAAATCAACACGTGCATTTAGAACAATTAGTGAGGCAGGTGAAGAACTTGACTTGCAGCCACATGTATTGCGTTTTTGGGAGAGCAAATTCTCTCAAATTCAACCTATGAAACGCAGTGGTGGGCGCCGTTTCTATCGACCAGAGGATATTGAGTTCCTACGCGGAATAAAAATACTCCTTCACCGTGAAAAACACCCGATCAAGGACGTACAAAAACTCATTCGGGTACGTGGTGCGCAAAGCGTAATTGATTTAGGTCGTACAAAAGAGAAAACTGCGGAGGCTAAAGATATCAAAGACACCAATTTGGTGCCAAAACGTATCAAACCGATGGTAGTAAAGCCAATTCCTGCCGACACACCGCCGCAATCAGAAACGGTAAAAACGGCGACCATAGCTATTACACCTGAACCGCTCCCAACTCCTTCAAGTCCAGCAAAAAAAGTAGACTTGGAAAAATTAGAAACGTCATTGGACCGTTTACGTGCTTTAAAGTCCAGATGGGATAAATTTAAATAGCCATGGAAGGCAATTAAGTAATTGCCCGATGAATGGCTACAGCCTATAACCCAATTCTTAAAGTGTCGGAGCGTAGCGCAGTCCGGTAGCGCACTCGCCTGGGGGGCGAGGGGTCGTAGGTTCAAATCCTATCGCTCCGACCACTTTGTGCCTGATAAGCAAAACTTGTAATGGGGAATTTATCGTGAGATTTGCAAGTTCAAGAAGAAGCAATTTAGTCCGTGTTTGGCTAGGGTTCATGATTTTACTTGTCATGACAATGATTGTTGTTGGCGGCATAACAAGACTGACTAATTCAGGCTTATCAATTACAGAATGGCGACCTGTTACCGGAGCCTTGCCGCCAATGTCGCCAGCACACTGGCTCAGTGAGTTTGATAAATATAAAACAATTCCAGAGTTCATGGCTGAAAACCCAGATATGGATTTGGCTGGGTTTAAGTTTATTTACTTTATGGAATGGAGCCACAGACAATTAGGGCGATTTATTGGTATGGCTTATATGATCCCCTTCATTTTGTTTTGGATGTTCGGGAAATTAGAACATGGCAAGAAATGGCGTTTCTTTTCCATCCTTTTACTTATTGGCATTCAAGGTTTTCTTGGCTGGTGGATGGTTTCTAGTGGTCTTGGCGACGACAGGGTTGATGTAAGCCAATACCGCCTTGCAGTGCATTTAGGTATGGCACTGTTAATCCTAGCGGTATTGCAATGGACATGGTTAGACCAAAGGCAAGATTGGCCGCCAGCTGATATGGACCCCAAATTCAAAGGTAGAACAATTGCATTATTTTTATTGGTTTATTTGCAAATAATTGCTGGTGCTTTTGTGGCCGGCACGCATGCGGGCAGGTCTTATAATACATGGCCATTAATGGACGGTGGACTTGCACCAGGAGGATATTTTGCCATGAACCCATGGTGGCTCAATATCTTTGAAAACGTTGCTAGCATCCAATTTAACCATAGGGTATTAGGTTACCTTGCATTCTTGGCTGCTTTATGGGTATGGGGTTCCGCCAAAAAATTTCGTGAAGTCCATTTGATAAAACCTGCGAGTGTCTTGTTCTTTGCTATTTGTTTTCAGGTTATACTCGGGATTGTTGCTTTATTAAAAGTCGTTGAATTACCATATGCCATCGCCCATCAAGCTGGTGCGGTTATTGTCTTTATGATCGCCGTGTTTTTGTTACGTAAGGCACGTGTGCGAATGCATTAACTCGGCGATGCTCCAGTAACCTTTCCATCAGCATAATCCAAACTTATAAATACAATTCTAGATTCGTCATTATCTATTAAAGCGATCACACCGCCTTTAAACGCGCCGCCGCCATAATTAGCCGTAGTGGCATTGATATAATCAACTCCCTCAAGCCCTTTAATGCTTAACCCATCATTTATAATAAGGTTAAGTGGGGCTTCCTGATCTGTTCGAATAAAGTGTAAATTACCATTCGCAGTACCAAGATACTCGGCACCAGTAAATTGCAAAGGAACAGAAGACATACCTTTCTTCTTTTGACACAAGCCGTCTTTAGCCGCTTTTGTTTTAGACGTTTCTGTATACTCAAGCACTCCGTTCAAAACAGATATGTTTAAGCTAACAATATAGCCGTCTTGAGATAGAATATTTACGGTATTTTGTTCAGGTGAAGATGACTTACAAAATTTTACAATGTTCACACCGGTACCACTAATAGGGAGGGAAGTATAATTTCCCGCATCATCAGATTGTATGAAAGCTTCAAGCGTCCCATTTGTGGTGAGCGCCAAGAACACACCAACTTGGTTCTCCCTATAGACCCCTTCAATATCAATGTACGATTTGGCGTTTACCTCTAATGGAGTCCGTCCTTCTATGTCCGTCGATAATAAACGCTGTTGATTATCTAATAGAATGATTCGCCCTAGCCACGGCGCAACGTTATTAGGCACAAAAGTAAGTGATGATATCTGGGTTGGGGTATCAATAGCATGAGTCGCTACCAGTTCAATGGTTGGAATAACTACAGGTTCCACCACGACTTTATCTGCACATGCCAATAAGATAATCGTAGAAAGGACAATAGTGGTTTTCATTCTAAAAATTTTATACATAAAGCGATAATTTTCTTTGTAACTATTTCCAAAGACTTCTTTTATGCCACGCATATTGACATGGCTAGCATTATCTCTTTTTTTTTGAGCACAAGTAAATTACGGTATTATATTACCGCTATTCTAATTCTTTGTTTTTATGCATATTTTTAGCAATAATAAAAATAAAGTGTTGACGTGAGGTGAGGGTGGACTTAAGAGAGCGCAGTTATCTCTAACAGATGCATTTTGCCTCTGTTTACATATAAGGTTCGTCATGAAAACAACAAAATTTCTAAAAACCGCAGAGGTGGAAAAGAAATGGATAATTATAGACGCCGAGAACATTGTGACCGGTCGTTTGGCATCATTCATTGCTATGCGTTTGCGCGGTAAACATCTTCCTACATATACACCACATATTGATTGTGGTGACAATGTAATCGTTATCAATGCTGAAAAAGTGCATTTCACTGGTAAAAAACGTAGTGATAAAATTTATTACCGCCATACTGGTTATGTTGGCGGCTTGAAAGAAGTCACTGCTGAGAAAGTACTCGACGGTCGTTTCCCTGAACGCGTGATGCGCAAAGCTGTGCAACGTATGTTACCAAAAGAAAGCCCGCTTGCTCGCAAACAACTTTCCAACTTGCATATTTATGCAGGCCCAGAGCACAAGCATGAAGCGCAAAAGCCGGAGATCATCGACTTTGCTGCCCTTAATCCTAAAAATGTTCGCAGAAGCTAGGAAGAATAGATATGTCAACTGAAACACATTCACTAGAAGACTTGAAAAAAGTCATGGGCGACGCACCTGTCACAACAACTGCTGCTGATGGCACAATTGTTACAGAAACGGCTCCTCTTCCAGAGCCGAAAATTGATGAACTAGGTCGTGCTTACGCAACAGGGAAAAGGAAAAATTCAATTGCCCGCGTTTGGATCAAGCCTGGCAATGGGAAAATCATTATCAATGGCCGCGATCAAGACGTTTATTTTGCTCGCCCTGTTCTTCGTCTTATTATTCGCCAGCCTTTCGAAGCAGCTGACCGTGTAGATAGCTATGACGTCATGGCAACAGTTAAAGGCGGCGGCCTTTCTGGACAAGCTGGTGCGGTTCGCCACGGCATTTCCAAAGCCTTGACCTATTATGAACCTGCGCTTCGTGCAGCTTTGAAACCAGGTGGCTTTATGACACGTGATAGCCGTGTTGTTGAACGTAAGAAATATGGTCGTGCTAAAGCTCGTCGTAGCTTCCAGTTCTCTAAGCGTTAATCAAAAAATAGGCTTTTGGGCTTATTTATTATGGACGCTCTTTGGGGCGTCCATTTTTTTTGGGAAAAGAACAATGCAAAAATTAAAAACCGCAGTTTTGGGAGCATCTGGATATACAGGAGTCGAAGCCGTACGTTTAATTAGTGCGCATCCTAAGCTATCACTTACGACCCTAACAGCTAACCGTCATGCTGGCAAAACCTATGGAGATGTTTACCCACACTTGGCTTATGGAGATTACCCAAATTTACAAAAATGGCAGGATGTGAACTGGCATGACATTGATGTTGTATTTGCCTGTTTGCCACACGGAGCCAGCGAAGAAACCATTTCAGAAGTTTCCCAACAAGTTAGTAAAGTCGTTGATCTAT
>JAJRSG010000130.1 GCA_024278915.1 Alphaproteobacteria bacterium
CCCATTTACCTGTTTCTTTTTCGATGACAGACATAAAGCTATAACCACGTATGGACATATGCCCGACAATCGTCGCCATGGAACGCCACGCTTGTTGGCGGTTCATCACATCGATACCGAGATATCGCACAGTATCAGGGTCAGCAAATGCTTCGGCCCACGCTTCAAAATCCGCTTCCGGATCAATTTCACGCAAAATAAGGCGCTCTGTTTCAAGAATTGGTTTCATTGTTAATGCCAATACGCGCAAACCCCGCACTGAGTACGAGGCTTGAACGATTTTAAAGGAGCAAGGCTCAATTTACGGATTTGGAAATCTAATCAGCTAGATCAGGATCCATTTTAGTGCAATCTGCCATCAGGCCTTCGACCGCGGCTACAGAATTTAAGAACATAGCGCGCTCAGTTTTATTCAAACGAATATTGAGAACTTTTTCTACGCCGCGACGCCCGATAATAGCCGGTGCGCCAACATATAAACCACGTACGCCCGAGATTTGACCGGCCAAACGAACCGCACAAGGTAACACACGGCGCTTGTCTTTTAAGTAAGACTTGGCCATTTCAATGGCGCTTTCTGCGGGTGCGTAATAGGCAGAACCATTACCAAGAAGGCCAACAATTTCACCGCCACCTTTACGCGTACGGTCAACAATCGCGTCAATGCGTTCTTGTGTCGTCCATTTCATTTTGATCATGTCAGGAAGCGGAATACCTGCAACCGTTGAATAACGAATGAGCGGCACCATAGTGTCGCCGTGGCCACCCAATACAAATGCCGTCACGTCTTCAATAGAAACCTTAAATTCATCAGCAAGGAAATAACGGAAACGGGAGCTATCCAAAACCCCTGCCATACCAACCACTTTGCGCGGTGGTAATCCTGAAAATTTTTGCAAGGCCCACACCATTGCGTCCAAAGGATTAGTAATACAAATCACGAAAGCTTTCGGCGCATATTCTTTAATGCCGGCAGCCACCTGTTTGATTACACCCAAATTTTTAGAAACAAGATCATCACGGCTCATGCCCGGTTTACGCGGGAAGCCTGCCGTAATAATCACAACATCCGCACCTGCGATATCAGCGTAATCATCTGTACCTTTGAATTCGCTGTCATTTGCAAACACTGCACTGGCTTGATTAAGATCGAGAGCTTTGCCTTGTGCCGGGCCCTTAAAAATATCAAACATTACGATATCGCCCAAATCTTCGCGGGCCGCTACATGTGCCAAGGTTCCGCCGATCATGCCTGCACCGATTAATGCTATTTTTGCCCGCGCCATAAGTCTCTCCAGTTTTTAAATTCTCCTAAGCAGTCTTTACGCCTGATTCCACGGCTACGCAATGATTAGCAGCGTTTATTTTACCCATAAATGCAAAAAACCGCCCTCGAATTCCGAGAGCGGCTTTTTAACAACATTATGCGTGTAGATGTCTTATTTTTTAGCGCGTGGCTTTGGCTCGCTAGGGCGTTTATTAGGGAACCAAGCGTTTAATTTACCCTTCGCCCAATCTCGTCCACCAAGACCAAAGGCAACCGCCCCGCCAACACCAGCTGCAAAAGCTGCAGCCCATACGAAGGACCGAAAGGCTGTGTTTACAATCTCGTCACCAATACCCATTTGATTGAGCCCCATAAAGGTCACTAAGAGCATCGTTACATATTTAATGACTTTCCCTGCTGTGGCACCTGATGTTTGTGTGACAATGCTGGAAATCATATTTGCAATAAAGAGACCTGCACCGATGATAATAGCACCTAACGTAATTGACCCGCCTAGGCTGAGAAGCTGATTAAAAATTTGTGTCAGCTGGTCAATGCCAAGGATATTCATTGCGGCAACAGCGCCCATTAAAGAAATTCCGATAAAGGCAATGGTTGCGATAATTTTTGATGGTACAACATTCGGGTTGGTTTTCCCGTCGAGCTCACCAATCGCGCTTAAAGCCTTATCTATTCCCATGGCAGGAAGTGTTGATTTTGCTAAGTTAGCGACAAATCGCCCAATCATAATTGACAATCCCAAAACAACGGAAACAGAAATCAATTGCGGAATATATCCCATGACTTGATCCAACATGCCCGTAAGAGGGCCTGTAATACTTTCAATATCGAGAACACCGAGCGCGGTAACTCCAAACAAGAAGAGAATAAAGGCGAAGACAACACCGCCAACAGTTTTGGCAATCTTGTTTGAAGACGTTTCTGATGTTTCCTCAGCGCCAAGACGTGAAGCGATACTATCAACTTGGGCAGCTTCTAGCGTGCTAGTTGTCGCTTCACGGAAAATGTTAGCTAAAATCCAACCGATGAACATAATAAAGCCGGAAGACACAATACGAGGAACATAGGCAAAAATGTCATTCAACATGCCCTTAATGCCCTCAAGCGGTTCTGCAAGTTGTGGGAAACGGGAAAGCCCCATCATGATAAATACGAGCCAAAGTACCCAAAAAACGGCCTTTGATAATGATTTACCGATATTGCCACCTGTGGTTTTGGCTTTACGGCCAAGTCCAGTCTTATTAATTGCACCAGCAATAATCGCTTCGGCTATTTTTGAAATGATATAGCCGATGACAATCGTCAAGAGGGCAATAACTGGCCCGACGAAGGGTTCCGGTAACCAACCCATATATTGTTCCATTTTATCCATAATAGAAGTCTCCATAATTATACGAAATAATGACTTCAAGATGAAGTCCCCCAAGATGCGGTTTCAAATACCCGAATCTTACATTACTATTTAGTAAGCTTCACCTGAACACAAGCTAAACAAAAATGCCACCAATGGCGAAAACGCCCTATTACCGGACATATTTGTGTGTCAAAAGATACGCATTAGTAGTAATTTACTTGTAGAAATTCTGTATGAGCGTAGCGCAATATCTCCAAACCCAGATCGCGGCAGAGCAATTAAGGCCCGATGAGGCGCAAATGCAGGCGGCGAAAAAACTCGACGCTTTGTCGGGAGAATTAAAGAACTATTCTCCTGGCCGAAAACTATTTAGCAAGAAGCAATCCCCCCCTCGGGGCTTATATCTATGGGGCGGCGTGGGGCGCGGGAAATCTATGTTGATGGATGTATTCTTTGAACAAGCCCCGATTGAATGCAAAACGCGCGCTCATTTTCATGCCTTTATGCAAAAAGTTCATCATGATATTAATGTTTGGCGCAAACTATCTCAGAAAGAGCGGCGCGCCATGCCTCATTATGTACGTGGTGCGGGCGATGATCCCATTGCACCAACGGCTAAAGCCATTGCCTTACGTTCGCACCTGCTCTGCTTTGATGAATTTCATGTCACCGATATTGCGGACGCCATGATTTTAAGCCGCCTCTTTACGGCCTTGTTTGACTTCGGGGTTGTCGTCGTAACCACCTCGAACCGTGAACCTGATGAATTATACAAGGATGGCCTGAACCGACAATTATTCCTGCCATTTATTGATCTTCTAAAACAAAAACTGGATGTGTTTGCATTTAATGGTGATACGGATCACCGCCTACGCAAACTCCAATCCGCTCCAGTTTATTACACCCCTTTGAACAACAAAGCAAAATCAGGAATTGAAACCGCGTGGCAAAGGCTCATTCGGCCAACAACCCCACATCACATAACCCTCAATGTTCAAGGGCGGGAATTAACCCTCCTAGCTGTGTCGACAACCGCCCGTGCCAATTTTGACGATTTATGTGGTAAGCCATTAGGCGCAGCCGATTATCTAGAAATTGCCAATAACTTTACTGCCTTTGTCTTAGAGGGCGTCCCCAAAATGGGGCCTCACAACCGTGACAAGGCCAAACGGTTCGTCACGCTAATTGATGCCTTGTACGAAGCAAAGACCAAATTAATCTTGTCAGCCGACGCCCAGCCCGAAAATTTATATACCGAAGGTGATGGTGTGTTTGAATTTGCCCGAACGGCTTCACGCCTGCGGGAAATGCAAAGCTTGGATTATCTTGGCGCAAGTCATGAATTGGGGGAATTATGAAAACATTACTTATTCGTCTCATAGAACGGTACAATCTTTGGCAAGTCATGCGGTACGGCTTTGTTGGCTTATTTGTCGCCAGTTGTCACGCCGCCACGGCTCTGCTTTTGCACCGCCATTTCCACATTGATCCAACCATTAGTAATTTTTCTGGGTTTATTGTTGGCGCCGTCTTGTCCTATCTCGGCTCTTATTATTTCACATTTAAAAGTACGCAAGGTCATAAGCGTTCCCTGCCTCGCTTCGCCCTTGTCTGGCTTATCGGCATCGTCATTAATGTCGGGCTTTTTAAAACTTTACTCAACGCCTTCGAAGTTCCCTTTGCTTTAAATGTATTTATTGCCATCGCCCTCACCCCCATCGCACAATATTTAATGCTGCACTTTTGGGCATTTAAAAATGTCGATGAGTGAAATGTGCATATAATTGAAGAACTCATTGCAGAACGGGCCACCAAGTTAAGGGCGCGGCCTAGGTTATGGCGCTTTCTAAAACCTACACTCTACAAATTACTTGGATATTCCCAAGCGGTCGATATGGCCGATACTATTAGTATGTTGTCTGGCAGGGAAGCCTTTGAGAATATCGCCAAGCGCATGTCACTAACGATCAAAATGGTAGGTGTTGAGAATATCACGCGCGCTGGCCCTTGTATCATTATTTCCAACCACCCGACAGGGTTAGCGGACGGCATCTTCGTTTATGAAGCCCTCAAGCACCTTCGCCCTGATCATATTTTCATGGCCAATGCGGATGCCTTGCGGGTTGTCCCGAAGGCTGAAGATATAATCATCCCCGTAGAATGGGTGAAGGACAAACGAACACCGGCCAAGACCCGTGCAACACTCAGAGCTTTAAAAGGAGCCTTTTCCCAAAAGAAAGCTATCGTCATTTTCCCGTCAGGGGCTTTGGCCAAACTGAGTATTTCGGGCTTGGTTGATAGAGATTGGAATACGACAGCTGTATCCATGGCAAAAAAACACAATATTCCGATTATCCCC
>JAJRSG010000131.1 GCA_024278915.1 Alphaproteobacteria bacterium
ACCGGTTTCGCCGGTACGAATTCGAATGGCTTGCTCAACGGCGGAGACAAATATTTTTCCGTCGCCAATCTTACCTGTTTTAGCAACAGATTGGATGGCCTCAATGGCTGGTTCGACCTGATCGTCAGCAAGAACCATTTCTAGTTTGATTTTTGGTAAGAAATCCACCACATATTCTGCACCGCGATAAAGCTCAGTATGACCTTTTTGTCGTCCAAAACCTTTGGCTTCGGTGACAGTCATGCCTTGAATGCCGATTTCTTGTAGGGCTTCTTTAACATCGTCCAATTTGAACGGTTTAATAATGGCTTCGATTTTTTTCACGCTAGCTCCTTTAAACAATACCCAGTATAAACAGAGCATTGGTCATATGTTATGATAATTACGCCTGTTTATACTTTGTTAAAGCATTAAAAGAAAAAACTAATCCCGCAAGGGTGGAAATGCAAAACCTGCACAAAAAATATGCATTAGCGGCGAAATATGCACAAATAATATTCACACTTCAAAAAAGCATGGCGGAAATTTAAGAGAGATGTGTCGACTCGCGTATGGATTTGGCCTAACACGGGCCAATAGCAAAAGAATTGGAGACGGGGCATGACGAAGAAAAACACACCATCCACGCAGAGACAATATATTACCGATAAGCAGGCTTTGGATTTCCATGCCAAGCCCACGCCCGGTAAACTTGCCCTGCAGCCGACTAAACCGATGGCTACGCAGCGGGATTTGTCACTGGCGTATTCACCGGGTGTCGCGGTTCCGGTTGAAGCCATCGCCAAAGACCCTGACAGCGTTTATGATTATACTTCCAAAGGGAATATGGTTGCGGTTATCTCTAATGGCACGGCGATTTTGGGACTTGGTAATTTAGGGGCGATGGCCTCCAAACCAGTGATGGAAGGGAAGTCTGTTTTATTCAAACGGTTCGCGGATATCGATAGTTTTGATATCGAAGTTGAGGAAGAAGATGCCCAAGACTTTATCGAGTGTGTAAAACGGTTCGGGAATACCTTTGGTGGGATTAACCTCGAAGATATTGGCTCACCAGAATGTTATATTATCGAGCAAGAGCTACGTGATAAACTTGATATCCCTGTCTTTCATGATGACCAACACGGCACGGCGATTATTGCCACAGCGGGCTTGATTAATGCGTGCGAGTTGACGGGACGTAAGTTTGAAGACATTAAGGTCGTTGTTTCAGGGGCAGGGGCCGCTGGCATTTCTGTAATCTCATTGGTTAAGCGTCTTGGCGTTAAGGACGAAAATGCGATTATTTTGGATAGTAAAGGTGTGCTTTATCAAGGTCGCGACGGGATTGACCAGTGGAAAGCGCCACATGCTATTAAGACAGAACTTCGTACCAGAGAAGAGGCTGTAAAGGGGGCGGATGTGTTCCTTGGTTTATCAAGAGCTGGTGCAATGACAAAGGAAATGGTAGCGGACATGGCGCCAAACCCGATTATCTTCGTCATGGCAAACCCAGATCCAGAAATTAGCCCTGAAGATATTAAATCTGTTCGTGATGATGCTATTATTGCAACAGGCCGTAGTGATTATCCAAATCAGGTCAATAATGTGCTTGGTTTCCCGTATATTTTCAGAGGGGCTTTGGATGTACGGGCGCGCAATGTGAATGAGGAAATGAAACTGGCTTGTGCGAAAGCTGTTGCGGCCTTGGCGCGTGAAGATGTTCCCGAAGAAGTAGCTGCCGCATACCATGGTTCCAGACCAAAATATGGGCGGGACTATATTATTCCGTCACCATTTGACCCGCGATTGATCTCTAAAATCCCACCATATGTAGCGCAAGCCGCTATGGATACTGGGGTTGCTCGTAAACCAATTGATGATATGGAGGCATATGAAGAGTCATTAGCGCAGCGCCAAGATCCAACGGCTTCACTGTTGCAAGGGATTGCGTCGTCTGTTGTCGAACATCCGAAAACGATTGTCTTTGCCGAGGGCGAGGAACCTGCCGTCATTAGAGCTGCGCAAGCTTTCCAACACAGAGGCATGGGTAAAGCCATTTTGATTGGTCGCGAAAAGCCTATTCGAGACAATATGAAATTGCTGGGTATTGAAGACGATGACAGTCTGGAAATTTTAAATGCGCGGCTTTTTGACAGAAATGCAGAATTTGCCGAGTATTTGTATATGCGACTGCAACGGCGCGGGTATTTACGACGTGATGCGCAACGTATGGTCAATAATGATCGTAATGTATTTTCATCCCTGATGTTAATCCACGGGCTGGCGGACGGCATGGTGACAGGGGTAACCCGTAGTTATGACAAAGCTCTACGGGATGTCAGGTTAGTCATGGATTATACCAAAGAACGCCGCACAATGGGGGTAACGATTGTCGTCAATAAAGAGCAAACGTTATTTATTGCTGATACCAGTATTACCGAGTTCCCTGACGCTGAAGAACTGGCCGACATTGCCGAATGCACCGCGCGGTTTGCAAAAGGCTTTGGTTTCGTGCCTAGAGTGGCTCTTATTTCATATTCCACATTTGGGAACCCACCCGGTGAGCGCATGCAAAAAGTACGTGATGCGGTGAAAATTCTTGATGGGCGCGATGTTGATTTTGATTACGAAGGGGACATTGCGGCCAATGTAGCTTTAAACCCGAACCATAGCTTGACTTATTCATTTTCTAGATTGGGCGGCGCGGCTAATGTATTGGTTATGCCGGCTATTCACTCTGCAAGCATCTCCACCAAATTGTTAGATGCGGTAGGCGGTGCGACTGTATTAGGCCCATTTTTGACTGGACTTGAGAAGCCCGTGCAGATTTGTCAATTAGGGGCCACTGCGTCTGAAATCACCCGTATGGCGGTTCTTGCTGCCTATAGCTCAATTCCCGAAAGATAAGTGTGGCAAAAAAAGCAAGCGTTGACCTAACCGAAGGTTCTGTCTCGCAACACATTCTGCGGATGCTATTTCCGTTCTGGTTCGCCATATTGGCGATGATGTCGGCTGGCATTGTGGATACCATATATTTGGGGCGTTTGAGTACCAATGCCTTGGCCGCAGTCGGCTTTTGTTTCCCCATTGTTTTCTTGGGGAATAGCGTCAATATCGGACTGGGCGCAGGGGTCATGAGTGCCATTTCCAGAGATATGGGGCGAAAGAATTATGAAGCGGCCCACGCCCATGGTGCCAGTGCTATTATTCTGGTCGTCCTTGTGATGTTAATGGTTAGCTCCCTTGGACTAGTTTTTGGTTCATTTATTGTTGACGCCATGGGGGTGACAGAAGACGTCAGGCCGCTTTCTTTGGGCTATTTAAAATATGCTTTACCCGCACTGATCTTTATGGGAATTGGCATGATGTGTAATAATACACTGCGAGCCAACGGCGAGTCTGTTCTGCCCAGTTTTATTATGATTAGCGGGGCGTTATTGAACATAATATTGGACCCTTTTTTGATTTTCGGCATCGGCCCTTTTCCGCGCTTGGAAGTAGAGGGGGCGGCTCTGGGGACCTTAATATCCAGCATGGTTACCGCCGGGATCGGATTGTATTTAGTGGTGATCTACCGCAAAGCCGCCGATTTTACCATTTTGACGAAAAAGGCATTGCTAAAAGCTTGGAAAATCATCGGGCGTGTCGGCGTTCCTGCCATGGGAACCAATGTGGTCGTCCCTGTCGCAGGCTTTGTTGCGATCACGATTATCGCTCGTACGCTCGGTAAAACCGAAGTTGCAGCATTTACCGTGGCAGCAAGGACAGAAATGCTCGGCATTGCCATGCTTTATGCGCTTAGCGCCTGTATCGGCGCGAACACGGGCCAAAATGGTGGGGCAGGGCACACGGACAGGGTTAAGACCGCTTTTTCTTTCTCCTATAAGCTTTGCATGTATTGGGGGGTGTTTATTGCTGTCGTCTCCTTTATTTTTGCCAATCAAATTCCTGCTGTTTATTCAAAAGATGCACAGGTGATTGCACTCGCCGCTCCCTATTTTAGAATTGTCCCAATTACCTTGGTTGGCTACGGCATTGTCTTTGTGAGCGCCGCCGGACTTAATGGCCTTGGGCGTCCGAAATACGGCCTCATTTATACGATTATCCGCTCACTCATTTTCTATATTCCCTTTGTTTGGTTTGGCGCGATCCTGGCGCAAATGACCGGTGTTTATTACGGCGTAGCTCTTGCCAATGTATTGTCGGGCCTAATTGCCTATTTTTACACAACCAAACGCGTCTCGATGACAGTTTTACACCATTAATCTCACAATTAATGTCATATAATAGTTGACGCGGGGCTCCGTTTGGGGCAAATCCGCCTTCTACTAAATAAGACGAGTACACGTGCGGGTGTGGCGGAATTGGTAGACGCGCCAGATTTAGGTTCTGGTGTCGAGAGACGTGGAAGTTCGAGTCTTCTCACCCGTACCATTCTTTTCCTGATTTTCATGAATAAAAACCAGCACTCATTACCATCCAGACACCCCAATAGACGGCGCGGATATTAATCCCGACCGTTTGCTCTAATCTTAAGCCCTTTGGGTAGGCTTGTCCGCGTGGCCCCGACATTGCCGGATACCGTGGGGTGATGAAAAATGTTTCGCAAGGCTAAAGCCACGCGGAGATGTCCTTTTTTATTTGTTCAGAAACATGTTTAAACTTACATATTTCCCGCCACGGCCCTCTGAGCTCTCGCAGCGGCGCAGATATATTGGTATGTAAACTTCCAACATATAAACGCAGACACCTTCCCCCGCCTCAAACCTACACTAGCCTGACGCCTGTGACGAGGGAACTAGGTCACTATAAATTAAGTTTGGAGGGCGTGGATAAGATTGTTGAGCACAAGGAATAGTTTCGGTTACTGTCACCGTAACTCGTAACTAGTATTTAGAGCGGTTGATAACCGAGCAGCTAAATACGCGGTTAGTCACGGGAATGTGTACAGCTTGATTCATTATTGGGCCAAGCAGGCAGGCATTCGGATTTATCAGTGAGGTGGATATTTATAGGGAACGGAGGTTGCGGCGCGTTAGGGGTTAAAGTTTTTCAATTAAATCTAACTCGGATTGTATGATTTCCAAACCTTGAGATTTAATAAGAGCTTGATATTTATGAAATTTACTATTGTCATTATTTACTAGGTACTGGTTCAGTTTATGAATGCTATTAAATAATTCAGAGTGTGCTTTTTTAGTATCATCGAGCAAAAATATAATTTGATGAGCTGCTTGTGTAAATTTAACTACTAACTCCATCATTTCCTCATTTCTAATATCATTTGATTTAATTGCATACTCTAAGTTATAAGCTTGGTTGCAAACATCAGCTAAGTTAGCTCTCAAATTTTGAATCCATTGTTGCTTCATTTGGCTCACCATAATTTTGTGGGCAGATTTTGCTGCAATATTTGGACCAACGAATATAGAAAAGATTGTGCCTATGAGGGCTAGGACCGGGATAGCTAAAGTTAAAATTGTATTGGTCATATTGTTTTTCTCCTGTGTTAGGTGATTCTATTAGCACTCACTGATAGTGAGAGTATAACATATGCAACACTCTACATATTGTCTGACCCTAGTTGATGTTGTTCGCGTATTTGTAATCTGCGTTTCATTGCCAATAGGAATAAGAAAACACACAATGAGCTGAAAATTATGAGTGAAAATGATGGCCGTAATAGAATTATCGGAAATTATTATGAATGCTCAACAATTTTATTGCGCCCCTTCAACCTAACCAATTGCCCTTTCATTTAACCTTTGATAACTGGCGTTTTATTGCGATAGGGCGCTAATGATGGGGCAGTCTGGTGTGTCGCCTTTCGAACATTTTTGCGAGATTAATTTCAGGGTTGTTTCCAATTTTTTCAGGTCTGCTATTTTTTGTGTGATCGATGATAAATGTTTGAGGG
>JAJRSG010000132.1 GCA_024278915.1 Alphaproteobacteria bacterium
ATGAGCCATACACCCCATGAACTTGCAGAGACATTTCCTGAGTTTAAAGACAAAATACATAGGTTAAAGACCAGTGATGCCCATTTTGCCAAATTGGCAAAACGGTATCACAAGAATAATCGCAAAATTCACCGCTATGAAAGTGGGGAGAAGGCGACATCTGATTTTCATCTTGAAGATCTGAAGAAAAAGCGTTTGTATTTTTTAGATATTATTGGTCACATTTTGCAGCACGCTGAATAATTTCAGGTTTTCATGGCTATATTTTATGGTATTTCCTATACTGTTTCTAAATTAAACATATAGGGAATAATGTGCCACATACCCAATCTACGTCAGTGACAAGGGCAGATCTTTTCGCCTATTTGGATGCGCAAAACATCGCTCATGCTACGACAGAGCATGCAGCTGTGTTTACGGTTGAGGAAGGGCAGGCGATCAAGGCCGATTTACCAGGTGGGCATACGAAAAACCTGTTTCTGAAAAGCAAAGACGGCACTTTGTTTCTTGTGTGTGCCTTGGGCGATACAAAAATTTCGATTAACCATCTCCATAAAAAATTGGGATGCAAACGCTTGTCTTTTGGCAAGCCGGAATTATTGGAAGAGACATTGGGCATGAAGCCTGGGTCCGTTTGTTTGTTTGCATTGCTCAATGATCAAGAGAATCGGGTACAACTTATTTTAGATAAGGCGATATTTTCTTATGATTTAGTAAATTTTCACCCCTTGGAAAACACAGCAACGACAGCGATTGCGACTGCTGATATGGAAGTTTTTGCCCGTAGTACGGGGCATGAGCCCATTATTATCGACTTTTCTGCCCCTGCCTAATCTGCATGTTTTATGACATTATGCAGACAGAAAAAATGACAGGGTAGAAATTGTAAAACAGGCTTGTATTATTACAGGCGAATACCATGTATAGAGTAATAAATTAAGGAGACGATTATGCCAAGCACAGATCAAAACAACCCGAATATTATCGATGGTACAGATGCCGAGTTTATGAAGCAGGTGGTGGAACCTTCGAATAGTGTTCCTGTTATCGTAGATTTTTGGGCGCCGTGGTGTGGCCCGTGTAAAACCCTCAAGCCTATGTTGGAAAAACTAGTGGCTGCTGAAGGCGGTAAAGTAAAGTTGGTTAAGGTTAATACGGACGAGCAACAAGGGATCGCAGGGCAACTTCGTGTGCGCTCTATTCCTGCTGTATTTGCCTTTAAAGATGGCAAGCCGATTGACGGCTTCGTCGGGGCTTTACCTGAAAGTAAATTAGCTGAATTTATCGAAGCACAAAAAGCAAAATTTGAAACGGCTTAGTCTTTGTAGATAAAGGTATTTATGAATATGCAAAACGATAACGGCTCTGAAATTATCAAAGATAGCGATGAAGCCCATTTCATGGCAGATGTAATTGAGGCTTCAAAAACTACCCCTGTATTGGTGGATTTTTGGGCACCGTGGTGCGGACCATGTAAAACTTTAATGCCTGCGCTCGAACGTGTCGTAGCGGCAGAGGGCGGCAAAGTAAAATTGGTAAAAATCAATATTGATGAAAACCAAAGCATTGCATCGCAAATGCGGGTACAATCTGTGCCGGCTGTCTTTGCATTTGTAAATGGGCAGCCTGTTGACGGGTTTATGGGGGCGCAACCTGAGTCTGAACTTAAGAAATTTGTTGGTAAATTAACTGGTGCAACAGATATTGTCGCCGAAGCAGAAAAGCTTGTTGAGCGCGCTAAAGATAGTTTAGCCGCCGGTGACCTTGGTGGAGCTGCGCAGGATTATGCAACAGCATTGCAAATGAACCCAGAATGTGCACCTGCACTCGCGGGTTTGGCGCGTATTTCGATTGATAATGATGACGAAGAGGGTGCTCGGGCATTATTGGCGCAAGCCACCCCTGCCATTGAAAACCATCCTGACATCGTAAGTTTGCGAGCGAGTTTAGCTTTAACCGAAGTCGCACCTGAACCGGAAGCTCCTGCCATTGATTTCGAAGGTATGGAAGCCAATGTGAAAGCAAATCCGGATGATTTGGATGCTCGCTTTGAATTGGCGAAAGCCTATGCGGCGAATGGTAATAACGAAGCGGCTGTGGAACATCTTTTGACCAGTATTGCTAAAAACCGTGCCCATGATGATGAAGCGGCTCGTTTGTTTTTGCTGACCATTTTTACGGCAGAAGGTGTCGAATCCGATCTCGCCATACAAGGACGCAAGCGTCTGTCTTCCATTTTGTTTTCCTAAAGGTATGATGACGCCATGAGTTCGCATTTGAAAGCTTTGGCAAATAGAACCAACCCGGAAAGCATTCCCGTATTCCCTCTTGGCGGAACTGTATTATTGCCAGGGTGTGATTTACCTTTGAATATTTACGAACCACGGTATTTGAATATGGTGGATGATGCGCTACGTGGTGATCGGCTGATTGGTATGGTGCAACCTGACCCGAAAAAACTGGGTGAGAAAAACTTCAATACAGTTGGTGGCCTTGGGCGGATTATGCAGTTTGCTGAAACAGAGGACGGGCGTTATATGCTCGTGCTCAAAGGTTTGAAGCGATTTAATATTGTGGAAATCCTAAAAACTGAAACGCCCTATGTCTGCGCCAAGATCGGGTTTGAAGGTTTTGAAGACGATATCAATATTCATGGAGATGATGCCTCGCCAGAAGCCTTTAACACACATAAGTCTGAGCGTAGTGCGCTCACCATGGCTATGAAATCCTATGCTAAAACTCTCGGTGTAAGGCTAGATTGGGAAGCCCTCAAAGAAATTCCATTGGCACGCTTGGTAGATCAGGCTGCGATGATTAGCCCGTTTGGGCCACTTGATAAGCAATCGCTCCTTGAAGCAAAAACGCATGCCGACAGAAGGCGTTTGCTGATTGGTTTAATGCACTTGCATTCCGACACAGGTCTTTATGCTGATACGGAAATTGATGATAAAAACGGGCCAGTATTACAGTGATTGGCAACGGCTTTTGAAAGACAAATTATGACACAAGAAAAAACCAAATCAGCGGAAGTTGCCATTGATCCTCGTTTGCTCGAGATATTAATTTGTCCAGTTACAGGAGGCCCTTTGCAATATGACCGCGCCGCCAATGAATTGATTTCCAAAAAGGCCAAACTTGCCTATGCGGTGCGCGAAGGCGTTCCGATCATGCTTGCCGATGAAGCCAGAGTAATCGAATAACAGCTGAAAATATGGTAGGTTTCTACCAATGTTGCGGCTTGATGGACGGCTTATAGATATTGCGCTTGGACATCCTTTGACCATCCGACAATAACGGTGTCGCCATTTTCGATGACGGGGCGTTTAATAAGTGTGGGGTGAGTTGCCATCAAGCTAATAGCTTTTGCAGTATCTATATCTTCTTTTCCTTTTGCGTCCAAGTTCCGCCATGTGGTGGAACGAGTGTTTAAGAGTTTTTTCCAGTCAACTTGTTTGGTCCATGCGGCTAATTTTTCGGTGCTGACGCCATCGGCGCGGACATCAATCACTTCAAATTCAACGTTTGCTGTCCGTAATTCTTTTTGGGCTTTGCGGCAGGTATCACAAGTTTTCAGGCCGTAAAATTTCATAATGAGCTTTCTGCCCCGTGGTGCCGCTCGTAAGATTTACCACGTAGCAATGGGGGAAGATCGCCAACTTGGCCGCTAGCTTCTTTCATGAAGAACTCGCGCAGTGGCGGTAATTTATCGACAGTGGCAAGGCCCAGTCTGCGCGCGTGTTTTAGTGGTCCGACATTGTTAGAGAATAGACGGTTAAAGACATCGCAGGCATGGGTGAGGGCGGTATTATCAAATTTGCGCCAGTTTTCAAATTTATCCAAGGTAAATTCAGTTCCAATGTCACGGCCTTCCGCTCTGGCTTGTACCAAAATTTCGGCTAATGCCGCCGCGTCCCGAAGACCTAAATTAAACCCTTGCCCTGCAATCGGGTGAATGCCGTGGGCTGCATCCCCTATGAGGACAAGCCGTTCACCAATATAGGTTTTGGCATGTTGAAAAGAAAGTGGATAACACCAGCGAGGCGCAATGGGCCATACCTTACCGAGGAAGTCACCGAACCTGCGGGCAAGTTCTGCGGCGAATTGATCATTATCCAATGCCATGGCGGCGTCGGCGGCGCGAGGTGTTTCCGTCCAGACAATGCTCGCGCGATTTCCAGTAAGGGGTAAGATCGCAAAGGGGCCTGATGGTAAAAATAACTCATGGGCAATGCCGTCGTGTGGCAGTTCATGCTCGACTGTGGTTACGATTGCTTTTTGGTTACATGGCCATGCAGTTACGCCGATGCCTGCCAGTTTACGGACGAAAGAATTTCGCCCATCTGCGGCTACTAATAAGGAAGCACTTAAGGTTCTCCCATCATCAAAACTAAGGGTGGTTTTGCTGGCATCTGCTTGAAAATGGCAAACTCGTGCAGGGGCAATCCATGTAATATTTTTTTGGTTTTTTGTTTGTATGTGCAAGGCGTGGCGCATCCGGCGGTTTTCCACCATATAGCCAAGAGGTTCGCCTGCATTGACTTCTTCGATTTGGGCAGCGTCAAAAAATAGGTTTAGTGGTGAGGGGGCTTCACCCGCTTGTCCGTCACTGACTAAAATTTGGTTGATTGGCCCTGCATGGGTATTATCACCTTCTACCAATGCATCTGCAACGCCGAGAGCGCGCATCATGCGAAAACTCGCGGTGGCAATCGCGGATGCCCGTCCGTCATGGGTGTCATCTAACTGATCTGCGGGTTTAGCAATATCAATGACACCGATTTTAAATCCTGCCTGTGCACAGGCTAGCGCTGCTGTCAGACCGACAAGCCCGCCACCAACAATAAGAACATCAAAGTCAGATTTGGTTTTCATGCCTTAGTTTACCTTATTTGTATCCTGCGTCCATGTTGTTTTTAAAAATAGGCAGGCTTTGCGTTATATGGCGTAAATTCACAAAATTATGTTTTGTTCATAAACTGGGTTTGTGTCTTGATGTTCGTCAATTTATCTGGTTTTTGATGTTCGTTATATATTTAAAGGATGTAAAATGACGAAATTCACCTCTTTACTAGCGCCAACTCTATTGGGATCAACCTTGCTTTTTGCAGGGTGTGCGACTTCGCCGACCCGCCCAATTATTGACGAAGCTCCCTCAGCGAAACTTGATACAGATATGGCTGAATGTGCAAGCCTTGCCGAAACCCATGTAGCCAATGATGCACCTGTTAAAAACGGTGCCGTCTCAAGCGCACTAGTTGGCGCGGCTGCGGGCGGAATTGAAGACGCATGGGACGGCGCCATTGTTGGTGCCTTACTTGGTGGTCTTTTCGGTGCCGTCACGGGCAAAGCTCAACAAGGTAATGCCACTAGCTTCGAGCGCGACCAAATCGTTCGCAACTGCCTTTCAGGTCGCGGACATCGGGTGATTGGATAAATTTGTTTAAAAAAATAATAGAAAACCCGCCCTTGTTACCAAGAGCGGGTTTTTATGATTTAGGTTACAACTCTCGCTGGAAAGGCAGACTTGGTTAGTCCTCTTTGTCTTCTACGATTTCTTCGCCAGTTTCTTGGTCGACGACTTTCATAGACAGGCGAACTTTACCGCGATTGTCAAAGCCCATGAGCTTAACTTTCACTTCGTCGCCTTCTTTGACATAATCAGATGGGTGATTAACGCGTTCTTTTGCGATTTGGGAAACATGGACGAGGCCGTCGCGTTTACCAAAGAAGTTCACAAATGCGCCAAAGTCCATGACTTTAACAACTTTGCCTGTATAGATCACGCCTTCTTCTGGTTCAGCTGTTAGACCAACAATCCATTCTTTGGCAGCGTCAATAGATGCCGCGTCATTAGACGCAAGTTTGATGGTGCCATCGTCTTCAACACTGACGCGGGCGCCTGTGACTTCAACGATTTCACGAATGACTTTGCCGCCTGTACCAATGACGTCGCGAATTTTATCAACCGGAATTTTAATGGTAACAATGCGCGGTGCAAATTCACCAACATCTTCACGAGCGCCCTCAAGGGCTTTGTTCATTTCACCAAGAATATGAATACGGCCATCGTGGGCTTGGGTTAGGGCATCTTTCATGATGTCCTGTGTGATCCCTGCAATTTTGATATCCATTTGCAAAGAGGTAATACCTTCACTTGTACCCGCAACTTTAAAGTCCATATCACCGAGGTGATCTTCGTCGCCAAGGATGTCTGACAAGATGGCGATTTTGTCGCCGTCTTTAATCAAGCCCATGGCAATACCAGATACTGGGCGTGTCAACGGTACGCCTGCGTCCATCATAGCCAAAGAACAACCACAGACGGTCGCCATAGAGCTTGAACCATTTGATTCCATAATTTCGGAAACAAGGCGAATGGTGTATGGGAAATCTTCATTGCTTGGAAGCACAGCAGATAGGGCGCGTTGCGCCAATTTACCGTGACCATATTCACGGCGAGATGTGCCGCGCAAGAAACGAGCTTCACCGACAGAATATGGCGGGAAGTTGTAATGTAGCATGAACTTGTTTTTGATCGTGCCAGTTAGTTGATCAACAAATTGCTCGTCATCAGATGTGCCAAGAGTAGCAATACAAAGGGCTTGTGTTTCGCCGCGTGTAAACAGGGCAGAACCATGTGTGCGCGGGAGGGTTCCAACTTCACCAACGATTTGGCGAACTTGGTCAAGCTTACGGCCATCAATACGTTTTTTAGTTTTAAGAACGGTTGAACGTACAACAGCACTTTCAACAGATTTAAAACACTCACCGAATAGGTTTCCGCTCATGCCATCAGGGTTGTCTTCAGAAGCGATTAACTCGGCACCCTTATCACGGGCTTCGGCCAATGCAGCTTGACGCTCCATCTTGTCTGTTTTCTTATAAGCTTTGGCGATATCTTTCTCGAGAAGCTTGGCAACCAATTTCTTTGGATCGCTATTATCAGGAGCTTCGAAGTCCCAAGGCTCTTTAGCTGCTTTTTCAGCCAACTCAATGATGGCGTCGATAACAGGTTGGAAACCTTCGTGAGCGGCAGCAACTGCGCCGAGCATAATGTCTTCACTAAGTTCTTTGGCTTCACTTTCCACCATCATTACGGCGTCTTGTGTACCGGCAACCACCAGATCAAGATCAGAGTTTTCCATATCGGAAATGGTTGGCTGTAGAACATAATCACCATCAATATAGGCAACACGGGCTGCACCAATTGGTCCCATAAATGGAAGGCCAGCCAAGGTAATGGCGGCTGATGCTGCGATCATGCCAAGTACATCTGGCTCGTTTTCAAGATCGTGCTGAAGCACAGTAATGATAACTTGTGTTTCGTTTTTAAACCCTTTGACAAACAAAGGACGAAGAGGGCGATCCGTAAGGCGGGAGATCAATGTCTCGCGTTCTGTCGGGCGACCTTCGCGTTTAAAATAACCACCAGGTACTTTACCGGTAGCGTAAAAACGTTCTTGGTAATTTACGGTGAGTGGGAAAAAATCCACATTCGGGTTGGCAGAGCGAGCAGCACATACGGTGGCGAGGAGTACGGTTTCACCGTATGTCGCTAGCACGGCGCCGTCTGCTTGGCGGGCCATGCCGCCGGTTTCTAGTTTGAGGGGCTGTCCTGCCCATTCAATTTCTACTGTTTGTTTATTAAACATAGTTTCTTCTTCTTTCATACAGATGAAACCGTTTTATTCTTTCTCGGGTTTCATCATCTTACAATTGCGTATTTCTCAGTTTTCTGATGAGTAAATACGCGAAAAGGCCGCCCCCATGGCGACCTCTCGGTTTTCGGAATGTCCGCTTAGCGGCGCAGTCCCAATTTCTTAATTAGCTCTTGATAACGAGAGCTGTCTTTTTTGTTGAGATAATCCAACAGACTTCTGCGTTGGCTCACCATGGCGAGGAGACCTCGGCGGGAGTGATTATCTTTTTTATTCGTTTTAAAATGTTCGGTCAGGTTAACAATCCGTTCGGTAAGGATCGCAACTTGTACTTCGGGTGAACCTGTGTCGCCCTCTGATTGGGCGTATTCAGCAATAAGCGCGGCTTTGCGCTGGGGTGTAATCGACATCGTATTTCCTTTTTCTTTTCAAATGTTAAAAACACGCTTGGGACGTAATTGTCCGGCGCGCGCTTCGCAAAGAGCAATTTCGCGTTCTCCCTGCTTTGCTAATACAAAGCGACTTGCATCCAAATCCCCGATTTGTCGGGGGCGGAAACAGGCCCTAAGTTCAGCAAATTTGCTAGGGTGAACGAGAATTACTCGTCCTTGTCGTAAATCATATTCCTCGTCCTCAGTAACGGCCAAAACCGGGATGTCGTCCAGGGCGGTCGAAACTGCGAGCAGTATGTCTAAAACGCCGCCCTTATGACCTAAATCCTCGAGGGCGTCCAGTGAAAAAGCATCCCTTTCTGTAAACGGCCCCACGGCGGTGCGGCGAAGGTTTGCTACATATCCTTCTGTATCTAGGGCAAAGGCTAAATCACGGGCCAAAGAGCGGATATATGTGCCTTTTCCGCATTTCACTCGCAACAAAGCTGTATCTGCTGAGGCTTCCAGCACATCTAGCGTGTAAATATGTACAAAACGGGCTTTCATTTCTATGTTTTCACCGGCTCGCGCTAAATCATAGGCACGCTTGCCATCAATCTTAATGGCAGAAAAAGCAGGCGGAATTTGTGAAATTTCACCGATAAAGGCAGGAAGAGCGGCTTCAATTTGTGCGTATGTTGGCCGCACATCGCTTGTTGCAATGACTTCGCCTTCAGCATCGAGTGTCGTCGTGCGCTCACCCCACTTAATCTCCACATCATAGATTTTTTTGGCTTCTACTAAAAAAGGCACTGTTTTGGTGGCGTCGCCAAGGGCAATTGGCAAAATACCAGAGGCCAGCGGATCCAATGTACCCGCATGCCCTGCTTTTTGAGCTTGATATAACCAACGAACTTTCCCGACAGCTTGTGTCGATGTCATGCCGTAAGGTTTGTCGAAATTCACCCACCCGTGGGCAGGATTTCCTTTTTTACGTCGTGCCAATTTACTCTTCTTCCTCGTCCTTATGTAAATCCCTAGTAATACTTGGCTGTGACATTAGGATTTGCATGTCGGTGGCATTTTGAAAAGTGACATCGGCTTCGAAATGTAAGGCGGGTGTCGAGCGCATGGTCATTTCACGACCCAATCGCCCGCGTAAAAATTTTGAGCAACGGTTTAGGGCGGCAATGACTTTATCTGTATCCCCAATTCCGCCCAAGGGGGCGGCATAAACTCTTGCATGTTGCAAATCAGGAGAAGCTTGGACCTCGGAAATGGTGATCGATATTCCTTTCAAGTCAGGATCTCGTAATTCTTCCCGTGCTAAAATATCCACCAATACACGGCGGATAACCTCACCGGCTTGCAGTTGACGTTGGGATGGTTGTTTTGTTCGTTTTTTCATGTGTTTTACTTCATTATAATATGGCCAGTCGCCGGATTTACCGAAGGACTGGGTGAAACCAGTGAATGGCCCCGAAATAAATTCGGGGGCTGGAAGCAAATGAGAAACTCTTAGTCCAAAGTCCGTTTCAACATTTCGACAGTGAAGCACTCAATCATATCGCCTTTTTTCAGGTCATGATATTTTTCGAAACCCATACCACATTCCATGCCGGCAGTGACGGTTTTGACTTCGTCCTTAAAGCGTTTCAATGTTGATAGTTCACCCTCATGGATGACCACATCATCACGAAGCAAGCGTACGCCAGCCCCCCGTTCAACCCGACCTTCGGTGACTTTACAACCCGCGATATTGCCCAATTTGTGGATGTGGAATACTTCAAGAACTTCAGCATAACCGATAAAGGTTTCTCTGCGTTCCGGTGCTAACATGCCCTCAAGCACGCCTTTCACATCATCAAGCAAGTTGTAGATGATTGAATAATAACGAATTTCTACGCCTTCCCTCTCAGCCAAATCTTTGGCTTGACGGTTGGCGCGAACATTAAAGGCAAGTACTGGCGCATTGGATGATTTAGCCAGCATGATATCACTTTCATTGATACCGCCAACACCACCGCCAATGACCCGTGCACGCACATCTTCATTGCCCAAACCTTCAACGGAAGATTTGATCGCTTCGACAGAACCTTGCACATCACCTTTGACTAAAATCGGCATTTCGTCGATTTGTTTGTCTTTAAGGCGAGAAAGCATTTGCTCCATGGTCGCAGCCGCACTGCCTTTATCTGGCCCTTGCTTGCCTTTACGAATTCGGTAGTCCGTGATTTCGCGAGCTTTTGCTTCATCTTTAACAACGGCGAACGGTTCGCCTGGTGCTGGTGCGCCGGAAAGCCCTAAAATTTCAACGGCAGCAGAAGGCCCAGCGGTTTTTAACCGCGCGCCGCGTTCGTCAGTGAGTGCTTTCACCTTCCCGTAATATTTACCAGCAACGACAACGTCACTTGGTTTTAAAGTCCCGCGTTTAACCAGAACCGTTGCGACAGGGCCGCGACCTTTTTCAATTTTACTCTCGATAACGAGACCGTCAGCATGTCTTTTCGGATTTGCTTTCAAGTCAAGAAGTTCGGCTTGTAAAATAATTGCTTCGGCAAGTTCGGTAAGTCCGGTTTTCTTAAGCGCTGAAACGTGAACTACCTGCACATCACCCGACATGCTTTCCGTAATGATTTCATGCTGAAGCAGGTCCGTTTCAACTTTTTGAGGGTTGGCGTCATAATGGTCCATTTTATTAATGGCGACAATAATCGGCGTTCCGGCAGCTTTAGCGTATTTAATACTTTCGATGGTTTGTGGTTTGACCCCGTCATCTGCGGCAACCACAAGAATAACAATATCAACAGCCGCTGCCCCGCGTGTTCGCATGGCTGAAAAAGCTGCATGGCCTGGCGTATCCAAAACCGTAATGCTTTCGCCCGATTTCAGCATTAATTGGTAAGCGCCAATATGTTGGGTAATGCCACCGGACTCGCTGCTGGCAACATCAGTTGAACGCAGAGCATCTAACAAAGAGGTTTTACCGTGATCGACATGTCCCATGACAGCAATTACAGGTGCGCGTGGTTTTAGCGTTTCTTCTGGATCAACATCAGTTGCCAGGAAGTTATCTTCAACATCGCTATCGGCAACCCGTTTAACGGTATGTCCAAAATCTTCGACAATTAGTTGGGCTGTATCAGCGTCAAGTACATCGTCGGCGCTGGCCATTGTCCCTTCTTTCATCAAATAGCTAATAACATCACGAGTACGTTCCGACATGCGGTTTGCTAAATCGGCGACAGTAATGTTCTCGGGGATTGTAACTTCGCGGTACACTTTTTCTTTGCCGGTTGTTTTGCCGAGTCTGCGCGCTTTTTCTTTTTGACGCGCACGTCGCATTGAAGCAAGTGAACGCTGGCGGTCATCTTCACCAGCCAAAGCATTGACGATTGTTAATTTGCCACGACGACGACCTTGGTCGTCACTACGTGAGCGGCTTGGTTTGATTGGTTGTTGCCGTGCGCGTTTTACGCGCCCACCAGCAGCTTCTAATGCGGATTTTACCGGAGCCGCTGTAGGGTTATCTCTTCGGCCTGCATCTTGTTTGATTTCGGCTTGCTGTTGAGCGGCGAGGGCTTCGTGAGCAGCGCGTTCAGCTTCGATTGCACGTTTAGCTTCTTCGATGGCTTCAGCGGCTTTTTTGGCTTCAAGAGCTTTGCGGTCAGCATCAGCACGTACTTGGCGAGCTGTTTCTTCTGCTTTGCGCGCGTCTTCACGAGCGGTGCGTTCAGCTTGCGCTTTGCCGATGGCTTCTTGGCGCTTAACATATTCTTCTTTGGAAAGTCCGAGGCGAGCGGCAGCGGCGGCGATTTGATCTATTTTTGGCTTTACAGGCGCTGTGCTTTTAGCTGACGGCGCGGCAGGTGCGGCACCAGGTGCCCCAACGAGCACGCGCTTTTTCTTTTGCACGACAACAGCCTTTGGGCGACCACCCGAGAAACCGGAGCGCACCGGCGCACCTTTTCCTAGGCTTAGAGGTCGGCTAGTGCCACCTTTCGAATTTTTATCATTTGTATCGTTCATATCGTCTCACTATAGCATAAAAAGCGCTTCATAACGACGCCTATGCTTTTCTTTATCAGTGCCGCAACCTAACGGGCTTTCGCGCAGTTGCAACTAAAATCATCCGCTTCTTATCTTAAGAAAACGGAACAAATACACTTTCGTGCTCTTTATCCGTCCAACCTGTGGGTACAAGCTCGCAAAACCCTGCTAGACGGGAAAGTTCTATATGCAAGGATTTGGCTAACCGCCCCTTGCGAATGGCTAAATGCACCATATGTTCCCGCCCCAAAACTTTACCAAGTTCTGCGCTCGGAAAGCAACCAATTACCGGCGCTGGGGCTTGTTCAAGTTCTTTTGCTACGGCCCTATCGATGACACGAATTTTAGATCGGCCATCTTCGGCACCGTCAGCGGCTTCAAGCCGGAAGGCAATTTGTCCTGTTTGTGCCAAGCTTCGTACTTTATCAAAGCCACTTTCCAACTGCCCTGCGCGATTGGCCATACCGATAAGTCCTAATATTTTTTGCAAAAGTTGCTTTTCGATATTGTCGGCAAAATCATCAGGCACATTGACATTTCGTTTGGCTGCCCGGAAAAAAGCCTTTGTTTTGATGGCTTTTTCAACGGCGTCGCGATTGGCGGCAATCCATGCTCCTCGACCTGGGAGCTTGCCAAAGACATCTGCAACCACATCACCATCAGGACTAAACCCTACACGAATCATTCGCACAGGATCCATGGTCTCCCCGCTAGCGATATCTTTTCGCTCACGGGGTTTGTGACCATGGCCACGCCCTAATTCGTATTCCGCTGATATGGGTGCGTCTAAAATCAAGAACCAAAGACCTCCTCGGCAGTCGGTGCGCGGTCTGTTTCAACGGCAACTTCATCTTCTTCGGCCTCAACTTCTTCTTCAATGAGGGCAGAAGCGTCAATCCAGCCAGCTTTGACGCGGGCTTGCATAATCATGTTTTGTGCTTCAGCAGCAGAAAGACCGAAGCTTTCTAACATACCGTCTTCATGAGTGCGTTCACCGTCTTTCATTTCCGTATAACCGCGAAGATCATCAGGGATCATACCAGCCACGTCTTCAACAGTTTTAATTTCATTTTCGCCAAAGATGACAGCCATAGCAAGGGTAACGCCTTCGATTTCGAGAACATCGTCTTCGACGCCGGCCGCTTTACGGGCTTTGTCTTGTTCGATGGCTTGTTTCTCTAAGAATTCACGGGCGCGCGTTTGTAATTCGGCAGCCGTAGCTTCGTCGAATCCTTCAATAGAAGAAAGTTCTTCAGGAGCCACATAAGCAACTTCTTCAAGCGTTTCGAAGCTCTCGGAAATAAGCAATTGTGCAATCATTTCGTCTACATCAAGAGCAGAGATGAACAATGCACTACGTTCTTGGTATTCTTTCTGACGACGTTCACTTTCCTGCTCTTCGTTCATAATATCGATTGCCCAACCCGAAAGTTGTGATGCTAAGCGAACATTTTGACCGCGACGGCCAATGGCGAGAGAGAGTTGATCGTCAGGAACGACGGCTTCAATGCGGTTTTCTTCTTCATCAATGACAACTTTGGTGACTTCAGCAGGTTGTAACGCATTGATAATAAAGGTGGCCGCATCATCACTCCACGGAATAATATCAATCCGTTCGCCTTGCAGTTCATTGACAACGGCTTGTACGCGGGAACCGCGCATACCCACACATGCTCCTACAGGATCGATAGAACCGTCGTTTGAGCGCACACCGATTTTGGCGCGGGAACCCGGGTCACGTGCAACCGCCACGATTTCGATAATACCTTCGTAAACTTCAGGCACTTCTTGCGCAAAGAGCGCGGCCATAAATTGCGGATGGGAACGTGACAAGAAAATTTGGGAACCGCGAGGTTCTTCACGAACGTCATAAATATAGGCACGGATTCGATCACCATTTTTAACATTTTCACGTGGTAGGGTTTGCTCACGGCGAATAACCCCTTCTGCACGACCAAGGTCGACAATAATATGCCCGTACTCAACCCGTTTGACGATACCATTGATGATCTCTCCAATTCGGTCTTTATATTCAACAAATTGTCTAGCCCGTTCTGCTTCGCGAACTTTTTGCATGATGACTTGTTTCGCCATTTGTGACTGCACGCGACCAAATTCGATAGGGGGAAGCGGTGTTTCAAATGTCGTTCCAATAACAGCCTCAGGATTGTCAAGTAATGCAGAGGCAAGGTCAATTTCGGCCGTCTCGTTTTCAACTTCTTCTACAACGGTGATGACCCGTTTTAGGTCCATCTCACCAGTAATTGGGTTTAATTTGGCCCGAATGTCGTTTTCTGTACCATAACGCAAGCCAGCCGCCTTTTGGATAGCTTCTTCAATGGCCCCAAGGACGATTTCTTTATCAATATTTTTCTCGGACGCCACGGCGCTAGCGATTTGCAATAATTCAAGCCGATTGGCACTAATTCCTGCTGTTGACATTATTCATCTCCTTTAGAGTTTGTTTCTTGTTCGTTATTTTTTGTTTTTTGTCCGGCTTTGATTAACTCGTCGGTAATTAAAAGCTTGGCCTCTGAAATCCATGCAAATGGAATGAGGGCTGTTTCATCTTCTTTTTCCAGATCAATCGCAATATTTTCACCGTCCAAACCAGCTAGAATGCCGCGAAAACGCTTGCGTCCTTCAACAAGCCTATCGAGCTCCAACCGTGCCAGTAGGCCTTTATAGCGCTCAAAATGAACCATTTCTGTGAGGGGGCGATCCAAGCCCGGTGAGGACACTTCCAGCACATATCCCTCGTCGATAGGGTCTTCTACTTCAAAAGTAGAGGACAACTCTCGAGAAAGCTCCGCGCAATTGGCAACGCTCATTTGCCCGTCAGATACGCGCTCTGCCATGATTTGCAAAGTTGAGCGTTTACCGCCCATCACTCGTACACGCACAATTGAAAAACCCAAATCTGCGGCAACTGGTTCAGAGATGGCTAAAATGCGCTCATCCATTGATGTTTTCGTCTTCAAAACTTTCTCCTTTTGCCGAGCCTAATTGGCATAAAAAAACGGCCCCTTGCGAGGGCCGCCAAGAGCATCCTGTGCTCGGCGTCTATGTATTAGAGGCCTTATAACTGGCATGAACTCATTTGTCACGTTTTATTTCACTAGGGAGTTTGCCCTTGATAAAGGTGAAATAATGCGGGGTGCGCCCTTCTCGAAAGGCTTTGGCTTCATAACGTGTTGAAGGCCAATTTTTATATGGGGTCAACCAATCGGCAGCGGAATTTGCTCGCCACAAAAAACCACCATGGCGTAGAATGCGTGCCAATGCCCAATCTACGTAAGAAACAATATCGGAGGCAAAGCGCAATTCGGCATTTGGTTTTAAAACCCTGAATAATTCGGCAATAAATTCTTCTTGAATTAGCCTTCTTTTATAATGGCGTGGCTTAGGCCAAGGATCAGGATATAAGATATATATTCTTTCCAGACAGGCGTCCGGCAAAGCTTGCAATACCATGCTGACATCTCCGTGGTGAATACGTATGTTTTTCAAGCCGTCGTTGGAAATACCATTAAGGGTTTTGGCGACGCCGTTTAAAAAAGGTTCCGCGCCGATAAATCCTTCATCTGGAAAACGGCGAGCCAAATGTAGTAAATGTTCGCCGCCACCAAAACCTATTTCCAGTGTAACACGTTGGTTAGGTTCAAAATTTTCTAATGGGCTTGGTAGTGCTCGTAGCTGCGGTAAAAGGTTTTCCATTAAAGACGTCTGGTGAGGACTCAGCCGTTTTCCTTTGGCGCGACCCCATAATTTTCGTCGGTCAGGGTGTCTTTGCTTTTTTTGTTCTTGATTCACATTCATACCATCTGTGGGTTTTCATAAAAAAACCCCACAATAAATTTGCAGGGTTTATTCGTATATCAAATTTTGCGGTCAACCAATGGTAAGGTTTTACGCGTCTTTGTCGCCTGCCAATGCGCGAGCAAGTTCAAGTACTTGTCTGCGTACAGCTTTCTTTTCGATTTTAGAAACGGCTACAGCGAGAGAAACGCCGTCGGTTGAGTTGATAAAATCATAAACGATCGGTGTTTGGTCATTTTCAGCAAATTCGTGTGTGGTGTCTTCTGCTTCCAGACCTTCATAAAAGAAGCTGACAGGTACATCCATCACTTGAGACATCCGCCAAAGCCGGCTAGCGCCAACCCGGTTCGTGCCACGTTCGTATTTTTGTACTTGCTGAAAGGTGACGCCCAATTGATCGCCTAATTTTTCTTGGCTCATTTTGAGCAGTTGACGACGAAGTCTAACCCGAGTGCCAACGTGTATGTCTACCGGGTTTGGGGAACGCGGTGCATGTGGTGAAGTCATTTTCTTTATCCCTGTAATTTTAAAGTAAAGCGCGCTCAAAAACTAGAGCGATTGTAGTCGCCTTGTGTCTATATAACCAAGTCCTAACATACCCAATATGAGTAATGCTATGACAAAGTCGACCCAGTGACTATATAGGGTTTTACGCAAAGGTCTAGGGAGGTAACTGTCTAAAATACCATCTTCACCCAGCTTTCTTTGTGCTAATTGACGCCCATAGGCGTCAATAACCCCAGAAATTCCCCCAGAAGTTGTGCGAATGATTGGAAGGCCTTGTTCAATTGCGCGGTAACGAGCTTGGTTTACATGTTGTCTCGGACCAGAAGAATCACCGTACCAGCTGTCATTAGACAGGTTTAATATCCACTGTGGTTTTTCGCCGCGAGGGGGTAATAGCTTAGGGGTTGAGCTTGGGAAAATGATCTCGTAACAAATTTGAATGCTAACGGGGGGGAGGCCTGGTATGATTGGTACCTCTCCATTTTTACCGGGGGTCATACCATGCATGGCTGTGGACAAGCTTTTCAAGCCTAATGTTTCCGCTAATTTACCGCCTGGCATGAATTCACCAAAGGGGACTAATTTTTGCTTGTCATAAAAAGAGGAGGCTTGCCACGTATCGTTTTTTGGAAATGAAATGGCCACAGCAGAATTGTAATAATCAGGTAATGGGAAGTCGGATCGCCGCTCTGCTCTCAAGGTTTGCGTGATGAAAATGGGCGGCTCGCCTTTACCGGAACGCATTAAATTATCAATGGCACGCATTAGGTTTTTATCCTCTAGCATCAGGCCGGGCACGGCGCCTTCCGGCCAGATGATATGGGTAACATCGTCAAACCCGTCGCTGAGGGATAGACGCAAATAATGATTGACCGTTTGCACAAATTTTGCCGGGTCAAATTTATCTTTTTGGGGAATATTTGCATGAACAATCCGTAGTTTCACACCTTCTACGTACTGGGTATCTTTGATCGGTGCCTTGTTGAGGCGCTGGCTACCAATTGTGTAGGCGGCCAATAATACGGCAAGGCTTAAGCCGAGAGGAATGAATTTTCGTTTATCGATTGCGAGTGCAAGGGAGGAAGAAATGAGGATTACAAAGGCGCTTAGTCCGTAACTTCCGATAACAGATGCCATTTGCGAAATCGGTTGGCCCGCCGCAAAAATATACCCGGGTAAATTCCACGGAAATCCGCCGACCAGATGACCACGGGTGAATTCGGCTAAAAACAAAAGACAAGTAAATATCACGGCGCGCCACTTAGTGACGG
>JAJRSG010000133.1 GCA_024278915.1 Alphaproteobacteria bacterium
AGATAACATAAAGGCGTTTCATGAATATTCACGAGTATCAGGGCAAAGCAGTCCTTAAATCAATAGGTGCACCTGTGTCCAAGGGTGTTGCGATTTTTAATGCAGGCGAAGCGGAAGCTGCTGCCAAAGAGCTTGGCGGGCCGCTTTGGGTGGTGAAATCCCAAATTCATGCCGGGGGACGCGGTAAAGGAAAATTTGTCGAAGATAGCGCCGGTGAAGCTGGTGGCGTAAGGCTGGCTTGGTCGGTAGAAGAAGTGGTGGAAAATGCGAAGCAAATGCTTGGTGCCCACTTGGTAACGGCACAGACTGGGCCAGATGGCAAACAAGTCAATCGGCTATATATCGAGCATGGTTCCGATATTGACAAAGAATTTTATGTGTCATTGTTGGTGAACCGAGAGACTTCTCGCGTATCCTTTGTGGCTTCTACTGAAGGCGGCATGGATATTGAGGCCGTGGCGCATGATACACCGGAAAAAATCATTACTTTTGATATTGATCCGGCAACTGGTTTTATGCCGCACCATGGGCGTACATTAGCGCGAGCACTGGAATTATCTGGCGATTTAGCTAAGCAAGCCAACAAGTTAGGCCGTACATTGTATAACGGCTTTGTTGCCAAAGATATGTCCATGCTAGAGATTAATCCATTGATTGTTACCAAAGATCAAAACCTGCATTGTCTCGATGCTAAAATCAGTTTTGACGGTAACGCCTTGTTCCGCCACCCAGACATTAAGGACTTACGGGATACGACGGAAGAAGATGATAAAGAACTGGCCGCTTCCAAATACGGACTGAGCTATATTGCCCTCGACGGTACAATTGGGTGTATGGTCAATGGGGCGGGGCTTGCCATGTCGACTATGGATATTATTAAGCTTTACGGCGAAGAGCCTGCCAACTTTCTTGATGTTGGCGGCGGCGCCACCACAGAAAATATTATTCAAGCTTTCAAAATCATCACCTCAGATGAAAATGTAAAAGGTATTCTTGTTAATATCTTCGGCGGAATTATGAAATGTGATGTGATTGCCCAGGGCATTGTAACTGCCGTCAATGAAGTCGGCCTTAAAGTGCCGCTAGTGGTGCGCCTCGAAGGTACGAATGTTGCTAAAGGCAAAGACATTATCAATAACAGTGATGTTGACGTCATCGCCGCCGATGACCTAGACGACGCCGCACAAAAAATTGTCGCAGCAGTGCGGAGGTAAATATGTGGTTGTTCCGCCAATCAATTATACTCGTTTTTGCCATTGCGTCATTGATAGGTATAAATGGGTTTGCGGAAAATTCTATGAACTGTGAAACGGGGCCAATCGAAAGAACTGTTGGGCTTAGTGTGTGGACAGTATATAGTTGTAGCGACAAGCAGTCTTTAATATTTGTTACTAAGGCAGACAATCCTGCACACCCATTCTTTTTTATAATCAGCCCCAAAGATGGGAAATATCAACTATATGGTGAAGGTACTGGTTCTAAAGAGGCAACGAAAAAGGTTTATGAAGAGCTGAAGGCCTATAAACTTGCAAAAATTAGCCAAATTATTGCTGCAACAATGAAAACCAAGATAAAAAACGTACCTGTTGAAGGTCATCTGAAGGAAAAATAATGTCCATACTTATTAACAAAGATACAAAAATTATTACGCAAGGTATGACTGGTAAAACAGGGACGTTTCATACGGAACAGGCACTTGCTTATCACGGTACACAAATGGTTGC
>JAJRSG010000134.1 GCA_024278915.1 Alphaproteobacteria bacterium
GGATCTTTGCTGCACTTTCCATTAATATCACCTGATCATTCTCCGCGCCCAAATACCCGGATGTTAACAAAACAGGTGGGTCAATTTTAAACGCCAATTACCCACCCAAGTGGGTCAATTTTGCACGCTTATTCACATTCAAACCGAAGACAGGCATGCCGACTATACTCAAATTGACGATTTCAACGGAGTGGGAGCCGCTCCAGTTTTGCAAGCACCGGATGGTGAACTGTACTTGATGCAGTATTATCCGTTAGTGGAAGCCACATATGACAGTCCCTTCTACTGGTTCTCCGAAGACGAAGATTATTTCGCGAAAGCTTCCACGAATCGAGGTGAATTCACTGAAGAATTTCTTATTGAGCGCCTAACCTCAATATTTGGGGAGGACGCCGTTTTTTCCAATGTGGACATTTATGACGGGAAGAAACGTTTAGGTGAAATTGATTGCCTTGTTCTTTTTGGCGAATACGCGATGATCTTTCAGGCGAAGTCTCAACGGCTAACCCTTCCAGCTAGAAAGGGGAAACTTGAGAGGCTGAAGCATGATTTCGAGCGTGCCGTCCAGAAGGCTTACGATCAAGCGGTCACTTGCGCCAATGCTACGCGTAAGGAAGGTATACGCTACGTCTGCCAGGATGGGCGGAAACCTGATCTCTCACAAATTGAGCATATTTACCCAATCTGTGTCTTAGCTGATCACTATCCGGCGTTGGCGATGCAAGCCAGGTCTTTCCTAAAGTCCAAGACGGACGCTTTGATTGGTCCTGCATTGGTGTGTGATTTGTTTCTGATAGATGTAATCACGGAGATGCTCCCATCTCCCCTTCGTTTTCTTAGTTACATTATCTTACGTGCCAAATTTGGGGAAAAAATACTTGTTACAAATGAGTTGGTACCTTTTGGATTCCATTTGAGGCAAAGCTTGTGGGTCGACGGTGACCTCAGCACAATGCTTCTAGATGACAGTGTTGCATGCGATCTTGATGCAGCGATGACCGTTCGTCGGGAAGGACTGCCAGGTGAAGACACTCCTAAAGGAATTCTTACAAGACTTCAGAACACTCGGTTTGGAAAAATCGTCACTGCGATGGAGCATGATCCCAATCAGTTTTCGGTGGGTATCGGCTTAACTCTCTTAGAGATGGGCGAAGAATCCGTTCGAAAAATAAGCTCTGCGCTTGATCAAATGATTAGTGATGCGGGACGAACTGGACAGCATCGTGATTTGACTATTCCAATTGAGCGCAGAGATAGCGGGCTGACTATACATGTTAATGACAACGCTAGTCAGCAAGCCTATGACACGCTACGATCCCACATGTTGTACCGCAAGTATGCTCAACGGGCTGGTAAGTGGTTTGGGTTGCTGCTCGAACCGACAACTGGGAAACCGCGCATTGGATTCAAGGTCAGCGCACCACATGTTCTTGATTTCGAACTTGAAGCAAGTACGGCGAATTCGGCACCTCTCCAGAAGCTTGAGACTTGCTCAGCGCAGAAAACGGAAAATCGGACGTAACGATCTGTGCCCATGCGGGAGCGGAAATAAATTCAAACGTTGTTGTCTAAATTAGGTTTCACCTGCGCTAAAGTGCATTTTTAAAATTGATGCTGCAACGCAACAATCAACTGCTGATCCAAGGTCGGCTAAGGGCCGAATGCGCCCCTTCACATGAAGTCAAAATTATTTGGATGCAAAAAACGTATACCTTACAAACCTCGAAATGGTTTTTAGTTATTTCAAGAAAAGACATCGCGTTGGAGAGTTGCCGTCGATTTGATCTCCAAATTTGCCCATTCTTTGCCTCTTAGAATAGGCACTCGACAACACATACACCCTTCAGTCCGAATCTGTTGCAGGGATGTCACATAAAAAATGGATTGAAGGTGCTTCCGATATGCTTCCGGATTTGTTTTCATACATTTTCACGATTCTCATAAAACGCGCAACCCATTGATATTATTAAAAAATGGTGCCCCCACACGGACTCGAACCGCGGACCTACTGATTACAAATCA
>JAJRSG010000135.1 GCA_024278915.1 Alphaproteobacteria bacterium
GTACCATTACCAGGGTTATTTGATGTTGAGTCAAACCCAGGAATTGCTTGTGGCAATGTATTGATGAATTCTTCAGTGTTAACAGTGTTAACAACTTTAAGAGCTTCAGCCGTAATTGACGTTACCGGTGAAGGCGCGTCAAGGTCTTGGCGTTTAATCCGTGAACCGGTTACGATCACTTCGTCGTCTGTCTGCGCAAATGCAGGCGCTGCCATCGAGCCGATTACAGCCCCTGACAACAATGTCGTCAACAATAGCCGACTTTTGTTTGTTTTTATCATTTAAAACCCCTTCAAACTGGTTTTTACGTATTTACATTATGAGCAACGCCCATAACAAACCACTCGCAGTTACCCACGAGACTCCCCCACTCATTACATATTAAAAAAAATTAACTCAAGTGTGAGTCTGCCTTAACAATCACTATTTCTCATTATTTTCGAATCTGTTGCAAAAATACACACATTCTGAGCGTGTAATTCACCAATTTCAGCAGCGGATAAGCTTTCAATCAGGCCATAAGCTTGATATACTGCGGATCAAACAAGGGATTCTCATGACAAAACGCACCAAAATCACAGCTATATTCATCGCAATCGCTATTAGCACGGCCACACCCGCTTTGGCGAAAACAAGCAATCATGACGATGTGCTCAACGCTAAGAGCCCCTTAACGAGCTTATATTCCTGTACAAAAATTACAGACCCGACCGAACGACTCGCCTGCTATGACAAGAAAGTGTCTTCCCTAAAAATTGCCGAAGATAAAAAAGAAATTGTGGCCATTGACGCGAACGTCGCCCGCAAAATCAAACGAGAAGCTTTTGGATTTAATTTGCCGTCCATGCCCAAGCTCGGCTTACCCAAAATCGGCACACAATCCAAACAGGATGAACTCGTCGTAAAGGTCAAATCAATTCGCAAACGAGCAAGAAAATACATTATTATCCTTGAAAATGGTCAAGTCTGGCAAGAGTCTGGCGGACATATCAATTATATCCCCAAGGGAGAATTGACCGCAACCATCAAGCCAAAATCTATGGGAAGCTATCTTTTGAGCCTTAATAACGGAAAAACAACGGTCAGAGGCCTGCGTATTAAAAGAATTGAATAGAGCTAAAACACACCTATTTTTCCCTAGCTACCAAGCCGTATATCACATACAGACATACGCAATATAAACAATATTGAGACTTTTATGGCATCGTGGCTTAGCGATTTTGAGATTAAAGATAAAACGATCTTTGTAAAATCCACTGGTGCCAAGCTTCCGCTGAACATGGAAATCATCCAGGAAGCTCTATCTTGGTTCCCGTTTTTCCTTGTTGAGAAGATTAAAAGCGGTTTGCGTATGTTTTCACGGCAAACTGACCTGAAAATCGCCTTCACACCATCAACACCTCGGCCTTGGTATATGTTATGGGTAAGCGCCCACCGCGCCGATATGCATTTCGTAAAAGACCTCGCCCAAGCGGACGCCATTTTCTTTTTTGAAGACCAAACCATTTCTACGCCGCCTCATTTATCAGATGAACAAGCGAGCAAATCTTTCAACTTTAGCTGCAATGATATTTCAAAATCCCGAGTCGGAGAAGTGTTTGAGGAAGTCTTTGGCTATGCATTGGCCGTTGACCCACAATCCTACCATGGCCCGGTCGCCGTAAAATCCGAAACCAATGGAGTCCACGATGGGTATAGCGCCACGGCGCCAATCGCCCGCGAAGAAGGCATGGTGTATCAGGTCTTGATTGATAATACAGTAGATGGGAAATGGGTCGAAGACCTACGCTGCCCAATCATTGGCGGGGATATCGAACTTATCTTCATTAAACGCCGCCCCCTCACAAACCGCTTCGCAAACACTAACGCGAATGTGACTTTGCATTCTCCCGACGACCTCTTAAGTAAGCAAGAACGTAAGCAGTTAAAACAGTTCGCAATGGCAATGGGCCTTGATTGGGGAGGGATGGATGTATTACGCAATCAACACGACGGTAAAATATATGTGGTAGACGTCAACAAAACAGACATGGGCCCCCCGATCGCCCTCTCCCTCAAAGACAAAAACAAAGCAACCTCTATTTTGACCAATCAGTTAATTAGGCTTATAGAGAGTAGAACAACCAGAACCTGAGCATCATCAAAATGATTCCTTTTATTAAAGATTTCGACTTTCAATACGCAGTTGCCGAGCAACTAAGCCCGTTAATCACCCGCGTCACCGCCAATAATCCCGGCCCCTTTACCTACACGGGCACAGGGGTTTTCATTATTGGTACCGACGAAGTCTGCGTGATCGATCCCGGCCCCGTCACCCCAGAACACATCCAAGCCCTAGACAAGGCATTAGAAGGGAAAACCGTCTCCCATGTTCTGGTTACCCACCACCATATTGACCATTCCCCTCTTGCCGCGCCCTTAGCCAAAAAACATGGCTGCAAAGTTTATGGTTATGGCCGCCAACTCCTTCCCCCTGATGGGGGAGAAGTCAGAATGGAAGCCGGAGATGATCTGGCCTTTAAACCTGACGTCGAAATTCGCGATGGCCATATGTTCAAAGGGAAAGACTGGACCATCACCGCCATTCATACGCCAGGCCATACTTCCAACCATATGTGTTTTGCATTGGCCGAAGAAAACACGCTCTTTTCAGGCGATCACATTATGGGGTGGTCAACCAGCGTCGTCAGCCCACCCGATGGCAGTATGGGGGATTACTTACGCGGCCTAGAGATGATTAAAAGCAAGAACTTTGACATTATCCGCCCCACCCACGGCCCAGCCATCACCGAAGTCCAACCATTTGTGCAAGCCTATATCGACCATCGTCACGACAGAGAAAACCAAATTGCCACCGCCCTTTCCCAAGGCATTTCTGACATTAAAGACATGGTTGTGGAAATCTATACCGGCCTTGATAAGCGCCTCTATCCGGCGGCGGCACTGAGTGTCTTATCCCATCTTATTCATATGGGCGAAACCGGCAAAGTAAAATCCAGTGGTGAGTTCACCCTTAAAGAAAGCTACACCCTCGCTTAACCGCGCCAGAACAGCATTAAGCTTTGCCGTAAAACGGAGCGTATTACTTTTCTAAAGCGTCTCTGAACTGGCGAATGCGCTCTGCATTTTTGCCAATATCTGAGCCGCCAACGCGGCTGATGGAGCGGACATCAACAACGGATCCACCGCCCTCTGCCGCCCGAATACGAATAACCACATCATCTTTAAACCCAAACCAGAAGCTCGTGGCTGTCGCCTCAATAATTCCGGTATCAGGAGAGTCGGTGACGATGTCCCAGCCCATAGATTTTGCTGCCTTCAAAGCACGGGCAAAAGCGGCGTCCCGATCATCGGACAAAACAATCGTGCGAATGTCGGGATAGGCTGCAACCTGTTCTACAGACACCAATTTTTTAGAGCGCTTATCAATTTTCCCCACATAATCGAGCGTATTTGTGCCCTCTCCGCGTTGGCTGATAATGGCGCTGGTAAAGCTGGGTACGTCTTGGGTATCCGTCGTAATGTCATGGATAAAGGGAAGTTCCCCTGCAATTTTTCCGATTTTTTTCCCATATCCCATGCCAGCCAAAGGGACAGCAAGTGCCAGAACCGCAACCAACCAACCTTTACGTGGCTTCACCAAAAGGGACAATATCAATGCCAATAGAGCCACCACAAGGGTAAGCATCATCAACTTCGGGCCATAATTCCTGACCAAGACGCCAAAACCAAACCGCCAGTCCCATAGGCCAAATTTACTACCGAGGGCGGAAACTGCGAAAAATACGGGTGTCAGAATAGCTAAGCCGGCGGCTAGCTTCACCAATAATGTTTTTAACTTTGCTAAATTTTCCATCGCAATACTTCCTTAAACTACCGTTACGCGACAATACCCCAGATATATAGGGCAACACCGCTGAAAATGATCAACATAAACAAGCCGGTAAAGGATGTCTTATCCCCCTTTACCCCCCAATCATCGCGGCTTTTATTCCCCGCCTTGATAATGCCGACATTCTTGGCATTGTGTATGTTTTTTTCCATTTTACGGTTGGCGGCAGTGTCACGCAAATCACGCTGTCTCACACGTTCTTGATGTTCTTGTGGAAAAGCCGTGTTTGTATCACCTTGGTGCAATCTTTTATGGGTCGTATTCTTTTTATCGGAATGCCCGTATTTATTCTTAATTTCATCGTGGGACATCCCCCAATTACTTTGGACAGGTTTACGGGTTTGCGGCCCCTTTTTTTTGGGTTTCCCTTTGGATTTATTAAACCAAGGAAGAACAACGAAAATAATAAAGATAATCACAAAAAAGAAATTCATATGCCTACCCTATACTAATTCCTCTCCCCGTCTAGGCTTGTCCTTAAGGATACAGCCTTCTGGTTTGCCACTCATCTTCGGGGGTTTCCCGACTAAAGACCAACCGGTCATGCAAACGGAACGGTTTATCTCGCCAGAATTCTATCTGCGTAGGCTGTACCCGCCACCCTTTCCAACCCGGCGGTAAAGGTACCGACACCCCTTCAAACTTTGATTTAAGCTCGTCCATGGCCTTTTCAAAAACACCTCGGCTCTTCATGGATTTAGATTGCTTGGAAGCCCAAGCTCCAATCTGGGAATCCCGCGCACGGGTAGCAAAATAAGCCCCTAATTCAGCCTTACTGACCATCGTCACTTCCCCCCGAACACGCACTTGGCGGCGCAAAGACTTCCAATGAAAGTTAAGAGCCGCCTTATGATTAGCGCGCAACTGCACCCCCTTGGCACTGTTTTTATGAGAGTAAAATACGAACCCACGCTCATCCAGCCCCTTCAACAACACCATGCGGACATCCGGCATGCCGGTCTCGTCGACAGTTGCTAAGGCCATGGCATTGGGGTCGTTTTCTTCCCCTTGCTTTGCCTCTTCCATCCAGTCCGTAAACAGGGCCAATGGATCCTTACAATCAAACATCGGAGTCTGGTTTGCTTTCATCACAGCTTTGTATTTAACATTCCGCTCGTATTCTGCGGCGCTTGGAGAGGGGGGAATTACAGATTGTGTCATGAGGAAGTTTCCCACTAATCGATTCAAATATAAAGGTTTTTTACAATAATAATTACTTATTAACCATGCTTATTAGCAAGAAATTTACTACGCCTCTATAGAAAGCCTTAGGACAATAATTCAAGTGAATGGGGATTGCGATGACGCGCCACGACGCCGTTATGACATTGGGACTAAATATGGCAGCCCGCGAAGCCGATATCCGCGAGGCATGGCGCGCCAAAGCCAAGTTTTATCACCCCGATAGCCCCTACGGAAACATGGCCGCTTTCATCAAATGCAAACAAGCCTTCGAAACACTTGTCCCCCCTGCCCCCCAAGCCATTCGGGTACGTGCAGGCGCACGCGCTTTTTAAGCGCTCTGATCTGATAAATATAGACTTTCAAGTCGGGCTGTTTTGTTCTAAACCCTGTTAACTGGTAGCCACTGCAGGCTTTGCCACACAACGAGAGTACGGGAATACCCTTATGGCCATTGAAAATTTTGATGTTCAGCCATTATTTGCCACGCCCCATATGCGTGCCGACATTGGCCATGCCATCAGTGACGAGCAAGTGCAATTCATCAAAGATCTTCCAATGGTGAAAAATGTAGATAATTACATTTCCGAAGATTTATATATTTTCAAGCTGCCTGAACTAAAAAGCATTAGTGTTGCCATTCAGGAAGCCCTCGATATTTACTCGCAAGCCGTATTAGGCATTGAACAAAGGCTCGTGGTCACCCAATCATGGTCACTAATGAACCCAAAAGGCATCGGCATGCCTGCCCATGCCCATTCTAATTCGATTGTCTCTGGTTCGCTTTATTATACCGACCTGCCAGACCCCGTCGCCCGTGTCGTCTTTAACCGCAATATTATGTATCAGCGCATTCAGCTCAACCCGCTCAAAGAACGGCAAAACCTGTATAATACGCCCGCCAATGTGATGGTGCCCAAATCCAAAGAAGTCATTTTATTTCCATCAGACCTCAACCATCTCATCGAAGCAAATGAATCAGATGAACCACGTTATGCCATTGCCTTTAATTCATTTGTAAAAGGAAAAATCGGTGATTACCGCGATGCCTGCGAGCTGTACCTGTAATGTCCCATAACACATTTGGCCATTTATTCAGATTTACCAGTTGGGGCGAAAGCCACGGGCAAGCCATTGGCTGTGTCGTTGATGGATGCCCTCCGGGAATTTCTTTGACCAATGACGACATTCAAACATATCTTGATAAACGACGCCCCGGCACATCCAAATTTGTTACCCAACGCCAAGAAGCCGACCGTGTCAAAATCCTATCGGGTGTTTTTGAAGATGAGGATACTGACGGGCCACGAACAACCGGTACCCCGATCAGCCTGATGATTGACAATACAGATCAACGCTCTCGCGATTACGCCGAGATCAAAGACCGTTACCGCCCCGGACATGCAGATTTCACCTATGACGCTAAATACGGGTTTCGGGATTATCGGGGGGGCGGTCGTTCTAGCGCCCGCGAAACGGCCATGCGGGTCGCCGCAGGTGCCATTGCCCGTAAAATTTTAGGTGACAATATTCACATTCGTGGCTGTCTGACCCAAATTGGTACCAAGATGATCGACGGGGACAATTGGGATTGGAACCAAGTTGATCATAATCCATTTTTTAGCCCAGACAAAGATATCGTCAATACGTGGGAAACCTATCTGGACGATTTGCGCAAGGACGGCAATTCCGTTGGTGCCATTGTCGAGGTACATGCCAGCGGTGTCCCCGCCGGATGGGGTGCCCCTGTATACGGCAAATTGGATACAGATATCGCCGCAGCCCTCATGTCCATTAATGCGGCCAAAGGGGTTGAGATTGGCGCAGGGTTTGCCAGCGCTGCCTTTACCGGTGTGGAAAATGCCGACGAAATTTGCATGGAAGACGACAAACCAAAATTTCTAAGCAATCATGCAGGCGGTATTTTGGGCGGAATTTCCAACGGCGATACCATTGTCGCCCGCATGGCCATCAAGCCAACATCTTCTATCCTGACCCCAGTTCGCTCGATTACGCGGGACGGTCAGGAAATCACGGTTCGCACCAAAGGCCGTCACGACCCATGCGTCGGCATCCGTGCCGTCCCCGTCGCAGAAGCCATGCTCGCCTGCGTCCTTGCCGACCATATGTTACGGCATAGAGGGCAAATTGGTTAATATGAACATAATATAAACTTCGTCCTCAGAAATGGTTCAGAGCGGTTTCGCTACAAAGGAATCATTCAAGGAAGCCCGCGTCTGCAATTACGCTGATTTCGGGGCCTTTTAAACGGAGTTTGATATGAAAACGATCACAACCCTTCGCAGTGCGGCCCTCGCAACCTTTGCTGTTGCCGCCGTTTCTCTCCCAACTCTGGCCCAAGCGACAGATTATCGTAACGGCTATTACAACCCGAATGCCGAATGTAAGGCAAAGGAAAATGACGCCCAGCTTATTGGCGGCCTATTAGGCGCAATCGCTGGTGGCGTGATCGGCTCACAAGTCTCCGGCAATGGTGCCCGCACAGAAGGCTCTGCCATCGGTGTTGTTCTCGGCGGTCTAGCCGGCGCTGGCCTTGGCGACGAAAGCGTCGATTGTAGCAAGAGCCGTTACCGTTATAATACCTATAGCGGCAATACCTACGGCCAGACGCGGCGCGTAACCCAGCGCACACGGAATACACGTTACAACAACGGGTATAATACAGCCGGGTACACATATGGCGGAAATAATCGGTATAACAACAACCGATATAATAATAACCGTTATAACAACAATCGGTATAATCAGAACCGTCACCGTCACAATGACCAGTGCAACCATGACAGAGGTGATTATTATATTTACGACCTGCAACAAGAGCTGAGCAATGTTCGCTACCGCTTACATGAGTTACGCGAAGAAAACCGCAGACTCGAATACCAAATTCGGTATGAGCGTTACAACCACCGCTTACAACGTCGTCAAGAACGGGTTTGTGACAAGATCAGACGCTTGGAACGTAAAGAGCGTAACCTAGAGCGGAAAATCCGCAGAGCACGTCGTAACCACCACTAAGTCTCTTATTTCCAGAACAGGTCCGAGTTTTCGGGCCTGTTCCCCTATGTTTTACTGACTTATTACACCATAAAGCCTGTTTTGTTACTTTATTTCATTTTATCTTCAGCATGTGTTCATGTTGGAGAAGTTAATGTAAGATGAATGGAGATTATTCCATCTCTGCCTTAACGGGACATCAAGGAGACAAAATGAAAACTGCAGTTAAATATATTGTTGCCGCGACCATTGCTTTTGCAACCCCGATCGCCGCAAGCGCCCATGAAAATGGCTATCAACATCGTCATCAATCCAACAGCGACAATCAGGTCATTGGCGGCCTCGTTGGTGCCGTGGTTGGCGGTGTGATTGGTTCGCAAGTATCCGGTAATGGAGCGCGCACAGAAGGCAGTGCCGTAGGCGCGATCCTCGGCGGACTCGCCGGTGCCGCCATCGCAGGCGATAGCAACAACAACCGTAATTACAACAATAACTACTATGGGAATAATAGCTATTACCGTAATTCCAACCGCAGATATAACAACAGCGGCAGACGCTATACCCAACCCTATTATAATAATACCTATTACGCGCCGCCGGTATATGCACAACCCGTTTACGTGCAACCGACCTATTACAGCCCGCCTGCCTATTACAATAATAGTTATTACGGGTATGGCAGCAGCTATTATTCGCAACCCCGCACGAATGTTACCATTCGTTTTAATTCTGGCTCTGGTTACGGTTATAACAACCATCATTATAGCCCACCGCGCCATCGTCATACACGGCATTGTCACCACTAGGGCGACCATATTATCAACACAAAAAAGCGGGTCATTGGCCCGCTTTTTTTATCCCCTAAAAAGTGCTTCCTTATCCCCCTCTACCCCCTACTTCGCGCACGGCTTTGTCAATAGCTCTCAAAATGTGTAGCGTGTCCATAACAAGAGAGGTGTCCCATGAACATATTTCAAACCACAGTGATTTTACTGACAACCATGGGCATATCCCTGCAAGCCAATGCAGGTAATCTGGCACGCCCCGGCGCATACCAAGTTGAAAATCAGGTTAAAGTATATCGGCATGGCCCGTCACAAGCGCAAATGCGTGCCGATCAAATGCGGTATCAATATGCCTTGCAGATGAAAAGACAAGAAGCCCGTAACAAAGCCTTCTTGCAACAGCAACAACAGGCACAACAAGCCGCCTTCGAACGAGGATTTACCCAAGGGTTAAAACAAGGCCAAACCGAACAACGCCCTAACCAAATCCCGAAAAGAAGCCGGTATGGACGACGCTACACCACCGCGTTTTACGGCACCCAATTTGGTTCATATAACCGCCCACTCCACCTACGCTACCGTACGAACTAACAAATATACATTTTTTTGAGGCGGCGAAATCCCTGAATAAATCTGGGATGACGATGTGGGAAATCAGTAAAGCCAAAACCTTAAAGCTTGCGCGCGTGGAGTAAATATTCTGTATTTCCCGAGCCGCCTTTAATGGGGGACATTGTGCGGGCTTGGACGTGCCATGATTGTTGTTCTAGCCACGCAATGACATTCTCGAGGGATTGCAAGGCAGTGGTTTCTGATTTAACGATGCCGCCTTTGCCAATATTTTCTCGTCCGACTTCAAATTGCGGTTTGACCAAGGTGACAAGCTCTGCGCCCGATACCACAAGGGACAAGGGGCGCGCCAAGACTTTGGCGAGGGAAATAAAACTAGCGTCACACACAACGAGATCAGGCAGGGGGGATATATCTGCTGTGACCAACCCGCGAGCGTCGGTTTTCTCCATAGAAACCACGTCAGGGTGGCTTTTCATTTTAGGGTGTAATTGATCCGTCCCCACATCAACCGCGTAGACTTTGCGCGCGCCGCCCGTAATCAACACATCGGTAAACCCGCCCGTTGACGCCCCCACATCCAAACACACACGCCCTTTCGGATCGACGTTAAAGATGGTGAGGGCTTCGGCCAATTTAATGCCACCGCGAGAAACCCAAGGATGCTCTGCTTGGGCGACAACCGTTACATCTTCGGTGATTTTTTGGGACGGTTTCTTGACGATATTCCCGTCAATCTTCACCAAGCCGGCGGCAATGGCGGAACGGGCACGAGCGCGGCTTTCGTAATATCCTTGCTCGGCCAGATATTTATCGGCACGCACGGAAGTAATTACGCCAGTGAGGAGAAAGCTGCCATATCGCGGCCAATGACGGCAAACACTTTTTCAACAATGGCTTGTGCGTCTAGCCCTGCCTGTTTGTACATGTTTTCCGGCGTATCTTGATCCATAAACACGTCAGGCAAAACCATGGAGCGTACTTTCAAGCCACGATCAAGACGTCCGCTTTCGGCAAGCTCTTGCATGACAAATGAACCAAAGCCGCCAATGGCACCTTCTTCGATGGTAATCAGAACTTCGTGTTCATCGGCTAACCTGCGCACCAAATCTTTGTCCAAAGGTTTGGCAAAACGGGCATCAGCGACCGTAGTCGACAAACCCAACGCGTCCAGATCACGGGCAGCTTGCATGGCTTCGCCAAGTCGTGTTCCCAAAGAAAGGATTGCAATGGTGGAACCTTGCTTGACGATGCGGCCTTTGCCGATTTCAAGCGGTTTAATTTCTTTCGGCATGGCGAGACCTGTGGCTTCGCCGCGCGGAAAACGAAAAGCGCTGGGGCGATCATCAATGGCGGCACTGGTTGCCACCATACGGGTCAATTCGACCTCGTCTGCCGCCGCCATTAACACCAAACCGGGGAGCGCGCCAATATAACCAACGTCAAAAGCGCCAGCATGGGTTGGCCCGTCCGCACCGACTAAACCGGCCCGATCGATAGCAAAGCGCACCGGTAGATTTTGGATGGCAACATCATGGACGAGCTGATCATAGCCACGTTGTAAAAAGGTAGAATAGAGAGCGCAAAACGGTTTCATACCGTCTGCCGCCATCCCTGCCGCAAAGGTAACCGCGTGTTGTTCGGCAATACCGACATCAAAACACCGATCCGGAAACTTATCCGCAAATAAGTTTAGTCCCGTGCCACCTGGCATCGCCGCCGTAATCGCCACAATTTTATCGTCTTTCGTTGCTTCGTCGATCAAAGCGTCTGCAAAAACACGTGTATAGGACGGCGCTTTGGCAACGGATTTGCTTTGCACCCCTGTCACCACATTAAATTTGGAAACACCGTGGTATTTATCGACTGCGTCTTCAGCAAATTTATAACCTTTGCCTTTTTGCGTGACCACATGCACCAGAACCGGCCCCGCTTTCATCGCTTTGACATTTTTTAGTACTGGCAAAAGATGATCAAGGTCATGACCGTCGACAGGGCCGACATAATAAAAGCCAAGCTCTTCAAACCATGTGCCGCCAGTCATCATACCGCGAGTATATTCTTCAGCCTTGCGCGCCGTGGACTTAATCGGGCGCGGCATGTTCTCGACAACGCCTTTGGCAAAGCCGCGAAATTTACGGTAGCCGCGTGAAGACACTACCTTGGCCAGATAAGCCGACATTGCCCCGACGGGCGGGGCGATGGACATATCATTATCATTCAAAATCACAATCATACGAGCGTCCATACCGCCTGCATTATTCATGGCTTCATAGGCCATGCCTGCCGACATAGACCCATCACCAATAATTGAAATCACATGGTTTTCTTCGCCTTGTAAATCCCGCGATACGGCAAAGCCAAGTCCGGCTGAGATAGATGTAGAAGCATGGCCTGCCCCAAATGGATCGTATTCACTTTCCTTACGTTTGGTAAAACCGGATAGCCCGTCACCTTTGCGCAAGGTACGCATTTTGTCTTTGCGGCCCGTCAAAATCTTGTGTGGGTAACATTGGTGACCTACATCCCAGATAATTTTATCCTTCGGGGCGTCAAATACATGGTGCAAGGCGACCGTCAATTCGACAACACCGAGGCCTGCGCCCAAATGGCCACCCGTCACAGATACAGCGTCGATCATTTCAGCCCGTACTTCACCCGCGAGCTGCTTTAGCTGCTCTGCAGAGAATTCATGGATATCCTTGGGGAATTTTACACCATCTAAAAGTTGGGCTTTTTGCAACATGATCTCTTTATTTTATATGCTTCAAGGTGAGCTTCTCTAACATATTTTATTAGAAAATTTTACCTATTTCTTTCGATTTAGAACAAAATCTACACACGCACACAAAGTATCGGCTTTTGAGCCGTAGGACGCGAGGGCTTGTTTGGCCTGCTGCCCGATGTCGCTTGCATGTTTTTTTGCACCGTCCAGACCATATATGGAGACAAATGTGGCCTTTCCAAGACCGTCATCCTTGCGAGTCGCCTTGCCCATTTCGGCGGCGTCCCCTTCCCTGTCTAAAATATCATCGGTGATCTGAAACACCAAACCAAGCGCACTGGCAAAGTCGTCCAAATTTTGTAAGTCTTCTGCCGAAGCTTCGGACAACAGCCCTCCCGCCATGGCCGCATAACGGATTAGCGCGCCTGTTTTCAAGGCTTGCAAGCGGGTGATAAATTCTTCGTCCTGATTTTGATTTTGCAAGAGGATCGGGGCGTAAATATCAATCACCTGCCCACCAATCATGCCGTAGGAACCACTTGCCTTGGCAAGTCCAGAAATCAATTTAACCCGTATGCCCGCGTCTTGGTGCACATCTTCATGGGCCATAATTTCAAAAGCAAGGGTTAGCAAGGCATCTCCCGCCAATACCCCCATCGCTTCGTCATAAGCTTTGTGAACGGTCGGTTTTCCGCGCCGCACATCATCATCATCCATACAGGGTAAATCATCATGAATCAGGGAGTACACATGCACACATTCAAGAGCCGCCGCCGCCAACAAAGCCCCTTCCCCCTCGGCACCGAACATGCTTGCCGCTTCTAACAGTAAAAAAGGCCGTAACCGCTTACCCCCGCCAAGACTTGCATAACGGACAGCATGCATGATTTGCGCCTGTGGCCCTTCGGGCAGGGGCAATACCTTGTCCAATACCGTTTCCATTTGTGCCTGCGTATCGGCCAAGCGGGTTTCAAAAGTGGACATGCGCGCTAACATTCTATTTGATTAGCGATCGCCATCAAAAGGTTCTGCGTGGGCTGAACCATCATTGCCAAGTACAATTTTATCAACTTTTAACTGGGCCGTTTTTAGCTTGTCTTCACAATGCTTCTTCAACTTCGCCCCGCGTTCATATACATCAATACTTTCTTCCAGAGGCGCGTCGCCGCGCTCTAAACGGGCGACAATGCTTTCCAGTTCGCTGAGTGCATCTTCAAAACTCAAATCTTTGATATCAGACATTTCTATTTTTCCTCTGTACGCCGTTCATAACGACGGTAACTCCAATGTAAGTCTCCATGGTCCTCAACGCATTTAAATCCGCGTTTGAGAAGCGCCGGGCGGATCATACGGTTAAACCAGCCATGACCAGCAACAAATAGCATTTTACCGCCTTGCGCCTCGTCTGACAATATTTTTGCCGCTTTTTGTGCCCGCAAGCGCGCCTGTTTTTGCGACTCGCCTTCACCAGAGAAGCCAAGACACCAACTCACCCGTGCCAACACGCCCCATGTTCTCGGCTTCAAGCGAAGATATCCTAGGTTTGGCGGCGGTAACGGAGCCTCCACCAATGAAGCTTCCAATTTATCAACCGTGCCGCCAACGGCTCGCTCCGCCGTTTCAATTGCGCGGGGCAGCGTGCTCGACATCACCACATCTGCTTGGGCGGCCAAATCTTTGATAATGCGCGGCGCTTTTTGATCCGGTTTCAATCCGGCTTCGTCATAAAGACGCCACCAATATTTATACCCGCGCCAATTCAAGCGAACATTTTTAGACAAGTCCGGTTCCCCGTGTCTGGCAAGTATGATTACATCGGTTTTCATTTTACAAAGTACATCAGCTACATTTTCAAGAAAGCGCGACGCCCCGGACAACGAAGCCCTTCCTCTTTTTTGCAGCGTTTTGTTGAAAACACCATATATTCAGCACGACCAATCAGATGGTCAAAAGGCACAAACCCTGGCCCACCCGGCGCTCGACTATCTTCGGAATTATCTCGGTTATCACCCATAAAGAAAAACTTATCTGCAGGGATAATATATGGCCCCTTGGTATCAAGTCGGTCAAAATCGCTTCGTTCGTAAATCCAATGCGGCGCATCTTCATCCGGTAATTGTTCCCTGTATTTAGCCACTTGAGCAACAGGCCCACGGTGTTCCCGATAGGAAAATTCATCTTCCAGCACCCGCTCAATCAACTCCCCATTGATATAAAGACGCCCCTGTTTGGTTTCGATCCGATCCCCCGGCAAACCGACCAGACGTTTAATCATGACCAATTCTGACTTGGGGTTTCTAAAAACAATCACATCACCGCGCTCTGGCATCCGCCCAAAGATGCGTCCTTCTTTTAAAAATGGCAATTTACGCATGCCAAGGATCAGGGAATGGCGGCTAAATCCATATGCAAATTTACTGACATATAAATGGTCACCAACCTCCAAAGTCGGCTGCATGCTCTCTGACGGAATTTTATAATGCCCAAAGACAAAATTAAAAAATACAAAAATGAAAGCAATTAAGCCAAGTAAAAACTTAAGCTCCTCAACAACAGCTTCGCGCACACTCTTCTTTGGTTCAATTTCTTTGTCTGTTTTCGCCTTAGACATAGTCATCCTTTTTTTCACACAGGCTCTTATCTATGAAAATTTTAGGCAATACAATCAAATATCTTTCCTGTAATGTGAAGAAATGAAGAAACTGAATCATTTATCAATCGGCCTCATGGGCCTCCTGTTATCGGCTTGCTACACAGCGCCGACCATTACACCGAGCGAAAACTTGCAGGGCAATTATATTTTAGACCCTGCCCACACCAGTATTGTCTGGAAAATCAAACATGCAGGATTGTCAAATTACACGGCCAGATTTGACACCGTCAGCGGTGTTTTAAATTTTGACCCGCAAAACCCGCAAGACAGCCGCATCGATATTTCCATTGACCCGATGAGCGTCAATACAGGGGACACTGCCTTTAATGAAACCATTGGGCGCGGCGGCCGGTATTTTAACGGTGAACAACACCCGTCCATCCGCTTTGTGTCCACCGACATTAAAGTAACCGGTGAAAACACAGGTCTGATTACGGGCGCGCTCAGTTTTCGTGGACAAACCCATCCGGTAACCCTCGACACGGTTTTTAACGGGGCAGGAAAATCATTTGGCCACAAGGGGAAAACTCTCGGGTTTTCCGCCACCACTCATTTTAAACGTACAGATTTTGGCTTATCCCATTTAATCAATTTCGGCATTGGTGACGAAATCACGATTATCATCGAAACCGAATTTAACGAAAAATAATTTGATGGCCGAAATTTTACCTGCAAATATGGACAGCTACAAAAAAGCCATTGCCTTGCTAAAGGCGGGACAAGCTGTGGCCCTGCCGACGGAAACCGTCTACGGGCTTGCCGCCCTTGCACAGCCCGAACAAGCCGCCTTAAATATCTTTACCATAAAAAAAAGACCTCTTGATTTAGCCATGAGCATTTGTGTTTTTAACCAAAAACAAGCACAAGACATTTGCCAGATTACCCCGTTTGCAAAGCAGCTCATGAATGCCTTTTGGCCTGGCCCTCTGACCCTTGTTCTTCCCAAAAAAGAAAATGCCGGGATTAGTAAATTTGCCAACGCCGGTCTGCCCACCGTCGGGCTGAGGTGCCCCGGTATTGAATGGCGACGCGGCTTTCAAGAGCTTGGGTTTACAGAGCCTCTTATCTTGACCAGCGCCAATACATCTTCTCGCCCAAACCCGTTGACCGCGCAAGACGTACAAAAAGACATTGGTGAAAAAATCCCTCTCATCCTTGACGGCGGAGCCTGCCAAAACACGCACGCTTCCACCATTATTGCCATTGAAAACGGAAAAGCGAAATGCCTACGCGCAGGGGCATTAAAGCCTGAACACTTTGCGTCTTTGGAAATCGAGTGGCAAAAATGACATCTATGCAAAATACCATTGTCGCCTTGAAAACACAGCTAGATGAAAAAATCTGGTCTGATGACCAAGAGAGGCTCGCTCCCTTTTTACAAGAATGGCGCGGCAGGTGGCACGGCAACACCCCCTTACTTCTCAGACCGAGAACAACCCTGGAAGTAGCTGCCATCATCAAGATATGCGCCGCCCATAAAACACCGATTACAGTACAAGGGGGAAATACGGGTCTGGTTGGTGGGCAAATGCCACAAGGCGAAATCTTGCTCTCGACACAAAACTTGAACCACATACGCGCCGCGCATTTTGATGACATGAGCATGGTTTGCGAAGCAGGTGTCACCCTGCAAAACGCACAAAACGCAGCAGATAACCTTGGATTAAAATTTCCCCTAAGTCTGGCTTCACAAGGTTCATGTACAATCGGCGGTAATCTCTCGACCAATGCAGGTGGTGTGCATGTGCTGAAATACGGCACGGCCAAAGATTTGGTTTTCGGCGTCGAAGCCGTGTTGCCAAATGGCGAAATCTTCAATGGATTGTCTTCTCTGCGAAAGGACAACACAGGCTATGATCTTTCCAAATTGCTTCTGGGCGCGGAAGGCACGCTCGGGATTATCACAGCCGCTTCCTTAAAACTCTTCCCCAAGCCTAAAGAAACCATTCGTGTGATGGCAGCGGCAGCATCCCCGGCACAAGCTTTGGCATTTTTAAATATCGCCCGTGTTGGTAATCATCTGTCGATGTTTGAACTTATTCCAGACCTAGGCATGGAATATGTCACCACCCATATTCCAAATATGCGCTCTCCATTTAGCACGAGCCATCCTTGGTATGTTTTACTTGATTGGGAGTTTGATACAGATAACGGCGCAGCAGGGTTTGCAGAAAACCTCTTAAGTCAGGCGAGCGAACAGGGACACATCCAAGACGCCGTCATCGCCGCCAGCCAATCACAAGCAGAGGCACTTTCGGCTTTACGTGAAAATTTATCAGCGGCCCAAAAACCCGTTGGCGCAACCATAAAGCATGATATTACCGTGCCAATTTCTCAAGTGCCAACCTTCATAAAGCAAGCCAATACAGCCCTCTTAGCCAACATCCCCCATTGCCGACCCCTGCCGTTCGGCCATTTGGGGGACGGGAATATCCACTATAATATTGGCCAACCCGAAGGCATGGACAGTGCCAAATTCATGTCACAAGAAGAAACGGTCAATAATATTGTTTACGATATTGTCGACGCCCTTGGCGGCTCTATTTCTGCCGAACACGGCATTGGCATCTTAAAGAAAGATCAACTTGCCAAACGGAGCGATACGGCTAAAGCTTCCATGATGAAAACAATCAAGACAGCCCTTGATCCTGATGGTATTCTAAACCCGCGACTCATTTTTTGATAGAGAGAGATTTATGCTAACCCTTTTATCCCCTGCAAAAAAACTAAACCTTGAACCGGGCGAAACCCTGATTGAGCCTAGCGTTCCTTCTTTGCTCGGCGAAACAGAAAAACTGGCTCGGACTGCAAAACAGCAATCTGTTGCCGATTTGCAAAAATTAATGAAACTATCGGATAAATTGGCAGAACTAAACGTCGAACGATTTAAAGCCTTTCGCCTGAATGGCCGCAGCAACAGTGCCAAACCCGCCGCCTTTACCTTTGACGGCAATGTTTATGAAGGGTTTGATGCGCCCTCCCTTTCAAAGTCAGACCTTGAATACGCCCAAGAGCATTTACGAATTTTGTCGGGCCTGTACGGCAGTTTGCGCCCCATGGACAGCATCCAACCTTACCGCCTTGAAATGGGAACACGGCTGAAAACGGACCGCGGAACCAATCTATATCAATTTTGGGGGACGACCATTGCAGATCGTTTGATGGCAGATACCCAAAACCACAAAGACAAAACCATTCTTAATCTGGCCTCGAATGAATATTTCAAAGCCGTAGATAAAAAAGCCCTGACATCCCCCGTCATCGAAGCCAAATTCCTCAACATTAAGGACGGGCAAGCCAGAAACCTGATGTATTATGCCAAATATGCACGCGGCCTCATGGCACGCTGGGTCATCCAAAACCGAATCGATAGCGCGGCTGACCTCCCCGCCTTTAATGTGGACGGCTACAAAATCAACAAACGCGAAAGCAGTGAGACACAACTCGTTTTCACCAGAAAACAACCTGCACCGAAGAAATAAGACGTCTTAATCCACCACCCCTAATATCAAATTTTTCCCTTGCGCTCGACCTGAATTGACGGCGCGGGAAACTTCGTGGAAATCCAAATCATCACTGCCAAGCATGTTGTCCAGTGTTCGTTCTGCTTTCACATTCGGATCAAGCCAGTTTTGCCAGTGATGTTCTGGCAAGCGTACTGGCATGCGGTGATGCAAATGTTTAAGCGGGCCAACGGCGTGTGTGGTAAGGATGGTAAA
>JAJRSG010000136.1 GCA_024278915.1 Alphaproteobacteria bacterium
CTGAAGTTTTATCCCTTCTGGCTAAAATGGTAAAACAGCGCCAAGAAAGCGCGAATATTTACGAAGATAATGGCCGTCCTGAACTTGCCGAACGCGAACGCAGTGAAATTGAAATTATCAAAACCTATATGCCACAAGCCCTCAGCACAGATGAGCTAAATACTGCGGTTAAAGCCGCCGTTGAAGAACTTGATGCCACATGCCTAAAAGATATGGGCAAGGTCATGGGTAAGCTAAAATCAGAATTTGCAGGTCGCATGGACATGGGCCAAGCCGGCGCCGCCGTCAAAGCAATATTAGCAGGGTAAGCCCGCCCGCAACATCAGGAATAAACACTTGCCACCTGCTTATTACAAAATAGTCACCCGAGCTTACTGATCCAAGAAGCTCCGAAGTTTGCGTGATCGGCTTGGATGTTTTAATTTCCGTAAAGCTTTGGCTTCAATTTGGCGAATACGTTCGCGTGTCACACTAAACTGTTGCCCGACTTCTTCTAGGGTGTGGTCCGTGTTCATGCCAATACCAAAACGCATACGAAGGACACGTTCTTCGCGCGGCGTTAAACTAGCTAGAACTCGAGTCGTCGTTTCCCGTAGGTTTGACTGAATGGCTGCATCAATCGGCAAAATCGTATTTTTATCTTCGATGAAATCACCGAGTTGACTATCTTCCTCGTCACCGATTGGGGTTTCCAGACTGATTGGCTCTTTGGCAATTTTCATCACCTTACGTACTTTTTCCAAAGGCATGGCCAATTTCGCAGATAGCTCTTCCGGCGTAGGCTCACGACCAATTTCGTGAAGAATTTGCCGGCTTGTACGGACAATTTTATTGATCGTTTCAATCATATGTACTGGAATACGAATAGTCCGTGCCTGATCAGCAATCGAACGGGTAATCGCTTGTCGAATCCACCATGTTGCATAGGTAGAAAATTTATAACCACGACGGTATTCAAATTTATCCACTGCCTTCATCAAGCCGATATTACCTTCCTGAATTAGATCAAGGAACTGCAAACCACGGTTGGTGTATTTTTTCGCAATTGAAATTACGAGACGAAGGTTCGCTTCAACCATTTCTTTTTTGGCTTGCCGCGCTTCGCGCTCGCCTTTTTGAACAGTTTGAACAATCCGGCGAAACTCATCAACCGGCACCCCTGTTTCTTGCGCCTGAATGGCAATTTCGGTTCTGATTTTCTCGATAGAAATGCTTTCTCGGCCAATAAAACGGTCCCAAGCTTCGGACTTGCCTTTAAGCGCTTCAAGCCAGTTCGGGTTTAATTCGCTACCCAAATAAGTGGCTAAAAACTCTTGTCTCGGCACCCCATTACCATCCGCCAAGCGCATCAATTTACCTTCAAGGCCAATAAGGCGTTTATTAATGGCGTATAGTTGCTCAACCAAAGCTTCGATCCGCGCATTGTTCAAATGCAAGGACTTAAGCTCATCGATAATCTTATCTTGAATTTCAACATATTCAGCACGCTGCGGTTTTTGTAGCGCCTTGCCCTTCAGACGAGCCCGAATAAGCATTTGCTGCAATTTTTGAAACCGTGCGAAATCTTTAGAAATTGCATTTAATATTTCAAAAACACTGTCCCGAAGCTCGGCTTCCATCGCAGCCATGGACAAGTTGATTTTTTCGTCTTCTTCTTCCTCATCATCATCATCAAGAGTTTTCTCACCCTCGGCATGTTTCGGGGTATCCTCCACAACAGGTTTTGCCGCCAAAAGGCGTTCTTTTTCTTCTTCTTCGTCGACTTCAATTTCGCCACGTTCAATTTTTTCACGGCGTACGGCAGCGGCGGAATTATCCACCTGAACATTACCGATAGAAATATTATAGGTACTGTCGAGATCAATAATATCGCGCAGAAGGATACGGCCTTCTTCGAGTTCCTCCCGCCAAACCATAATCGCTTCAAAGGTCAAGGCACTTTCGCACAAACCTTTGATCATGGTGTCACGTCCGGCCTCGATGCGTTTAGCAATTGCGATCTCGCCTTCGCGAGACAAAAGTTCCACCGTGCCCATTTCGCGCAAATACATACGCACCGGGTCATCAGTCCGGTCTAATTCATCCTTGGAATTACCACCTTTGACAACTCGGGTTTCCGCTTTCACAAGTGTATTGCGTGATGTGTCCCCTTGATCTTTGTCATCGACAACTGAAATGCCAAGGTCAGAAAGCTGAGCAATCGTGATTTCAATTTGTTCCGGCGTAATTTGATCTGGGTTCAGGTGTTTGTTGAGTTCTGTTGTTGCCAACAACCCACTTTTCTTGGCAACAGCAATCATGCGTTTTACATCGCTGTCTTCCATATCTAGCATGCCAGTTCTTACCTTCGGTGCCGAAGGGGTTTCTTCAATTTCTTCCGCTTTTGCAGTCGCAGTTTTTTTCTTGGTCACAGCCTTCTTCTTTGCAGGTGCTTTTTTTGCTGTGGGATTTTTCGTGGCGGCTTTTGCCATAGATTTATTCTCCAACCAGAGCGACTTCAAAAGACGTTGCCCTATTAAATGCCAATAGGCTCCTTAGCCCGCCAAAAAGCGGACTGGAACCGATATAATTGCAAGCCAACCGCCTGCGTTATGAATTGCGCTCCTCGCGAGAAGATCGCATCAGACGCTGTAAGGCGTCAGTATTCTCGGAACGAATGGTATCTGCCACCCGTCCTCTTGTGTCTTTGCGCGCTCTTGCGCCGCGTGTATTGCCCTCTAGGGCCAGTGCTTCTGCGAGCCATGTTCTAATGCGAAGTTTATATTCCGCATCAACTCCACCGAAACCTGAAACGACTAAATTTCTGTCTCTTTTGAAGTTTTTTAACACAGCTCCCAAGCCATCCTCTTCTATATGGGCATGAAGCGCACGTTTATCAACCGATATTGTGTCTTGCCAGTAGTTTAAAAGGCTATTTTGCAGTTTCACGCACTCTAGCGTATGAAACTCCAGCCCAAAAAGCGTTTGATCAACCTGTTCAAGCATGTTTGGCCACTCTAATATGGCGCCGATAATGCGCTTTTCACGAGCCGCATGCAAGGAACCGGCCTGCATTTTTTTAATTTGCGCCTGACTTGCCTTTTGTTTGAAAGCTTGTGGCTTTATTTTTGCATTTGGTTTCCACTGCGGTCGCCCAAATTCAGCATCAAATTTTGCCAATAATGCTGTTTTGTACTGCTCCTGCACCCCCGTATGTTTAATTTCTCTGAGGGCGGCAAAAATCCTGTCTTTAAGCCCTGCCTTAGCTTCAGGAGTATCAAGACGTTCCGCCTCTACTTCCCGCCGCCATAACATGTCCACCAAAGGCACGGAACGCTCTAACACCTCGCCCATAGCAGATGGGCCTTTTTCACGAATAAGATCATCTGGATCTTGCCCGTCTGGCAACAGGGCAAAGCGTAAAGTTTGGCCAGGCGTTAATAAAGGCAGCGCCCGCTCGACCGAACGAAAGGCCGCTCGCAAGCCCGCCTTATCACCGTCAAAACACAAAATCGGTTCCGGTCCTGCTCGCCATAATAACGCCAATTGTTCTTCAGTTAAAGCAGTACCAAGGGGCGCTACTGAATGGGCGAAGCCTGCTTTTGCTAAGGCAATTACATCCATATACCCTTCGGCAACTATTAGGCCCCGCGCCCCGACCCCGGGCGCATGTAAAGCCTTACGAGCTTCAGGATAGCGATAGAGCAGTTTACCTTTATGAAACAGGTTGGTTTCCGGCGAGTTTAAATATTTAGCTTTTTCATCCTTTTTCAAAGCACGCCCACCAAAAGCAATTAACCGTCCACGAGGATCAGAGATGGGGAACATAATCCGGTGGCGAAATCTGTCCCAAGGTGTCTTTGACGGATCATCAGGTTTGATCAATAAACCCGCTTCTACCAATTTATCTAGGCCTGCACCTGCTTGTGTTAATTCCCCTCGTAAGGCATCAAAACGGTCTGGTGCATAGCCAATCCCAAATCGTTTGCAATCCTCTCCCGTCAGCCCACGTGTTTTTAGATATGCTCGCGCCTCCTTACCCATATCCCGCTGCAGGGATTTTTCAAAAAAGCCCTGTGCTTGCTCGATCCAGCTAATCGTTCTTTTATTAGCTTCAGCGCGTTTTTCTGCTTCCGGATCTGCCTTGGGCATTTCCATCCCCGCCATGCTGGCGACCCGCTCCACAGCCTCAGGAAAGGAAAGACCCTCAACTTCCATTAAAAAAGATATGCTGTCCCCGTGCTTGCCACTGGAAAAGCAATGATAGAAGCCTTTCTCGTCATTGACAAAAAACGAAGGCGTTTTTTCATTGGTGAACGGAGACAAGCCAGCCATTTCGCGCCCCTGTCGCTTCAATTTGACATGCTTCCCCACCACGTCCGAAACTCGCACGCGCGCCTTAAGCTCATCCAAAAAATGTTCCCCAAATTTCATAAATCTTATTTAGTATGTTAACGGTAAGATTGCGAGTCCGATTCTCTTCACATTCAACACAAAGGTCATAAATGCTGAATAATGATGTCTTGGAACTCTACAAAGTTTGCGAAGATCAAGTCAACACCATAGCACAACAAGTTGATAGTAACCAGTTGAACAAAGTGCTACTGAAAAACACCTTAGAAAATATGCGGAGCATATTGGACTATATTTCGATTGATATACATAATAGGCTCCCTCAAAACCACAAAAAAAAAGCAAAGGCTTATTTTCCTTATGCCCTCAACCATGAGCGTTTTAAGAATAGCATGAGAAGAAATTTCCCTGCTTTAAAACACTACGAGCTAGAAATTTACAATTTAATTGAATCCATTCAGCCATTCCACTCAAATGATTCTTGGCTGATTGATTTATGCACACTTACCAACGAAGTAAAACATAACAACCTTAGTGGCCTTACAAAAATTCAAAAACCTGCAACAGTTCAAGACCCTTTGTTCGGTGAATTTAACGTCATAAATATGACTAGCCATGGCAATGTGATTATAGACGGCAGTTATACTTGCAAGCCAATGGAGCCTATAGACATTAAAGAGGGAAAACTTCTCAGCGCGCCGACGCAAGATGGGAGTATCGTTATAGAGAATAGTAAAATAGTATTTTCTGGCAAACAATTAGATGTGAAAGAATTTATTACCGAGTGTCACCATAATATAGGAATGTTTATCAATAATATCAGCGAACTATTATGCTGAAAGACAAGATACCCGACCTTGTTCTAATCTTCGTCCAGCACCTCAACTACGAAATCGTCATTGGTGAAGACGCAGATGTCGGCGGCGATTTTCATGGCTTTTTTGGCTAATTTTTCGGGATTTTTTTCGTAAGTCTCAAGAGCGCGGGCAGCGGCGAGGGCGTAATTGCCGCCACTGCCAATCGCGGTGATACCACCGTCCGGTTCAACCACATCGCCGTTGCCGGTCAGCACGAAAGTTTCATTTTTATCGGCTACAATCATCATCGCTTGCAGTTGGCGCAACACTTTATCTGTACGCCAATCTTTGGCCAATTCCACACAGGCACGGGCGAGTTGGGTAGGATATTGTTCTAATTTCGCTTCCAGCCTCTCCATCAAGGCAAAAGCATCAGCCGTCGCACCTGCAAAACCGATAATCACAGATCCACCGATAATGCGCCGCACTTTGCGAGCAGATGATTTCATCACCGTATTACCAGCCGATACCTGCCCGTCACCGATCACCACGACTTTGCCGTTTTTTCGCACTGTTAAAATTGTTGTCATGTGGCTCTCCGCTTAGCGACTAATTTATACAAACATGGGAAAGGGTGGGGGGGAAATCAAGACCGTTTTTCTCGGCAACCTTATGCCAAGACCAACCTGCTCTGTATGACAGCAAAGACCTAATGGTCTTCAACGCATAAACCATGGTTACCAAGGGATTCAATCACATAACACTCTCCCACGGTGCCTGCATGGCAATGAGAAACAATACGCTTTAATTCTTTTTCCAAGCGGCGGAGATGTTTTATTTTCTCTTTAACCTCAGTTAAATGCTCTTTCGCAATGCGGTCAGCATCTGCACACGGGTTGTCACCATTGGCACTGAGGCGCAAAAGATCGGATATGGCCGCAATTGATAATCCCAAATCGCGAGCGTGACGAATAAAACCAAGCCTGTCCACATCAGATTGAACATAGCGGCGTTGCCCGCCCGTAGTGCGTCCGGGCAGGTCCATCAGGCCAATCTCTTCATAATAACGAATCGTTGGAATTTTTACATTTGTCTGACGAGACAGTGCGCCGATCGAGAGCATAAATACCTCTTTTCATTTTTTTATAAATACTGCTTGTACCTCTAGTTACTTGAGGTTTTATAAAGTGTGAAATCGTAAAAAGAAAGAAATATTATGGAACCGGCATACGTAGAAACCCTGCTCACAGAAACACCGCTTTTGGATTATAATACGAAAGCAATACAAAATTTGATTGCACAACGGGGGTGGCGAGACCTACCAACATATGACCGTATCGGGGCGGTGTACCATTTTGTAAAAGATGAAATAAAATTCGGCTACAACCGGAAAGACGCTTTGCCCGCTTCGCATATTTTGCAAGATGGGATCGGACAATGTAACACCAAAGGGGTTTTATTAATGGCTCTGTTTCGTGGCATTGGTATTCCTTGCCGCCTACATGGTTTTACCATCAAAAAGCAACTGCAACGAGGGGTCGTGCCAGAACTTATTTACCCAATTACCCCTGACAACATCATCCATTCTTGGGTTGAAATTTACAATGGCGATCAATGGATAAATCTAGAAGGTTTTATTTTAGATGCAGACTATCTCACCGCCCTACAATCCAAATTCAAAACACAAACCACCCTTTGTGCTTACGGCGTTGGTACAAATAATTTGCAAAAACCTATGGTCAATTGGCAAGGCGTGAACACCTATATTCAAAAGACGGGGATTAATCAGGACTTCGGAGTATTTGCTGATCCTGACCGCTTCTTTGCTGCTCACTCTCAAGATATGTCCCCCGTGAAACAAATCTTGTACCAATTAATCTTGCGACACTGGATGAACAAACGTGTTGCTAAGATAAGGTCCATGCAACCGGCACAAGCGCTAGACCACCTTCAGATCCAAAAAACAACGACACATTAAAAGAGAATAGACATGAAAATAATTTTCATAATCGGTGCAATTTGCACAATATTTGGCGGACTAGCAATCATGTGGTCAATCTTCAAGCCCAGCCACCGCATCTGGCCTATAACCTACTTAACCCCATTTAAATTTATTATCATTTGGGGCGTCACCTTTCTTGCCTTCGGTGCGTGCATCGGTCTTGGTATCTTGGATTGGAATTCCCTTGGCTTACCAAAGGCTGTTCGTTTTGGAATCGGGATTCCATTGATCATAATCGGGCATATCATTGTATATGCGGGGGTGTGCACAATTGGGCTTGCCGCGACAAGCGGGGCCAAGGTC
>JAJRSG010000137.1 GCA_024278915.1 Alphaproteobacteria bacterium
AATGTAGAAGTTAATGTTGAGTTGATCGTGCCGATCGCCATGGAAGAGAAGCTTCGCTTCGCGATCCGTGAAGGTGGCCGCACAGTTGGCGCCGGCGTGGTTTCCAAGATTGTAGAGTAAAGTTTTATCGGGCGGCCCTGTGTAGGGCCGCTTGTAATATAGAGGTGTAGCTCAGTTGGTAGAGCATCGGTCTCCAAAACCGAGGGTCGTGAGTTCGAGTCTCTCCACCTCTGCCACTAAATAAGAAGTAAAACGGATAATATGGCTGATAAAAAAGCAAAAGTTGGTATCGTTAAGTATTTCGGACAGGTTCGTCAGGAAGGCCGCAAGGTTGTCTGGCCTACGTCCCGTGAAACGATGATTACAACAATACTTGTTTTAATTTTGATGGTGTTATTTGGCATTTTCTTCTTTTTTGTGGACTGGTTTGCTGCCAATGGTACCCAGTTTTTACTGAATATCGGAGCGATTAAAAATCCCGGCTCCGGCGGTGGAGGATAAATCGTGGCGGCTAAATGGTATATTGTGCAAGCGCACTCAAATTTCGAGAAGCGCGTTAAGGAAAGCCTTGAGAACGAAAGCGAGCGTAAAGGCTTGTCTCATTTGTTTGAAGAAATTCTTGTTCCGACAGAACATGTCGTTGAAATTCGTCGCGGCCGCAAGGTTGAGAGCGAGCGTAAATATTTTCCAGGTTATGTGCTTGTGAAGATGGATCTTACAGATGAAGTTTATCACTTGGTCAAAAATACGCCAAAAGTAAGCGGGTTTTTAGGGGCTGCAAATAAGCCGTTACCTGTTTCTGAAAAAGAAGTTCAGCGTATTGTTGGTCAAATTGCTGAAGCTGAAGATGCGCCGCGTTCAACGATTACGTTTGAAATTGGTGAAATCGTTAAAGTTATTGATGGGCATTTCCAATCCTTTGAGGGAAGTGTTGAAGATATTGATGAAGAACATGAGCGCTTGAAAGTGTTGATTAATATTTTTGGTCGGGGAACCCCGGTCGAATTGGAATATGCGCAGGTCGAAAAACAGACCTAGTATATAAAGCGTTTGTGGGAGGTAGTACTAAAGTCCAGTGCTGCCCGACCACGAACACACTTAAATGTCTGGGCATTGGGTCCGGCTTGAATTGGAGTGAAAGATGGCAAAGAAGATTGAAGGATACATCAAATTGATGGTCCCGGCGGGTACAGCCAACCCGTCCCCACCGCTAGGGCCTGCCCTTGGTCAACGTGGTGTGAATATTATGGAATTTACTAAGGCGTTTAATGCAAAAACAGCGGAACTGGAAAAATCTATTCCAATTCCGACAGTTATTACTGTTTATGCCGATAAATCCTTTACATTCGAGACGAAAACACCGCCAGCTTCTTATTATTTGAAGAAAGCTGCGGGTCTTAAATCTGGTTCAACAGAGCCTGGTCGGATTGTTGCTGCGACCGTTACAATGGCGCAGTGTCGGGAAATTGCTGAGCTGAAATTTGCAGATTTGAATGCAAATGATTTGGATCAGGCACAAAAAATTATTGCTGGTTCAGCCCGTTCAATGGGCTTTGAGGTAACGGAGTAGGGTTATGGCAAAGCAAGGTAAAAGAACAGCTGCAGCACGTAGCAATATCGACCGCGAAGCATTTTACAGTGTAAAAGACGCCGTTGGTATCGTAAAAGGTAATGCAACCGCAAAATTCGACGAAACTGTTGAAGTTGCGATCAATCTTGGTGTTGACCCACGTCACGCTGACCAAATGGTTCGCGGTGTGTGTTTATTGCCAAATGGTACCGGACGTTCAGTTCGCGTCGCCGTATTTGCAAAAGATGCTAAAGCTGAAGAAGCAAAAGCAGCTGGTGCAGATATTGTTGGAGCAGAAGATTTGGTGGCAAAAATCCAAGCGGGCGAAATGGATTTTGATCGCGTGATTGCCAGTCCTGATATGATGCCACTGGTTGGTCGTCTTGGTCAAATTCTCGGCCCAAAAGGTATGATGCCAAACCCGAAAGTCGGTACAGTAACACCTGATGTTGCCAAGGCAGTCAAAGACGCCAAAGGCGGCGCGGTTGAATTCCGGGTAGAAAAGGCCGGTATTATTCACGCTGGTGTTGGTAAAGCCAGCTTCACTGAAACGGCGTTGGAAGAAAATGTAAGAGCCTTTTTAGGTGCTATCATGAAAGCCAAGCCAACTGGTGCTAAAGGTACATTTATGAAACGCGTTTCGCTTAGCTCGACAATGGGCCCTGGCGTAAAAATTGACACATCGGAAGCGATGTCGTCTTAAAGAATTTATCGGGCCGTTGTTAAGGCGACCCGTTAATGCTCAGGCTGTTTCATGTGAAGCAGTTTGATATGTCCGAGATCACTGGTGCGGAATTATCCGTTTAATTAATGCCCGTGTGAGACAGAGCAATAAACCAAATTTGACAATTTTGTCAGTTTTGGTTCGACGCCCTGGGACAGACTACCGCGCCGGTATTTTCCTACGGGATGATGTCGGTGCACTGAAGGCGGCCCATGGGGGGTTGCCATAACAGGGAGACCGCAATGGATCGAACACAAAAACAGGAAATGGTCAAAGAGCTGGAAGGCATTTTTGATAATTCCGGGTCCGTTGTCATGGCTGAATATACGGGCATGACAGTTGCGGAACTGACAGATCTACGCACACAATTACGCGAAAGCGGTGCGACGATCAGAGTTGTAAAAAATCGTCTCGCTAAAATCGCACTCAAAGGTAAACCCGGCGAAGGTGTTGCTGATCTTTTTAAAGGACCAGTGGCAATCGCTTTCGGTGAGGATATCATTGGTGCGCCAAAAGTGGTCGTAAAGTTTGCAAAAGATAATGATAATTTCAATATCTTGGGCGGCTTTATGGGAGAAGAAATCTTCGACGTATCTGGTATTGAGGCGTTGTCCAAACTACCATCACGTGAAGAATTGATTGGCATGGTAGCATCGCGTCTACTTGGTCAAGCTTCTCAAATCGGTCAGCGTCTTAATGCGCCTGGTAGCAACCTTGCGGGAGCTATTGGTGTCATTGCAGAAGGTGCGACAGCATAACTGTCAGGCTCGTAACATTCGAACTGAAACTAACTTACTAACTAAAGGAAACTAAAATGGCTGATGTAGCTAAACTTGCTAAAGAATTGATGGGCCTTACCATCATGGAAGCAAAAGAACTAAATGATATTCTTGAAGAAAATGGCATCAAAGCCGCTGCTGCAGTTGCAGTTGCAGGCCCAGCTGCTGATGGTGGCGAAGCTGCTGCTGAGAAAACTGAATTTGACGTAATTCTTGCGTCATTCGGTGAAAAGAAAATCAATGTGATTAAAGAAGTCCGCGCAATTACCGGTCTTGGCCTCAAAGAAGCTAAAGACCTGGTAGAGTCAGCACCTAAAGCCGTTAAGGAAGGTGTTTCTAAGGACGAAGCTGAAGAGATCAAAACCAAGCTGGAAGCAGCTGGCGCGACCGCTGAAGTTAAGTAATCTACTTTACCTGCGTGTGCATTTGCGCACGCAGGTAAACAAGCTTCGCGCAGCTAAAAGCGTACTGACTGGAACAGTGTAAATCCTACGATTTTTTTTGAAAGCGGGGGCTTTTTTAATGCTCCCTTCTTTCGTAATGTAAAGGTGTATTTGATGTCGCTCACATTTACTGGCAAGAAACGTATTCGCAGAAGCTTTGGTCGTATCCCTGATGTGATACGCATGCCAAACCTGATCGAAGTACAAAAAAGTTCTTATAAGCAATTTTTGCAAATTGAAGTCCCGCATGAAGAGCGTGGCGATGCAGGAATGAACGGTGTCTTTACATCCGTATTTCCTGTACGTGATTTCTCGGACCGAGCCGTCCTTGAATATGTATCTTTCTCCTTTGATAAGCCAAAGTTTGATGAAGAAGAGTGTCAGCAGCGCGATATTACATTCGCAGCGCCGCTCAAAGTCAAAATGCGCCTTGTGGTTTTTGATATTGATGATGATACAGGCGCACGTTCTGTAAAAGATATTAAAGAACAAGAAGTCTACATGGGCGACATGCCGCTGATGACCGATAAAGGTACCTTTATTGTCAATGGTACAGAGCGGGTAATCGTTTCGCAAATGCACAGATCTCCCGGTGTGTTCTTTGACCACGATAAAGGGAAAAGCCATTCATCTGGTAAAATCTTGCACTCTGCACGTATTATCCCTTACCGTGGTTCATGGCTTGATTTCGAGTTTGATGCCAAAGATATTTTATATGCACGGATTGACCGGAAACGGAAATTACCTGCAACGACGATTCTTTATGCTCTTGGGATGACCAAAGAAGACATTTTGAATGAGTTTTATAAAAAAATTACTTACACACGTAATAAATCTAAAGGGGGATGGGTCTTACCATTTAACCCTGATAATTATAAAGGCTCAAAGCTTATTCGGGATTTGGTTGATGCCAAAACTGGTGAAACACTAACACCTGCAGGTCGTAAACTGACCAAACGTGGTGCTAAGAAATTGGCTGAAAAAGGGTTGAAAAACTTATTGATTTCAGATGAGGAACTAGCGGAACGTTACGCTGCTGAAGACATTGTAAATGTTAATACTGGCGAAATTTATGCAGAAGCGGGCGACGAACTGAGCATTGAAGCGATTGAGCAAATTAATGAAGCCGGAATTACCGAACTTTCTGTGCTCAATATTGACCATATAAATGTTGGACCATTTATTCGCAATACTTTGGCTGCTGACAAAAATGACAGCCAAGATGGTGCGCTTGTTGATATTTACCGGGTAATGCGTCCTGGTGAGCCACCAACCCCTGAAACTGCTGAGGCACTATTCCAAAGCTTGTTCTTTGAATCAGATCGCTATGATTTGTCGGCTGTTGGTCGTGTGAAAATGAACATGCGCCTCAATATTGAGTGCGATGATAATATTCGTATTCTCCGCAAAGAAGATTTACTTGGTGTTGTTGATACTTTGGTAAAACTAAAAGACGGCATTGGCCAAACAGATGATATTGATAACCTTGGCAATCGCCGGGTTCGTTCTGTTGGTGAACTAATGCAAAACCAATACCGCATCGGTTTGCTCCGTATGGAACGTGCTATTAAAGAGCGCATGACGTCCGTGGATATCGAAACTGTCATGCCGCATGATTTGATCAATGCGAAACCTGCGGCTGCGGTTGTTCGTGAGTTCTTCGGCTCTTCACAACTTTCTCAGTTTATGGACCAAACAAACCCACTGTCTGAAATTACCCATAAGCGTCGCTTGTCTGCGCTTGGGCCGGGTGGTTTAACCCGTGAACGTGCTGGATTTGAAGTACGTGACGTGCATCCAACCCATTATGGACGTATTTGCCCGATTGAAACGCCAGAGGGGCCAAATATTGGTTTGATTAACTCTTTGTCTACTCATGCGCGGATTAACAAATATGGATTTATTGAAAGCCCGTATCGTCGCATCGTCAAAGGCTCTGTTACCAATGATGTGCGCTATATTTCTGCGATGGAAGAAGCTCGTTACAAAATTGCTCAAGCCAATGCTGCTGTAGATGAAAATGGTCGCCTTGTCGGTGATTTCATTACTTGTCGTGTGCAAGGTGAGGTAACTCTTGTCGCACGTGACGATATCGACTTTATTGATGTGTCTCCAAAACAGCTTGTATCTGTTGCGACGTCTTTGATCCCGTTCTTGGAACATGATGATGCGAACCGTGCTTTAATGGGTTCAAATATGATGCGCCAAGCCGTTCCATTGTTGAAGGCGGAAGCGCCACTTGTCGGGACTGGAATGGAATCTGTTGTTGCTCTTGATTCAGGTGCGACCGTGGCTGCCAAGCGAGAAGGGGTTGTTGAACAAGTTGATGCACAACGGATCGTTATTCGTGCCAACAAAGAAACTGACCTGACGAAATCTGGCGTAGACATTTATAATTTGCTTAAATTCCAACGTTCTAATCAATCTACATGTATTAACCAGACACCACTTGTTAAAGTGGGTGATGTGGTAAAGGCTGGCGATATTATCGCAGATGGTCCTTCTACACAACTTGGTGAATTGGCTTTGGGTAAGAACGTGCTCGTGGCATTTATGCCGTGGAACGGATTTAACTATGAGGATAGTATTCTTATTTCCGAACGCATTGTGCGTGACGATGTTTATACATCTCTTCATCTTGAAGAGTTCTCCGTTATGGCTCGTGATACAAAGCTTGGACCTGAAGAAATTACACGTGATATTCCAAATGTTGGCGAAGAAGCTCTTCGTAATTTGGATGAAGCCGGGATTGTTGCTGTGGGCGCGGAAGTGCATGCCGGCGATATTCTTGTTGGTAAGGTAACGCCAAAAGGCGAAAGCCCGATGACACCGGAAGAAAAGCTTCTTCGTGCTATCTTTGGCGAAAAAGCTTCTGATGTTCGCGATACAAGCTTGAAAATGTCACCTGGATCATCCGGTACGGTTGTTGAAGTTCGTGTCTTTAACCGTCACGGCGTTGAAAAAGATGAGCGTGCGCTACAAATTGAACGGGAAGAAATCGAAAGCCTCGGTAAAGACCGTGACGATGAACTTTCTATTTTGGAACGTAACATTTACACGCATGTTCAAAACACATTGCTGGGCAAAAAAGCTGTTTCAGGCCCTCGCGGTTTCCGTAAAGGACCTGTAACGGAAGAAACACTTTCTGAAATCCCACGTAGTGACTGGTGGCGGATTGGTGTTGATGACGAGAAAGCCATTGGCGAACTTGAAGCATTGAAAATTCAATATGATACTTCCAAAGCTAAACTTGATGCGCGTTTCGAAGATAAAGTTGATAAATTACAACGTGGTGACGAACTTGCGCCAGGCGTAATGAAAATGGTTAAAGTTTTTGTTGCTGTGAAACGTAAGTTGCAACCGGGCGATAAGATGGCCGGGCGTCACGGGAATAAAGGTGTGATTTCTAAAATCAACCCAGTTGAAGATATGCCTTATCTTTCTAACGGTAAGGCTGTTGATATTGTTCTAAATCCATTGGGCGTTCCGTCTCGTATGAATATCGGTCAAATCCTTGAAACCCATTTAGGCTGGGCGTGTGCAGGTATGGGGAAACTCATTGATGACGCTCTCAAAACCTATCGTGAGAACGGGGATATGGCACCTCTTAAACTTTCTTTGGAGAACGCATATGGGGATATTACCCTGCCGCGTAAAAACGAAGAATTGGTTGAACTTGCTGGAAACCTGACAAATGGTGTACCGATTGCAACTCCCGTATTTGATGGTGCTCATGAAGATGATATTGTTGAGATGCTTGAAAAAGCTGGCCTGACCCATTCTGGTCAGGAAATGCTGACAGATGGTCGTACAGGCGAAACCTTTACCCGTCCAGTTACGGTTGGCTACAAGTATTTGCTGAAATTGCACCATCTTGTGGATGATAAAATTCATGCGCGTTCAATTGGGCCATACTCGCTCGTTACTCAACAACCACTTGGCGGTAAAGCGCAATTTGGTGGTCAAAGGTTCGGTGAAATGGAAGTTTGGGCGCTTGAAGCTTATGGCGCGGCTTATACCTTGCAAGAAATGTTGACGGTTAAATCCGATGATGTTGCTGGTCGTACGAAAGTATATGAAAGTATTGTTCGTGGCGATGACGCGTTCGAGGCTGGCATACCGGAAAGCTTTAACGTGCTGATCAAAGAGATCCGCTCTCTAGGTCTAAATATTGAACTGACGAACGGTTAATTCCGCTCAACCGATTTTTTACGAGGGGTGCTAAATGCATCCCTCAAAATGATAAGGAGAATACCATGAACCAAGAGGTCATGAACATTTTCAATCCGGCCCAAGAAGGCCCGAGCTTTGATCGCATCAGAATTTCTTTGGCTAGTCCGGAGAAGATTTTAAGTTGGTCATTTGGTGAAATTCGTAAACCGGAAACCATTAACTACCGGACATTCAAGCCTGAAAAAGACGGCTTGTTCTGTTCACGTATTTTTGGCCCGATGAAAGATTATGAATGCTTATGTGGTAAATATAAACGCATGAAGTATAAAGGCGTCGTATGTGAGAAATGTGGCGTTGAAGTTACAGTTTCTCGTGTTCGTCGTGAGCGCATGGGCCATATTGAATTGGCTGCACCTGTTGCGCATATTTGGTTCTTAAAATCGCTTCCGTCGCGGATTGCGACCATGCTCGATATCACTTTGAAAGAAGTTGAGCGGATTTTATACTTTGAAAGCTTTGTTATCACAGAGCCTGGACTAACGTCCATGTCCGAGCGCCAGCTTTTGTCCGAAGAAGAATTTTTAGACGCGCAAACAGAATTTGGTGAAGATAGCTTTACGGCTAGCATTGGCGCCGAAGCTGTTCGTGAAATGCTCATTGGTCTTGATCTTGAAGCTGAAGTCGAGCGCGTTCGTTTCGACATGGGTGAAACAGGTTCAGAACTAAAACTGAAAAAATACCAAAAACGCCTTAAACTTCTTGAAGCCTTTATCCATTCCGGTAATCGCCCAGAGTGGATGATTATGACGGTTGTTCCTGTGATTCCACCAGAACTTCGTCCACTTGTGCCTTTGGATGGTGGTCGGTTTGCGACTTCTGATTTGAACGATCTATATCGCCGGGTTATCAACCGTAATAATCGTTTGAAACGCCTGATTGAGTTACGTGCACCGGACATTATTGTACGTAATGAAAAACGTATGTTGCAAGAATCTGTTGACGCTTTATTTGATAATGGTCGACGTGGTCGGGTGATTACAGGGGCCAATAAGCGCCCACTTAAATCCATGTCAGACATGCTGAAAGGTAAGCAAGGACGTTTCCGTCAAAACTTGCTTGGTAAACGTGTTGACTATTCTGGTCGTTCCGTAATTGTGGTTGGCCCTGAATTGATGTTGCATCAATGTGGCCTGCCAAAGAAAATGGCTTTGGAACTGTTCAAACCGTTTATTTACGCCCGCCTAGATGCCAAAGGCATTTCCGGCACGGTTAAACAATCCAAAAAAATTGTTGAAAAACAACGCCCTGAAGTATGGGATATCTTGGACGAAGTGATCCGTGAACATCCGATTTTGCTTAACCGTGCGCCGACTCTCCATCGACTTGGTATTCAGGCATTTGAACCTGTTCTCACAGAAGGAAAAGCGATCCGTTTGCATCCACTAGTGTGTACAGCGTTTAACGCTGACTTTGATGGTGACCAAATGGCTGTTCATGTGCCTCTTTCTATTGAAGCACAGCTTGAAGCTCGTGTGTTGATGATGTCGACTAATAACATACTTTCCCCATCAAATGGGAAACCGGTTATCGTGCCGTCTCAAGATATTATTCTTGGTCTATATTACATGACTATGGCCGTTGACGGTGAAAAAGGCGAGGGGCGTGCGTTTGCAAATATTGCAGAACTAGAAGCTGCTCTTGATGCAAAACACATTACCATGCATTCAAAAATCAAAGGTCGTTTTGATGTTGTTCAGCCTGACGGAAGTATTGTTCAGGAACTGGCAGAAACAACGGCTGGCCGTTTATTGGTTGCTGAATTTATGCCAAAGCATGAAAAACTCCCTTACTCAATTATCAATCAGGTATTGTCGAAAAAAGCAATTGCTGGTGTGATTGAAAATGTTTATCGCCATGCAGGTCAAAAAGCGACCGTAATTTTCTGTGATAAAATCATGGGACTTGGCTTTAAGAACGCGGCTGCTGCTGGGATATCATTTGGTAAAGATGATATGATTATTCCTGAAAGCAAAAAAGTATTGGTGAGTAATACGCAAGCCGACGTGGATGCGTTTGAACAGCAATATGCAGATGGTTTGATTACTAAGGGCGAGAAATACAACAAAGTGGTTGATGCTTGGTCAAAATGTACAGACAAAGTTGCGGATGCTATGATGGACGAGGCCGCGAAGCCCCGTAAAATGATTAATTCAGTCTTTATGATGGCTGATTCTGGCGCTCGTGGCTCAAAAAACCAGATGAAACAATTGGCCGGTATGCGTGGTCTAATGGCCAAGCCATCAGGCGAAATTATCGAAACCCCGATTATTTCAAACTTTAAAGAAGGCCTATCCGTTCTTGAATACTTTAACTCGACCCATGGTGCGCGGAAAGGCCTAGCCGATACCGCGTTGAAAACAGCTAACTCCGGTTACTTGACCCGTCGTCTTGTGGACGTTGCCCAAGACTGTATCGTTAATGAACAAGATTGCGGTACATCAGACGGTATTCGTTTGACCGCTGTGGTTGACGGTGGTGAAGTTGTTGTTTCACTTGGCGAACGTATGCTGGGTAGAACATGTGCAGAAGATATGCTTGATCCACAAACGGGTGAAGTGATGTTCCCTGCTAATACTTACATTGATGAGGATATTGCCCTTACGATTGACGAAAGCGGTATAGCAGATGCGCAAACGCGTTCTCCACTTACCTGTGAAACGACAAGCGGTATTTGTGCGACCTGTTACGGTCGTGACTTGGCTCGTGGTACCAAGGTGAATATGGGTGAAGCCGTTGGTGTTATTGCAGCGCAATCTATTGGTGAGCCGGGTACGCAGCTTACGATGCGGACTTTCCATATTGGTGGCACAGCGTCTGTGTCCGAGAAATCAGCTAATGAAAGTTCAAATGCTGGTAAAATGGTATATATCGAAGGCAATGTGGTTCAAGATCGCAATGGTGCTTATATCGTCTTGGGACGAAATATGCAGATATCTGTTGAAGGTAAAGATGGTAAGTCTTTGGAAACACACAAAGTTGCTTATGGTACGCGTGTGATGATTGCTGATGGTGCTGATGTTGCCATTGGCGACAGACTGGCTGAATGGGATCCATATGCGGAACCGATTGTGACCGAAGTTGGCGGCACCATTAGATTGCTTGATATGGTCGAAGGTGTTTCTGTTAGAGAAGAAACAGATGAAGAAACCGGTATCACCAATAAAGTGATTGTTGACTGGCGCGCCTCTTCAAAAGGCGGTGATTTGCAGCCAATGGTCGTGGTTGAAGATAAAAATGGCGATCCTGTGAAAACAGCTAATGGCAATGCGGCGACATATATGTTGGCCGTTGGTGCGATTTTGTCTGTTAATGATGGTGACGTTGTTAAGCCAGGTGACGCGCTCGCGCGGATTGCGAAAGGTAGTGCTACCCAGCGCGATATTACTGGTGGTTTGCCACGTGTGGCCGAGCTGTTTGAAGCTCGTCGTCCTAAAAACGATGCGGTGATCGCCGCGTGTGACGGTAAGGTCGAATTTACACGGGATTACAAAAATAAGCGTCGTATCCAAATCGTTCCTGACGATGAAAATATGGAACCAGTGCAGTATTTGATTGCCAAAGGTAAGCATATGACCGTGCGTGACGGCGACCGTGTCCTGAAGGGGAGCTATCTGATTGATGGGAACCCTGCGCCGCATGATATCTTGGATATTATGGGTGTTGAAGCTTTGGCTGACTATTTGGTCAATGAAGTTCAGGCCGTATATCGTCTACAAGGTGTGCCGATTAATGATAAGCATATCGAAGTGATTGTGCGTCAAATGTTGCAAAAAGTTGAAGTGACCGATCCTGGTGATACAAGCTTGCTACGTGGTGAGCAGTTAGACCGGATTGAATTTGCTGAAATTAATGCGGCCTTGTTCGAGCGTGATAAAGATAAAGCACAAGCCGTTGGCAAACCCGTCTTGCTAGGTATTACCAAAGCCAGCTTGCAAACACGATCTTTTATCTCGGCTGCGTCCTTCCAGGAAACAACTCGCGTACTTACCGACGCCTCTGTAAATGGCAAAGAAGATATGCTTGAAGGCTTGAAAGAGAATGTGATTGTTGGTCGTCTTATTCCTGCTGGTACGGGCGCAAACCTGCGTAAATACCAAAAATTGGCGAATGAGAAAGACAATACAATTCTTGAAGAACGCGCAGCAGGTCTTCCTGCGATTGAAGAGTTCCCTGAGGAAATTGCTGACGAAGCCAGCGCTTAAATTTCCCAACTAAATTATCTAGGCCGTCTTTTCAATTTTGAAGGGGCGGCCTTTTTTGTTGGTAAAACTGACTTTCCCCGTTATCCTGAGATAAATAAGGGAGAAAGACATGCGTAAACAAATATTATTAACGGGTTTGAGTGTTGCGGCCTTGATTTTAGGGGCTTGCGTTCAATTGCAAAGTGGTTCGCAAGAAAATGATGCCACGGTTATTCATCATAATGTAATCACGCTTGATACCCATGTGGACATTCCTTTGACATATATGACGCCTGAAATGGATCCGGGTATGGCGTCAGATGCGCAGGTTGATCTGGGCAAGATGGAGATCGGTGGATTGGATGCGGCTTTCTTCATCGTATATACGCCGCAGACGAAAATAGCTGAAGGCAAATATGCAGAAGCCAAAAATATTGCAGATACACGGTACGCAGCGATTCAAAAACTTACCGAGAAATATAATGACAGGATTGAATTAGCCCGTACGGCTGATGATGTGCGTCGTATCCACAAAGTAGGCAAACGGGTTGCTCTTATCGGGATGGAAAATGCCTTTCCTCTGGGGGCTTCTGTAACGGACGTTCCAATGTGGGAAAAACGAGGTGTGCGTTATATGGGGATTACCCATATGGGACATAACCAGTTTGGGGATAGCTCAAACCCAAAGGTCCAATGGGGCGAAACTGATGCCATGCATGGCGGCTTGTCTCCATTGGGCAAAGAGCTGATTAAAGCCATGAATGACGCCGGTATTATGGTTGATGTATCCCACGCTGCAAAATCAACTATGATGCAGGCCGTTGCGTTATCACGAGTGCCCGTGATTGCATCCCACTCAGGTATTATGGAGCTTGCTGAAAATGCGAGAAACCTTGACGATGAACAATTACGTGCCATTGCAGATAATAATGGCGTTACGCAAGTGGTTGCCTTTGCTGGATATGTAAAAGGTCTCACCGATGCGCAAGAAGACTTTAAAATGTCCCTTCGTAAGGAAATGGGCTTGGAAACGGATAAAGCTCTATACGGAATGGATGAGGCTACAAAAGAAATTTACTTAGACCGGATCAAGGCTATGTACGAACTATCGCCAAGAGCTAATGTTGCAGACTATGTCAACCACATTGACCATGCTGTGAAAATAGCCGGAATTGATCATGTGGGCATTGCATCTGACTTTGATGGCGGCGGCGGAATTGTTGGCTGGAAAAATGCTTCTGAAACGCTTAATATTACTAAGGAACTTACCAAACGTGGGTATTCTGAAACTGACATTGAAAAAATATGGAGTGGAAATTTACTCCGTGTTCTAGAAGCCGTTCAAGAAGGTGCTAGGAAATAAGAACGCTTATTGTTAGGAAAAAAGTGCGGCGCCCTGCTGGGGGAGGAAGATGCAGGACGCCGCCTTATCAGCGGATTGTGTTTCCATAATCACACCTCAAATCCTGGCCCTAAGGGGGGAGGGGCAGGGGCGGTGTACTGGAAACGTGATCAACGCCTTAGACTGTATCTAAGCAGCCTTGCTCTTACGACAAGGTTTCGAACTGATTAAAGTTTCGTCATGATTGGAAATGGCAATTCGCCGTGGCTTCATTGCTTCCGGCAATTCACGCTTTAATTCAATACGTAACAAACCATTGACGAGGCTTGCCCCTGTCACTTTAACATGATCGGCAAGCTGGAAACGACGCTCGAAACCACGTTCGGCAATGCCGCGATGTAGATATTCACCTACGTTGGTTTCATTTGCGGCTTTCGTGCCGATGACAGAAAGCACATTTTCATGAGTTTCAATTTCCAAATCGGATTCGCCAAATCCGGCAACTGCAAGTTCGATCAGATAATCATCGTCGCTTAGTTGCGCGATATTATAGGGGGGGTAGGCATTTGTGCCTGAAAATTTTGCGGCGTTATCTATCAGGTTGGCCATGCGGTCAAAACCGATGAAAGAGCGGCTAAGGGGGGTGAAATCATATGTCATTTTATATATCCTTTCTAAGCAATATAATCATTAATGTTGAACGAAACCCGTTATGGCGTTTCGCTTAATTAGGACCCAAACGGCGTCCTACACTTTACATGGGTATGGTTTTTTGCCTGTCAAGAGATTGGCTGTATCTACGTGAAAAATCACAAATTCGTCATTAGGGGCAATATTGTAAGCATTTCCTTGCGCCGTGTTTGAATTGCCCTATGTTGGCAAAAAAACACAATTAAGAGGGAATTATGAAAAGAAATATATTATTTTTAGGGGCTTGTTTCGCGAGTGCATTGATGTTGACTGCATGTGGGGCAACAAAAGAAAATGTAAGCCACAACAAAGAAAAAATTGCCCAAGTGGAAATATCTCCCTTAGAAGCGGCTATATCTGGTAGTATTCGAGGAGAGCAAAGCGAACGGGATGTTTTTCGTCACCCAAAGGAAACGCTTGAGTTTTTTGGAATAGCACCGGGACAAACGGTTGTTGAAATTTACCCAGGTGGCGGTTGGTATTCAAATATTTTGATCCCTTATGTCAATGCGACGGGCGGCACATATATAGCCGCAGGCGTTGGTCAAAGGTTCAAAGATAAGTTCTTGAATAACGAAGTATATGGACAAGTGGCAACCGTTGATTTTAGCAAGGAATCTCCACCGTTAGTGGCTGGGCAAGCTGATATTATTCTCTCTTTTCGGAATGTGCATTCCTGGGTAAGCCGTGGGTTTGTCGAAAAAGCTTTCGCTGATTTTTATGCTGGCTTAAAGCCAGGCGGTATATTGGGTATTGTTGAACACAGACTGCCAGAATCAGCAGAACAAGATCTAAACACACGCGATGGATATGTGCAGGTCAGCTATGTAAAAGCTTTGGCTGAGGAAGCAGGGTTTGAATTTGTTGAAGCAAGTGAAATTAATGCGAACCTCAAAGATACAGCCGATCACCCATTTGGTGTCTGGACACTCCCTCCAGTTAGCCAAAGCGCAAAAAGAGGAGAAGAAACCGCCCCTGATTTTGACGCAGAGAAATATAAGGCAATCGGTGAATCCGATCGCTTTACCTTGAAGTTCCGTAAACCGAAATAGTTTGTGGTTTAGGACTGGATTTTTTGATACGAACACCGCATATATATACAACAATATGCATATAAGGAGAACAACATGACTAATGAAGAAATTATTGAAAAAATGCAAACAGCTGTAACCGCGGCAGGTGGACTAGATAAGTCTGTGAAATTTGACTTTGGAGATGACGGTGTTGTTCATGCTTCAGGTACTGAAGTTTCAGGTGAAGATGCGGATGCAGATTGCACAATCAGCGTAAGCAAAGATGATTTCATCGCTCTTGCTGGTGGAAACCTTGACCCGATGATGGCCTTTATGTCCGGCAAATTAAAAGTTGCTGGTGATATGTCTGTAGCCATGGGGCTGCAAAAACTCTTTAGCTCCATGTAGGGTTTCTGGCCACGAGTGCTTAGACGCTTTCTTGGCAATGTTATGCAGAACGAAATTACTCCCGGAGATGTGATCCGCCTTGAAGGGCTAGACGTGCCTGTCGGTGCGCGGTTTCACTATATCCAAAACGGCGACGTGAAATTACGAGTGATGCTTGCTCCGGCGGGGCAGGCAGATGCGCGCGGCAGTGTGATTTTTCAACCAGGCCGTACGGAGTTTATAGAAAAATACTTTGAAACAATTGATGATCTGACCCAGCGAGGTTTCGCTGTCATTATCATTGATCCGCGTGGGCAGGGCTTATCATCTCGCTTGCTGCCTGACCCGATGAAATCCTATGTAAGAGATTTTGAGGATTATTGTGACGATCTGGCGTTTGTAACTCAGGCTTTCAAAAATGATTTACCGCGACCACATGTACTCATGGGGCATTCTATGGGGGGTACAATTGGCCTGCAGACCGTGTTAACAGGACGTTTAAACCCTGCCGCCTGTGTCTTTACCGCTCCTATGCTGGAGTTTCAGGACTTGGACAAGTCCTTGAGCTTTCTTGTGAAATTCTTGTCGTGGGCGGGGCTAAGGGATAATAACCTGCCATTCCAGTCTCAACGTAGTGGTCGCCCAGTTCCTTTTCGTACCAATAAATTGACATCCGATCCCAATCGCTACCAGTTATGGGCAACATATTTTGAAAACCACAAACGGTTACGTGTTGGACCTCCAACTTTTGGCTGGATAAGTGCGGCGCTGAAATCCATGAAATTTGTCAATGACAATGCAGCCCATTTAAAAATCCCGACACTTATTGTGTCTTGCGGTGCAGATTCAATTGTGACGCCAAAGTCAAATCATGCTTTCGCCGAAGCTGCACATGCGGAAGTGCTAAATGTAGCTGGCGCAATGCACGAAATCTTTTTGGAAAAAGATGAGTATAGAGATCAATTTTGGACGTGTTTTGATGAGTTTTTACAAAAACAAGGGCTGTAAGCGTTAATCCATGGCTCGCTTTAAATATGGGTAAGCTGCTTCCAAAATTTGCGGGTCACCAGCGCAGACAATTTTTCCACTCTCGAAGTTATCTCCGCCGTGCCAATTGGTGATCTTACCGCCAGCACCTTCCACAACTGGAACCAGTGCTAAAATGTCATAAGGTTGCATACTCGCTTCGATAATCATATCCATTTTGCCTGCCGCCACAAGCGCATATCCAAAAGCATCTAGGCCAAGCCGTGTGAATTTGGAAGTTCGCCTTATCATTTCATAAGCGGCTTTTTGTCCTTGGGAAAACATCGCCATCGGTTCTGTACATCCGAGAACAACATCATTTAATTTTTCGCAAGATCTTGTTTTTAAAGTATATTTTGTACCTTTTATTACTTTCCATGCTTGCTCCTTGCTACCGTCAAGGCAGCCGACATAACGCTCGTCAAGGGCAGGGAGGTCAATGATGCCGATAAGAGGCTTGCCTTGATAGCTTACGGCGATCAATGTGCTCCAAACAGGTACGCCAGCTACAAATGCACGGGTGCCGTCAATGGGGTCAAGACACCATGACCAGTCATTCGAACCTGTTTTTTTATTAAACTCTTCCCCCTCTATTCCGTCTAGTGGGAAGGCGGTTTCGATACCGTCGCGTAGTAATTTTTCTGTGGCAATGTCCGTCTTGGTAACAGGGTCGAATTCAAGTGCGTCACTTTTTCGGGCGTTTTTATTGGCGGCTTCAATATCTGCATAGAAAGCAGGCAGACTTAACTCTCTGGCGCTATCGGCGATATTGCCAGCGAGGATAAGCCGTTTTTCTAATTCGTCTTCAAATGTACTTGTCATGAAGTTGAGTTATCATGCGGAAAGCACTCTGCATAGGGCAGGTTTATAATGGTAGCGCCATTTTTGCGGATGCTTCCAGAGATTTTGCCAAGTCTAATAAATGCTTGCGCGGCATTTCTCCCATCGAATAATAGGCACGGATTAAATCCATTGTTTCCTTTTTGGCCAAGATATCGGGGGCGAGCACTTTTTCATCTGGTTTGCCCGTCACAGGGTCATGTTCTGATAGGCCCTCATAAAAATGTTGCACAGGAACGCTCAAAGCTTCGGAAAGCTCAAATAAACGGCTAGCGCTAACCCGGTTAGCCCCACATTCATATTTTTGGATTTGTTGAAAGCGGATTCCGATTTGCTCTGCCAATGCCTGTTGGGTCAATCCCAATAAACGTCTCCGATGACGTAACCGCTTGCCGACAAATAAGTCAATTTCATTGGTCATGATTGATCCTTCCTCTTGTCTTGCGCCTTACAGGGGTAAGGGCAATATTTTTTCACTCGCTTATCAAGAGAGCAAGAGCCGTGCCAATTCGTATGTGGGTTGTTCCCCTAAATGGGGAAGATATCGGGCCGTTTTGGTTCATTTTGGTGATGGAGTAGGGTGTCGTGTCCCATTATAAGACAAAAACGGTCAGTAAATTACAATTTGTACACATATGTTGAAAATGGTGTTTTTACGCTTATATCTAAAGTGTACCGCACAGGTACTCCCCCCTTCAACTGGTCGCACCGATGTGCGGCCTTTTTTTTGTCTGTTATTATTGAGCGGCAATATCTTCAGAATCACATAGATAATTTGACAAAGATAAGATCGTTATTTGTAGATCATTCATTAGGCGCGTCATACCCGCATGTACATCAAGGCTATCTTGATCCAAATATAAATCCTTATTTATCTCAATTTGGATGGCTTCAACGGATTGATCTGGGCGGCCATAATGACGGGTAATATAACCCCCTGCATATGGGTTGTTACGGGTGACTCGATAACCTTGAGCTTCTAAGGCAGCATGTAAAAAATCAATAGTGGCGGGGTGGCAGGTTTCCCCGAAACCATCTCCAAGGACAAAATCTGCCCTGTTGTGACCTGCTAAAACATTGCCGGGCATGGAATGACAATCTAGTAAAAGAACGTGCCCAAATTTTATTTTTGTGGATTCGATAAGTTTGTTCAGGGCGTTATGATAAGGGTGGTACAATGTATCTAATCTCGATTGAATTTGCTTGTCAGTTAAGGGGCGGGCATAAATTTCCATACCTTGTCTAATATGGGTCGGAATAACGCCAAGTCCTGCATGGGCACGGGCGCTAGTCGGGCGGGCAAAACCAGCCCTTGCTTTTCCTGGCCGTTCTGGTGGAAGCTCATCAGCACTGCGATTTACATCTACATAGCACCGCGGAAACAGCGCTTGTAAAACTGGAATGCCGTATTTGCCCAAGGGCATAATTATTTGGTCAACAAAGCAATCCTCGGGCAAACGTAATTGGTCGGCTGATAAACGGGTTTGACCAAGAAAGCCTTGCGGGTATAATCGCCCTGAATGAGGTGAGGATAAGAGGAGGGGACTTGGTGGGTTGCCGCTGACAACAAGATCAAAAGCGGATGGAAAGGCGGTTACTGCCTGTTTTTCAAGACGCATTTGTTGTGCCCTTGATTTGGCTACGGCAGAACTTTTTTTGCCATTTAGTTTCCACATGAAACAATTCCTTAAGGCTCATCGCGTAGGTAACATGCCAACTGGCTAGTTTTATGCAAGGAACCATGTATTCGGTTATACCTGTATCATTATAGAGCAGTTTAGGGCGAATGGTAATAAACTTTTGAGGAACACAGCATGGCCACGATTTTATACGCAGAAGATGACAATGCCTTACGCAACTTTTTTGAAAAAGCCTTAGAGAAAGCTGGCCATCATGTGATTGCCTGTTCTGACGGTGAGAGAGCCTTACGGGCATTGAAATTCGCGGACGGTGCATTTGATCTACTATTAACTGATATTATGATGCCAGGGCTTGATGGTGTCGAGCTAGCTAAACAAGCTGAAGTCCTGTCTCCCGGTATCAAAATCATGTTTATTACTGGGTTTTCCGCTGTGGCAAAACAAGATCCGGAAACATCGGCCTCTGCAAAAGTTCTTTCAAAACCTGTCCATTTACGTCAATTGGTACAAGAGGTGGATAAACTCATCGCCGCATAACTTTTCCTATTGCTCTTCGCTTGGGAGTGGCGTATATCCGCCTTTCTTATCAAACCGTAAGCGGTTTTAAGGGCGATTAGCTCAGTGGGAGAGCACTACATTGACATTGTAGGGGTCACTGGTTCAATCCCAGTATCGCCCACCATTCTTGCACTTACATTAGTTAATAGTATCAACACCTTACCAACTTTGAGCTGAAATTCAACTTTATTTGTTATTTGGAATTTCCAAACTTAAGTGCACAGTAAGTGCAAAACCTTCTTATTTTAGTTGATTTAGTTAATTTAGTTCCAGATCCAGTTCCAGCTCCCAAACCTATCACTGGAAGGGGCATACCCTTTTATTGAGTATCTGGATCTGAGCTGGCTTACTGGGGTTACAGGTGAACGATATTAATTTTGGGTGGAGGGACTATTTCAAAATGGGGGTTATTTCAATGTCTAGGTTCTATAGTATGTTTCATTTTCAATATCAAATTTTGCTATAGCAATGAGTGGTACTATTCCTTTTTGTTGATTTTGTTGGCTGATGTCGAAATTCACTTCAAAGCTCATGCGGTATTTGGGGCTAACTAAAGTACCCTCTTGCAACACACTTACGCAAAACTCGTTATTTGTCTCCTCGACAATAATTTCAAATAGTTTGTCATTATAGGTGAATTCCTGATGTTTCATTCTGTATTCCTATTTTAGTTTATGTTTAAGGGGGTTGTTTTAAAAATTCATTATATGATGATCACCTTAGATTTAGCAGCTGCAAATTCTTCATCAGCAAGCGCCCCAATCTAGCTTTTCTTCATATCTATAGATACAAAATTTATAATGAAAAATTTTGGATCAGCTCACAATTCGAGTCCATATATTTATTCGATGCCTTTAATTTACGGAGGTTAGCATCCATTATCCATTTTGAAACTTCTAATGATACACCCGTATTATCTTCTTTGACAGTCTTGTCATAAGCATATGTAGAGACGTTTTCGTACAATCGGCCCAATAAGAAGTCAGCAGTTGGCCCTCCACCAAAAAGGGTCATGGTTGTTCCGATTGGAACATTCTTGCGCACATACTCCTCATCAATCTGTTTTGTTTCTACCTGTTCAATAAATGTCCGCCCTGATGCTAAACCCAAATTAAATAGTTTTTCCTGGGATTCTGTTTTTTCAGCCATTCTCGCATATACAGAACATTCCCATGCGACGTACACAATTCGTCCGTGGTTTGTTGGCTGATCAGCTGCTTGGCAATTAAAGGCGCTGGTTATTGCACCGCCAATAATTACGCATCTTAAAATTCTTAAACACGGCAGCAAAACCTTCTCCTTAAGTTTTAATTTATAGTATAGTGCAAAAAAATATTTGCAACCGTTGTTTTATTGTAGAAGAATACATTGGGGGTGCTTACATTAAGGAAAAGAGATTTGAGTTCTAATATTAAAGGTTTACCGCTATGACATATTTTGCTGGCACAGTCGAAAATATATACTGGGGAGCTATAGCAAAAGTAGAGGAAGAAATTAATATGACTAAAGCTACTGCATCTGCTCAAGGATATTTATTGGGTGGGAGGCTATGGATAGAGATAGAGAAGGTTTTCATCGATAATGTCTCCGGTTATTCACATATTCTTTTCCAAAAACTTACTTCATACGATAATGAGCATAGTCCTATCAAGCCACATGATTTCAAACTTGCACAAGAATCCGTCAAGGAATTTGAACTAGAATGCCAAAATATTTATAAAAAATTGCGAGAGAAAAAGGCGTTTAAGAGACCAAGCATACAACCATTTGCTGACGATAGTATGGCAAGGGCCCTTAAAGCGGCTATTGATGAATTAGAGGGTGCTAGGTGGGAATTTGAATCAAAGAGATCTTTTTGGAAATGGGCTGTAGGTGATGCCAAAAAGAGAATTTTTAGTTTTATTATGGCTGGCATTGGATCGGCATTAACAGCATTAATATACTGGATTTTCCGTTAGCAACACGCGCCGCCTTTGAAATAATCACTCAACGAATTTCTGCAACAATATTCTCTAGTTTTTTTGCTGTTTGCAGATATCATTTTACTAAAAACCAAGGTTGTAAAATCCCACGCTGTTGAGGCTTGTTTCGCCTGCACGTCATTTAATCTTGAAACAAAAGAGAAAAGAACAAAAACTACCGAATATAGGTACTTGCCATACCGAAAAGCCTTGGCTTAGTATCAATACACAATTGTATGAGTAAATCCTCTTTGTCAGGCTTAAAACCTAGACTGTTTTATGGGGGTAAAGCAAAGTACAAATAGGAGTAAGGGTATTTTGAACGTTCAATTTAAGAAAATATTTTTCCATGCTTTTTTTGTTGGTATATTGTCACTATCGACGAGTGCGATTGCACAAAATGTGAAAAATGATAATTTACTAGAACGGGCTTACACATTAGAACAAAAACAAAAAGGTCTTCAAGATACTTCTGATGACCTTCTCAAACGCCTCATCCAAGAACAAGCTAAAGAATTAGAGCGCATGCGTTTAAAAACTCGCTCTGATATGGATGAATGGGAAAATGATCCAGATTACATAAATGGGGTAGGTTTAAAAGCATCACTTTATAATGCGAGGGAAGTCGCATTGGGCTACGGATTTGACGTGGAGCGTTTACAAAAAATGTACGCGCTGACCAAGGCACAAATATTAAACCTCGAAATGGTGGGGAAGTGCGGAGAGGGCGACCCCCAACTCAAGCTAATGGGCGACACGGTTGAAAGCATTTCCTCCACGACTAAGGGAGCAATGGATTGGTTTGGGTTTGCTGCGAACGAGGAAAAAAGGTTAGCTTGTGTGCAAACTCAAAAATTAAAACTCTATAAAGAGGTAAATAGGGCTTATATTTATGCACTAACGGCTAAATCTGCCCAAGAATCAGCTGATAGCTTTCGGAACTATGCCAATATTATTCAAAGATCTATGGGGAGTGATGCGAGTTTTCTGGTAGAGCAAGCAAAAAAAAGAGCTGCTGAACAAGAAAATGTAGTTTTAATTTTTGAGTTAACGCCTGTTGTTGGCGATCTGCTGGACTTATTCGCTTTAGGAACGGGTACGAATGCTTTGGGGGTGAAGCTTACGGACGCAGAATACGCCGTTACTATGATTACCTTTTTGACTCCAGAAGTTGCCAGTCAACTTTTCAAACGATACCCAGAAACATTTACCGCTATGAAAAGTTTTGTAGGTGATTTGATAAAGCCAAAAGGTGGTTTTTTTGACTCTATTATTATTCGCACGGGACAAGAAATTGCCCCATATAAGGAAAAGCTTCGCAAAACATTTGATGAAATGATTGGTCTGGAAGATGAAATCGCGGAGAAAATCGTTGGCAAAGTTGTTCGGGTAACAGGTGAAAGTGTTGACGCAATTACGAAACGTTTATCTAAAATGCCACCGCCAATGAGGAACGGTTTGCGAATTAGTGTGGAACAAGCTTCGAACATGATTCCAAAACATTTCGCAGCCATGCGAGAAGTTGCAATGAAAAAACCTGGAGGGAAATTATTGATGTTTCGCCCCTTCAATGAGCTAGGATTTGGTGCCATGGAGGAAGCCGTAGAGGTGGCTTATAAGAACAATAGAAAAATCTCTACCAAATGGATGGACGTTAAACCAAAATCGTCAAGTAACCCTCTATTGGGTGCGGGTATTCCTGCTGATCCATCTTTATCAAAACTGAATGATGCATTAATTGATGCGAAAGAAGTAGGAAACCTAGCGGCGATTGCAAAGGCAGAAAAAGAAATTGCTGAAATGAACAAGCTGGCTGATGATTTGTTTACTTTAACTGACACGCAGGGGCGAAAAATTGTAAATAAAGCCAATGCAAAATATAACGAAGTAGATGTGATGTGGGCGGTGGATACAGATGGTAACAAGGTTATCGGAATAATTGACGATCAGGGTCGCCTTTATGACCCACTACAAGATAAAAAGTTTGAGATCACGACGAAACCGAAAAATGTTGAAATTATTCTCGATAAGAACAGCCAAAAAGTTTTGCCTGATTATGACATATTGGCCGTTGGCGTGAAATCAGGAAATGGCACCGATGGCGTCGTTGTCGAAAAAGTTGCTGGTTTGGGGAATATAAACCGCCAAAATTTAGAGACAATTACTGAAATTAATACGGCTGTTTATGAAAAGACACTTGTGCGCGGGGATGTGGTTCATCACGGGGCGGCAAATGCATGGAAAGACCCTCCAGATTATCCAATCACAGCGTTTTTACCAGATGGTAGTGTCGTGTCGATCACCGAAGGGCCAGGAAACAATCCGGCTTTGTACCTGAAGGATTTTATCCACCAGCAAAAAAAGCTTGGTTTGACTGGCATCGATCCTGATCCTCGTTGGGAGTGGCCGTCTTACGATCCATATTATGGTTTTCGCACGGAGGCTGAAAAATTAGCGATGGATGCTGAAATTTTTGAAACGGCGAAAAGGGCTGCGAAAAAATGATACGTAAATTATCCATACGTTTGATTTATTTTGTGGCATGTATTTGCGTAGGGATATTTTTGTTTGCCAATTTTGCAAACGCACAAAACCAATATCAAGAAAATAATGAGGCATTGCAGATAGAGCTTCGTGAGCTTGAAGAAATGTATTCAGATTCTCAACAGAAAATACAAGTAGCTAGCCTAAAGTTAGATGAGTTGTTGGCTATTGGTTATAAAGAAATGAGTGCGCGTAAAGAATTGCAACATATCGCTGATATTGTTGGGACAGAAGACACAATCATTAAGGATTTAGGGACAAAAATATCGGCTCTTATTAAAAAGCTTGGCGGTGGTCTTAAGCCAATGACCGTCGTTGTCAGGCGTGGTGATAAAAATGCAGATCCGCTTGTGGCGTCTGCCAAAGAGGGGGATATCCTCTATTTTACAGCCAAGGCAGAACAGCCGTTTGAGTTAAGTTTGAAATGGAGCATCAGAAAACCTAATGGGCAGATATCTGATAGATTGCATAAGGAAGCAGTCGAGCGGGCGGACGAAAGTAAGCAGTATTTTAGTTTTGGTATTGATACCACGGGTATGGATGAGGGCGAATATCAAGTTATGCTTGAGTATAGCCTTACGTCAGAGCCAAATAAAAAATATAATAGCACCACAAATTTTGAGATTGGCGGAACGTTGAACGCCATAAAAATTCTTAGGTTGGTTGTTGATGATGAAAGAAGCGGAGATAAACATAAATCCGCGCTCGATGTGACGGCTTCTGCCTATCTTTTTACCTATTATGAAGTTCCCGAGGATGTCGATGCCCTAACCATTCGGTACCGTCTTCGAGATTGGACTGACAGAAAAAATGTTTTTGAAAAGACGGGACGGCGTAACACGAAACAGGGTAAAGCGGTTCAAAGGGTCGGGATATTGTTAGATAAAAACGAAGTCCCTCTCATAGAGGGGCACCAATATAGGTTTGACATCAGGTTAACGGATGATTTGCGGGCGAGTTCAAGCATTGAGAAATATGAAACCCAAAGTAAAAACGTATTTTTCTATTACGGGAAAGAACCTAAACAGGTAGAAATTAAAAAAATAGTTGTTGGTACAAGTGAAAGCTCGACAAAATATGTGAGAGACGTACCAAAGCAAGAAGGTCCCATTTTTTTAAATTTACGCTATAAGGCTAATGGCGGTGTCGGGAGTGTCAATGTTGACATAAAGTTGAAGAAGGTTTCCGATAAAACGGTTGTTTTTCACCAGTCCTTTCAACAAGTGATTGACACAGAAAAAAAAATTAAGGAAATCAATATTCCTGTCGATATTGATAAGTTCGAAATTGATACAAAGTATCGTGTTGAAGTTTTGATTGCTGGTGAGGAAATAGATCCCACGAAAAAAAGCACAAGTTTTTTCTACGCACCAATTCCGCCAGCAGATATGAGAAAATATGTTCGAGTTAACGGTCTTATCCAAACGCCAAGTTTTCCAGACGTGAAAATTAAACAAGATGGTGATAATTTTTACTATAAAAATTCCACGATTGTTTTTGACTTACCGGCACAGACTGGCCCAAGTTTTAAAGGGGAGCTTATTTGGCGCTGTAAGTACGGGTGTGGTGCTAATAAAAAAATTAAACTTAGCGATAATCCGGTCGATTGGGGGTATAGTTTTAAGGTTAAAAATGGCCGTGGTTTCGGAGGCTTAACGTTAGTCCATCAATATAAAGGAAAATCTGTTAATTTAGATTTGCCCAAATTCAGGGTGATAAAACCATTTAGTGTAAAACTATTACCAAGTAACAGTTTTGGCGAAAGAGAAAAGTTATACCCATGGGAACTTGATAATACACGCTTGCAAATTCGGGCAAATGCCCAAAGTACAAGTGCCAATGTTTCTGTTAAAGTGACTCTAGATGGAAAATTGATAACGGAGTTGAGTAAGTCCATGTCTTTGCCTGCTGATAAATGGGTTGAGTGGAGCTTAGGCTTGGACCCGGCACGTTTTAAGTATGATCTTGCAGAAGAGTTTCCGAGTATCAACAAATATAGCTTCTCGAAAAATATAAAATTTGTTGTTGATGTGAAATATGGAAATGGAGATAGTTACGCAGATAGCTTCTCACGTTCCGCAAATATATACCGCTTAAATAAAGACAATCTAAAAGAGCATGCCGGGACGCCAGAAAGCCCATTAATATATACAATTATTTTACCCCCAGAAATGACAGGGCCATATCAAACATCAATTTTAGGGAATAGTGTTTTTCATATGGAAGGATTAAAATGGTATTATGATCCTGATAAATTAGAGGAATGGGTCCGTGAGGTTGGGGCTAGAAAATATAAAGAAGACACAGATAGGATTTATTATAAAAAAACAATCCCGCTTTTAATCACAATTGAGGACATTACAGGAAAACAAGCAGCCTTATTTTTTGACAAGTTTACATACTCAGCCAGCATCTACAAAGAACAAGAATAATTAGTAATTTTGCATAAAGGAAGAAACATGACTTCTATAAAACGCCATCGTAACTGGTTTAACTTTGTTGCTTTTTTATGCGCTGTGATCACACTGTTTTCAACGACTGCATTTGCCAAAAGCAATGATGATATTCGTAAAGACTTAGCAAAAACTATCAGCAAATTGCAAAAGCAATCGGCCAGCAACCCGCGTGCTATGGCGGCATTGGCCGAATATTACAATTCAGGTATTGGTGGTAATAGAGATAAACGCAAAGCGTTATCTTTGTATAAGCAAGCCGCGGCAGGAGGGGATGCCGTCGCAATATATCATATGGGAATATATCATGAGAATGGCCTGGATGTAAATTATGACGGGGTGTTTGAAGTCCCAAGAGACCGCCAACTTGGTAAATCTATGAGGGCTAAATCAGCCCAAGGGATTGCGAGAATTGCGAAGCAAGGTGACAGCGAAGCTCTTTACCTTATGGGAATATTTCATCGTATGGGGCAATACGAATTTAGCAAAGATCGAAAAAATGCCCGCAAGTTTTTTGCAAAAGCGGCAGATAAAAATTACGCAAAAGGTTTGTACATGCTCGGTGAATATCAGCTGCAAGAGGGCAGTAAGAAATTCGAAAAAGCATGTGATAATTTTTTTGAAGCTGCCGTTATGAAATATAGCAGGGCTGGTTATGCTTATGCTTATTGTTTGGAAAAAGGACGTGGTCGCGCACAAAATTCTAAGTTAGCCGCACAAGAGTATCAATATGCGGCTGATAATCACAGTGCGCCAGCAATGTTAAAAGTGGCCAAGTCTCTCGGTTATAAACAGGCAAGTAAAGAGGAACAAACCAAAGCACAAAAGTATTTTGATTTGGCTTTACAAGAGGGGGGCGTTTCTGTTTATGGCACGGCCGCAGAAATCGTGCATAAAGGTAAAAGAGCCTATTATTATCAGCAGGCTCTTGCTGCGAATCTTTTCAATAAAACGTACTTAGAAAAAGTCATAAGTCTGCGGGGAACCGAAGATGAAATTATAGGTATCCCTGCTGGCACATACACAAAACAAGACCTCCTTTCGCTTGCTACAATGGCGGCGTCAGGGCAAGTTGGTGCAAAAGAGTACATTAAGGATTTTATGCGGATGGGATATATTAAGTCTGTCTCGCCAGTTAAGTTGCTAACAATGTCCAGTGACTTTTCTGATATGCCATATGATGGCTACGGAGAGTTCTTATTCTTTAGTGATGATCACAAAACGATAACCATTTCACATTTGTTTGATACGAGCATGGTGAATCAAATCATTAATTCTACATGGGATACAAAGACCGGAGAACTTATCAGTTTTCATGCTTTTAGGCCTATCTACTCTCGCAAGGCTATTTCAAGAGATGGTTTAAAATTTGTGTTAAAGACTCATCAAACCAATTTTTGGGAACCAGCATTTTCTACTGATGAGATCATAAGTATCAACGACAGCCTCACAGGAAAACAAATATTATCTATCAAGAAGCCTTATACTTCTATATTCTGGGATGAGATCAATTTTTTTGGGAATGACAAGTATATCAGTGCTCAATATGGTTATTTACTATATGATGGAGCAGAAGAAAGCCATGAAACCGCTATCTATGATGTTGAAACAGGAAAGAAAATAGAAAATCATTATGGAGATTTGACTAGCCGTTTAAGTCCTGACGGCTTATCTATTGTTACTTTGTATGAACCTGCCTTTGGAGAAAAAGAACCAGAGCTAGCTCTTAAATACTCACGGTTGCCAAATTGGTATGGCGGTACAGTAATGAAGACGGCTTATGGTGAAAAGGATGAAAGTTCACCAAACCATGAATTAACCTTATCAATGGATCAAAGCATCTTTTCATCAGATAGCCAATATTGGATTACCCCGACGCTTATTTATGATTTGAAGGCTAAAAAGAGCTTGGGTGACCACGGCGCATCGCGAAATACAAGCGTTGCTTTTGAACGAATTCCTAAATCTAATTTGCTCGTTAGAGTCTATGATGATGCTGCAAATACTTATGCGGTTGATGGCGCATCAATCGTAAAAATTAGTAGCGTACCTTTCGATGTGAAGTGGGATAAGAGAGATCGCGCATATTTATTTTCCCCTGATTACACGCAAATAGCCATTAGAGGGGTTCGCGCAGGGAGTACAAATAAAGAGATATATATTCAACCTTATGAAATCCCCTCATTTGAAATGGTTCGGCAGAAATTGCTGGCTGAGGAAGAAAAAAGTAAAGCCAATGATGTGCTAGAAATGTTTAAGGTTGGGTTTGATGATCAAGCTATTGAAAAAATGGAATTTATTATTGCGAGAGACCCACTAGAATTGGAATATTCCCTAAATTTATTAAAAAACCGCGATAAGATAAGCGCGACAGCAATCGGCAAGATTATTGCGATGCAAAGTAAAATGGCACGTGAACATAAAAAAGTAGTCACCATCGGTGTGAGTTTTGAAAAAGTAGAAGCGACCAAACCAGGAACTGGGGCGGCGATTGTGAAAACGATCATGTATGAAAATGCTAATTTTGTAAAAGCTGGCGGAAAAATAGGAGATAAAATTATTAGCCTGAATGGTCATGAGTATTCCTTTATCAAGAGTAGTAATTTCGAAGAGTATTTAGACAGCATAACAGAAGGGCAAGTTATAAATTTGGTGGTCGAACGTGCAGGAAAAAAAATACCATTGTCCTACAAAGCACAAAAGAAGTTTAGCAAATCTGGATATGAACAAAGTAAAAGGCTTATTTTCTGGCATGGCTTGATGGCCAATGCGGCGGGTCACCCTGACATCGCTAAGATGGATGCCAAACGTATAGAAGAATTATCCGCGAAGCGCCCGAATGGAGTTATAGCCAAGATGAATGAGGAAGATAATCAACAAATGGTTATGTTGCTAAATGCTACCGCAATTGCCCAGCAGGGGGATTACAATAAGGCATATAATATGCTGTTAGCAAATAAAACGGACACAAGTTCTGAGCAATGGGGCTTTAAGCATTTGAAATGGAACCCTGGACTATTTACAGCCTTGTATCATAATCCAGTAAAGCTCGCTTATATTTGGGATAAAAAGGTGGAAGACCTTCCGCAAGTCAATGATTTTATGACCGTGAAAAAATCTGATTATTGGACACTTGATGGTCGCTTAATAAAACTAGGTGAAACCGCAAAAAATAAAAGTAGCGGTGGTACGGTGATAGACTAAATAATTAGGAATGTTCACACCCCATTTTAATGTCAAAGACAATGGCATAGATTTAAGCCTTAGCTGAGCAAGGCTTATTCTGCTGGTCGTCGGTTTGTGAATTATGTCTCAGTTTTACTATTTTCCTTTTTTTGGTTTTTTGATTTATTTTTCGACTTTGAATAATTTATCGAGAGAGAAGATTCCGGGGCCTTGGGCTAGGACAACAAAGAGGGCAACGAACCACCAGACATGGGTTCCCCACCATGTTGCAGTGTCTGTGAA
>JAJRSG010000138.1 GCA_024278915.1 Alphaproteobacteria bacterium
AACTTCCCAAGTTAAACTTTCTCCAAAACATGAATGATGTTTCTTATGGTCTTTACATTTACCATTGGGCCGTATTGCAAGGTGTTTACCATTTTTGGCCTAGCGTTAACGTCTGGCAACTTATTGTAATCAGTTCCCCTATTGCCATTGTACTCGCAAATTTGTCATGGCGTTGCGTAGAACAACCTGCATTGGCATTAAAGCCTAAATTTACCGCACTACTGGATCGTAAAAAACACATAGCGCTAAACGTGTAGTACTTTTCCATATGCGTCGAGCACGGCCTCATGCATCATCTCAGAAAGGGTGGGATGGGGAAATACAGTCTCCATAAGTTCAGCTTCCGTCGTCTCTAAGCCCCGCGCGATTACATAACCTTGAATAAGCTCTGTTACCTCCGCACCAATCATGTGAGCGCCTAATAGCTCACCCGTTTTTTCGTCAAATATTGTTTTGATCAAACCTTCTGGTTCACCAAGAGCAATTGCTTTTCCATTCCCCATAAAGGGGAAACGTCCGACGCGGATTTTATGACCAGCGACTTTTGCTTGTTGTTCAGTAAAACCGACGCTGGCGACTTGTGGGTGACAATATGTGCATCCTGCAATACTATTGGCATCCAAAGGATGCGGCGCACCACCTGCAATTTTCTCTATACAAATGATGCCTTCATGAGAAGCTTTGTGTGCAAGCCATGGCGGTGTCGTAACATCCCCAATAGCATATAAACCGGGAATTTTAGTACGTGAATACTCATCAATTGTAATATGAGTACGGTCAATTTCTACCCCAAGCGCTTCTAGTCCCATGTTTTCTACATTGCCGACGATACCGATGGCTAAAATGACACGGTCAAATTTTTCAGCAATATCTTTCCCGTTTACATGTAAGATAACGTCCACTTGATCACCGGATGCTTTGACAGACTTCACCTGTGCACTCGTCAATATTTTCAAGCCTTGCTTTTTAAAAGCTTTTTCTGCCAAGCCTGAAATTTCAGCATCTTCTGCGGGCAATATGCGGTCGACCATTCCAACAACCGTAACTTCGCTGCCAAAGGCGTTGTAAAAACTAGCAAATTCCATTCCGATTGCACCAGAACCAATGACTAATAAACGCTTGGGCAAACTTTGAGGAACCATGGCTTCTTTGGCTGTCCAGATCGTTTTGCCATCTGGTTCAAGTCCTGCTGACGGAATTGTGCGTGCTCGTGCTCCCGTGGCTAAAATTACATGCTTGGCCAAATAGGTTTTATCACCAACAATTACTTTTGGTGTCGGGCTTGCTTTTTCCAACTTCGCGAAACCTTCAATCACTGTGATTTCGTGTTTCTTCATAAGGTATTTTACACCACCAGATAATTGTGTGGCAATTGCACGGGAGCGTTTCACGATAGCCCCTAAATCAAATCCAGATTCAGCCGTCAAGCCATAGTCCGACGCATGTTGCATATTGTGATAAATTTCCGCTGAACGTAGTAGGGCTTTGGTGGGAATACATCCCCAATTGAGGCAAACACCACCAAGGGCTTCTTTCTCAACAATTGCTGTTTTAAGACCAAGCTGAGCGGAACGAATAGCGGTTACGTAACCGCCAGGACCAGAACCAATAATAATAACATCGAAATCTAAAGCCATAAGCCAACTCTCATATAGATGAGAGCAGATTATAGGTTATTTTGTGTGTGAACTAAACAAAAAAGCACCTGAAGGCTTCATTTATATTACTGAATCGTAGGTGATATTTGGTTTGGGAGGACAATCGCCTCGATAACTTGGAGCCGCATAATATCTCGTAGTGTTTCAATCTCCACTTCATCAATAATTTCAAAAGCTTCCTTGCTCATTCCTGACCGAGCCATGAAAATTGCAATATTTCCCCGCGCTGTATCACGTAATTCCACTTGTTCAATTTTGTTCATAGCCGTTTTTGCCGCACCAAATTTATTAAACTCCGTTGCGTAATTTGTAATATCCAAAAATGCCTGATCTTTTAAATTCGTGGCTTGTATTAAATCTGCTTGCTCCATAAGTTGATCAAAACTCACTAGCGGAGGACGGTTTTTACTTGCACTATTTTGCGGAATTGATGCTTTTGCGGATTTCTTTTTTACAAACCTGTCGAGATATCTCTCAAGTTTTACTGCTTGCTCATTTTGTGGAACAATAATATCTGTTGTCGTACTTGTTGATCGTTCTGTTACTGGCATGCCAAAATAAACGACACCGCCAGCTAGACAAATCGAGACTATAAAAGCCAATAACATTTTAAAAAACATCGCGATCCTTAGCAAATCAATACACAGTTGAACATAAGGTATGGTAGTTATTTGGCAATACTAGACAGCAGTCGGGCGCGAAACGTAATGATCAATTCCCGCTACAAGGGAATTGCTGCTACCTATAGCATCATAGTAATCGGCTGTTCGATTAACCGTTTAAACACTTTCAACCATTCCGCACCAATGGCGCCGTCTACCACCCGGTGATCACAGGCCAAAGTTACTGTCATTAGTGTAGCTACTGCCAATTCGCCATCTTTCACCACAGGCCGTGGGCTACCTGCCCCAACGGACAAGATCATACCTTGTGGCTGATTTATGATAGATTGGAAAGATTTGATGCCCATCATGCCAAGATTTGAGATTGAAAAAGTACCGCCTTGGAATTCTTGCGGTTTCAATTTTCGGTCGCGTGCCCGCGCAGCCAAATCTTTCATTTCAACTGAAATAATAGACAATCCTTTATTCTCAGCTTCTCTGACGATTGGCGTAATCAATCCCCCATCAATAGCAACGGCTACAGCTATGTCGGCGTTATGATGGTAAGCAATACCATCAGGTGTGTAACTGGCATTGGCATTTGGCACTTGTTTTAATGCCAATGCGCAAGCGCGAATGAGCATATCATTAACTGATACTTTCACCCCTTCCGGCGCTTGGCTATTAAGCTCTTTGCGCATGGTAAGGAGTGCGTCAATTTCAAGATCTATATTAAGCGGAAAATGCGGAATATCTCGTGCTGATTCTGTAAGCCGTTTGACAATGATACGGCGCATACCGTCCAATGGTTCGAGGTCGTAAGAGCCAAGTGGGATCCCCAGCTTCTCAAGATATTCGGCACTACCACCACGCAGCATACCAACTTCCGAAGTTGTATCTACAGGTACCGTTGTTGGCGTTGCCGCTAACGGTGCCATTTGGGTTTGCGTTCCAGCATTTTCAACATCCGTTTTAATAATTCGCCCATTGGGGCCAGAGCCTATAATTTGAGCAAGATCAAGATTACTTTCCTTGGCGATCCGTTTAGCAAGTGGGGATGCTTTGATACGCTTACTATTATCTGGAACTCCATCTTCACGCGTATGAGCAGATGTGAGTGGAGGAGTTGGTTTAGATATGGAAGAAGGTATTTGAGTAGGTGCACTTCCACCTGGCATATATCCATCCATCACCGATTGATCTTCTCCGTCCTCAAGCAACACAGCAATCGGCGCATTGACCTTCACAGCTGTCGTACCTTCTGCAACGAGAATAGAGGCAACAACTCCCTCTTCTACAGCTTCTATTTCCATAGTGGCTTTATCAGTTTCAATTTCGGCCAACAGGTCACCGGAGTTCACAGTATCCCCTTCCTTGACCAACCACTTTGTCAAAGTCCCCTCTTCCATCGTGGGCGATAATGCAGGCATTAGGATTTCAATTGGCATGCTTAATCCTTATAACAAACGGCTTTGGCCGCAACGACAACATCTTGTGCATTAGGGATACTCAAGGCTTCCAAATTTCCCGCGTATGGCAATGGTACATCCTTTTGGAAAACACGGGCGGGTGGTGCATCGAGGTAATCAAAGGCTTGTTCCATAACGCGCGTAGCAATTTCTGCACCGATGCCTGATTGTCCCCAACCTTCTTCAGCACAGACAATACGGTTGGTTTTCTTGACCGACGCAATTACTGTATCTGTATCAAGTGGCCGCAAGGTACGTAGATCAATCACTTCTGCAGAAATTCCTTCAGTAGCCAATATTTCAGCTGCTTCCAAAGCGCGCCCGACCATACGGGAGTGAGAGACTATGGTTACATCACTCCCGACACGGCGTACTAATGCTTTGCCGATCGGAACAATGTAATTTTCCAAATCAGGTACATCATGCATTTCTCCGTACATCATTTCGTGTTCTAAAAATACGACGGGGTTCGGGTCAAGAATAGCTGCCTTAAGTAAACCTTTGGCATCAGCCGCATCATATGGAGCGACAACTTTCAACCCCGGTACATTGGCGTACCAAGAAGAATAGTCATGACTATGCTGCGCCCCCACTCGGCTAGCAGCACCATTTGGACCGCGAAATACAATCGGACAACGCATTTGCCCACCTGACATATAAAGGGTCTTGGCTGCTGAGTTAATTATGTGATCAATGGCCTGCATGGCAAAATTCCATGTCATAAATTCAACAATAGGTTTAAGCCCCCCCATAGCGGCACCAACACCAATGCCGGCGAAACCATGTTCGGTAATCGGTGTATCAATGACCCGTTTGGGGCCAAATTCTTGTAAGAGTTCTCGCGTAACTTTGTAAGCACCTTGGTATTGAGCGACCTCTTCACCCATAATAAACACGCGGTCATCTTTGCGCATTTCTTCAGCCATGGCGTCCCGTAAGGCATCACGCACACTGGTTTCAATCATGGCTGTACCAGACGGAATATCCATCTCAACAGGTGCCACGGTTTCGATAACCTGATGGCTTTGTGTTTCTACAGGCGCTAGCACAATTGGCTCGTCGACCTTCTCGATGACTGCTTCAGGAGATGCTGGTGCACTTAAGACATCAATCCCCTCGCCGTCTTCGAGTAATTGCAATATTACAGTCCCAACTTTGACGTTTTGTGTGCCTTCTGAAATGAGGATTTTACCAACGACACCTTCGTCAATTGTTTCTATTTCCATCGTTGCTTTATCGGTCTCTATTTCTGCCAATATATCACCAGAACTAATGCTATCGCCTTCTTTGACAAGCCATTTAGTCAATGTGCCTTCTTCCATTGTGGGCGAGAGGGCCGGCATTTGAATATCTATTGCCATTATGCACATTCCTTTTTTGGCGCGTTCCATATCAGCCGCTGGCCCAATGGTGTATAACAATCACTAAAGGTAAACGCAGTTGTTGATGGCCCGTGTGTATCTAAATGCGAAAGCTTTTCTTTTGCTTCATCAAGCGTTGGAATGCGTCCTGCTTTCACCCACCACATCACTGTATTATGGGATTTTAAATGGGAAAACCAAGTAGGTTTCCCTTTCATAATCTTAGCATGAACGGTTGTGTAAACGAAACTATATAAGCTTTGCACATCCTGCCAGATCGACATATTCACTAACATATTCGGGTTATCAAATGGACGTAGGCTTAGCGCCCCATCACTCATGTCGTCTTCGTCAACCAAACGCCAGACAAATCCACTTGCACGATCCGCCATGGCGTTAACAGCATTAATTCTACCAGTAAACCCGTCCATACGCGGGTCATCCATAGGATAATAAGCTTCCGCAATATTTAGTTCTGCCAGTTGGTAACCATTCATGCCTCAACCTCCAACAATACGTCTGTATATAGCTCTGACGGATCGGGCTCTGGAGAAGTTTTGGCAAATTCTGCGGCGTCGTTGACGATAGTTTTAATTTCTTTATCCAGAGCTTTTAAATCGTCTAAATCGGCCCATTTTTCTTTTAACAGGCGCGCCTTGACCATATCAATTGGGTCATGTTCCTCTCGCATTTCGTTGACTTCTTCGCGGGTACGGTATTTAGCAGGATCGGACATAGAGTGACCACGGTAACGATATGTCATCATCTCAAGTATTAATGGCCCCTTGCCTGAACGCGCATGTTTAGCTGCTTTTTTGGCCGCTTCTCGAACGGCAAGCACGTCCATCCCGTCCACTTGAATACCTTTTACACCAAAGCTCTCGCCTCGCTTATAAAGCTCTGTCTGTGCAGATGCGCGCGCCAGCGAAGTCCCCATAGCATATTGATTATTTTCAATAATGAATAAAGTTGGTAAATCCCAAAGTTTAGCCATGTTTAGGGCCTCATATACTTGCCCTTGGTTTGAGGCACCGTCACCAAAAAACGTCACACTTATTTGGCCATTATCTTTATATTTATTGGCTAGACCTAATCCTGCCCCTAGTGGAACTTGCGCGCCAACAATTCCATGACCGCCAAAAAACTGTTTCTCGACCGAGAACATATGCATGGAACCACCTTTGCCGCGCGAATAACCACCACTTCGTCCAGTAAGTTCTGCCATGACGCCGCGTGGGCTCATTCCACATGCGAGCATATGACCGTGATCCCGATAACTGGTAATCATCTGATCACCTTCTGCCATGGCGTCCCGAATGCCAACAACCACGGCTTCCTGACCAATATATAAGTGGCAAAATCCTGCGATTAATCCCATGCCATATAACTGCCCTGCCTTTTCCTCAAATCGCCGGATCAGCAACATGTCGCGATAAAGCTGCAGCAAATCTTTTTTTGTCGTTTTATGGTGTTTGGGTTTTGTGGTCATATATTGCCCTTATTTCACATATGAAGCATTGCTAGCGCATTTATGCGTGCAATAAACACAATTTTATGGGCTTTCGTCAAGCCAAATAACAACTTCATTCGTATATGAAAGATTTAAACTTCGTCTTGCTTCTTCATCGAGGCGATCAAGGTCGAGGTTGTGAGATCGTAATTGATCCGCACGCAATTCAAGGGTTGCCCGTTGGCTCTCCAGTTGTGAAAGCTCTGACTCAAGCTCATGAATACTATCCGTGTAATCGGCCCACCTTAAGGCGCCTTGATTGCCACTAAGAGCATGAAAGCCCAAATATGTGTAAAACACGCCCAAGACAATCAATGGCCAAGAAATTCGAATCTGTTTTAACGCACGTAACATAGGTATTACCTAGCGAAACATGGTTAGCAGGAAATTAAAATTCAGATATATTCAGCAATTAGCGAAGAATAGAACGCCCGGCAAATACGGCTTGGTCACCCAATTCTTCTTCAATGCGAAGTAATTGGTTGTATTTTGCAACCCGGTCAGAACGCGCGAGTGAACCCGTTTTGATTTGCCCACAATTCGTTGCTACAGCCAAATCAGCAATAGTTGTATCCTCGGTTTCACCGCTACGATGAGACATAACAGATGTAAACCGCGCGCGGTGTGCAAGTGAAACCGCCTTAAGGGTTTCGCTTAACGTACCGATTTGATTGACTTTAATTAAAATTGAATTCGCAGATTTTTCTTTGATGCCGCGCTCTAGACGAACAGGGTTTGTCACAAATAGATCATCCCCAACCAATTGGCATTTCCCGCCAATTTTTGCCGTTAATTCCTGCCAACCGCTCCAGTCATCTTCGTCAAGGCCATCTTCGATTGAGATAATCGGATATTTTGCTTGTAGATCGACCAAATATGAAACGAATTCACTAGAAGACAAAACCTTGCCCTCACCAGCTAAATGGTATTTGCCATCTTTATAAAACTCGCTAGAAGCCACATCCAGAGCTAGGTAAATATCTTTACCGGCCTTATAGCCAGCCGCATCAATCGCGCTCATGATGTATTCAAGGGCATTTTCACTGGATGCAAGGCCCGGTGCAAACCCACCTTCATCACCAACATTGGTATTATGACCATCGGCCTGCAATTTAGCCTTTAGAGCATGAAACACTTCAGTTCCCATTCGTAAAGCTTCAGAGAATGTTTCGGCGCCAACCGGCATAATCATGAATTCTTGAATGTCGATCGGGTTATCTGCATGTGCCCCGCCATTGATAATATTCATCATTGGAACGGGCAATGTCTTTGCGTCCACCCCCCCAACATAACGGTAAAGCGGTGTACCTTGTGATTCGGCAGCCGCCTTGGCAACAGCAAGTGAAACACCAAGGATAGCATTTGCGCCTAAATTAGCTTTATTCGGTGTTCCATCGAGATCAATCATAAGAGCGTCAAGCCCAGCCTGATTGGTAGCGTCGAAATCATAGAGCGCATCAGCAAGAACGGTATTTACATTCATTACTGCTTGTAACACGCCTTTGCCACCATACCGTGACTTATCGCCATCACGTAACTCAACAGCCTCGTGAGCACCCGTTGAAGCACCTGATGGTACAGCAGCGCGCCCGAATGAGCCATCAGCAAGCAATACATCAACCTCAAGGGTTGGGTTTCCTCGGCTATCTAATATTTCACGGGCAAATATGTCTTCGATTTCACTCATAAAACGCAACCTCTGAAATTTTAGCCTGATTGTATTTGAAAGTTAGTCTTCTTTTGGCGACAAAATTTGACGACCACGATACATACCGGTTTTCAAATCAATGTGATGTTGACGACGAAGTTCGCCGCTATCTTTGTCTTCGACATAATTTGCAGCCGTTAAACTATCGTGGGAGCGGCGCATGCCACGGCGAGAGTTCGAAATTTTACTTTTTGGGACAGCCATTTAAGCCTCCATATGAATCTAATAAAAACAATCTTTTTTGGAATTACGTTATTCTAAACGAAAATAAAAAGAATTGCCACTGTAATTGCGCAGGCAATACCCTATTCCTAGCCAAGTCGCAAGCCATGATTTAGCTATATTCAGTGGAATTTTCATCAAAAGGCATATGAGCTATTCATCTCTTGCACCAGGCTTCCGACGCAGGGATTTTATGCCACTGCGCCGTGTTTTTTGATCTAACCTCCGTCGAACAGAACCACGGCTTGGTTTAGTGGGGCGACGGGTTTTCTGCACGGCAAAGGCTTTTTGCAAAATTTCTCGTAACCGCTCCAAAGCTTCCACCTTGTTTTGCGCCTGTGTTCTGCTCGATTGAGCCTTGATGACAATAACGCCATGAGCATTAATCCGCCGATCCCGAATACTAAAAATTCGCATTTTATGCCAATCTGACAAGCTTGAGGATTCTACATCAAACCGTAAATGAATAGCACTGGCAACTTTGTTGACGTTTTGCCCACCTGGGCCTTGCGACCGAATTGCTGTCATTTCGATCTCTGACAGGGGCAGCTTGACCGATCCATTAATGGTAACAAACCGGTCTGCCATGCCTATTTCTCTTTAGGGCTTATCATCACAGGCATACCATAGCCCAATGCTTTCAAGCGTCCACTTTGTGTTTTGGCATCCCCAACAACCAAGTAATACATCGCATCAGGCTGCAAATACTTATCTGCCAATGTTTTAAACTCTTCCAAGCTCATGGATTCAATACGTTTGGCGTTTTGCGTCCGGTAGTCATAGGCATAGCCATAAGAACTTATGGCTGACAACATCGAGAGTTTGTCACTAAGAGTTTCGTTTTTAAGAGCTTGCCCGCGAAGTAGCGCCCCTTTCATCACATCAAGGTCCTCATTAGTGAAACTTGGTCCGTAGGATGTTAAGATATCTCGAATGAGCACCAAAGATTCCAGTGTCACATTTGAACGTACACTTGACCCAATGGTGAAAACGCCTCTGTCAGCACTTCCGCTAAAAGATGAGCGGATACCATATGTATAACCTTTGTTGACCCGTAGCTCCGTCATCAATTTAGAAGTATAAATTCCACCAAGGGGGAAATTGATTGCTCTTGCTAACGGGTAATCTGGGTCAGTAGCCGCCAATGAAGGTTTTTGAATACGCAAAACGGATTGTTTTGACCCTGGCATGTCATAAAAATAAACCTTCGCCTTATTTGTATCTTGAGATTTAGGCAGTGTGATGTCTGGCGTGGCTTCGTGTGTCCACTTTTTAGCAATTCCGGAAAAGGCTTGTTTTACGTTATCCCCGTTCACAGCTCCAACAACACGGAGCTTTGCCCGTGACGGCGCGTAATTCGCAGCATAGAATGCTTTTAAATCAGAAAGCTCGACCGTTTCCAATGCCTCTTTTGAACCATAAGGTGTATAATGGAACATGTGATCTTCCGGATATCTAAGCTTTAAACTTTCCCGCCGTGAAATCGAATTTGGGTCACCAGCCTCTTGGTTAATAGCATCAATTCTTTCTGATTTTAAAAGTGAGAACTCTTCTTCGTCCCAACGGGGTTCAAGCAATATTTCTTCAACAAGTGATATTGTTGCAGCGAAATTACGAGAAAGCGTACTACCAGAAATCACTGTACTCTCAGAACCAGCACTAATGTCAATGGACGAACCAAGGGCATTTATCGCGTCTTCTAATTGCGCATTAGTCTTATCCAACGTCCCTTTACTCAACATGTCTGCGGTCAAATTCGCGACGGCAGGTTTAGCAACATCACCTCGCTCTCGTCCCGCATCTATAGAAAGTGAAAAATAGACTAATGAAGTTTCATTACTTTCAATACCGTAAACCTCGACGCCGTTCTCAAGCGTATCTTGCCAAATATCAGGGGCAGGCAGATCATAAGCTGGCCCAAACTCAGGTTCAACGGTCCGGTCAAAGCTGGAATCTGTTCGTGGAAAATCACGTTTATCATCACTTGCCACGACTTCTTTTTCAGCCCCTTGTACAATTTTTTCTTCAACTATTTCAGC
>JAJRSG010000139.1 GCA_024278915.1 Alphaproteobacteria bacterium
GGCGCACACTAAGGGCAAGTTTAAGGCCAGCGCCTCTGTCAATAATTCATCATAATCATCCGGCGTTTCTGTCTCGTCGTCAAACAAACCCGTACAGGAAATAAATTTAGCATGTGCCAATTCGACAAAGTTTAAATCCAGCCCCTCATACAGACCATTATCTCTGTCTGGCCCCAATTTATAGGCCGGACCAGGGGCGCGCCGCGCTAATTCATCAATTGTTGCATCTCCCGACGTCACAATCGCGTCATAAATAGAATGAGGAACACCAACTTCATCAAATTGAGCGGGGATCGCCACAGAAGGACGAGGAGAATTCGAGATCAAAACAACGGGGCCACGTTCATCCTTAAATCGTTCCAACGCAAAAACCGCCTCTTCAAAAGCTTCGCGTCCATTATGAATGACACCCCATATATCAACAAGTAGCGCGTCATACCGATCCGCGATTTGCCCAAGTCCTGAAATATCCGCATATTTTATCTGATGTGTCATGGGAGTGAGGTAGGCACTCAACGGCCTTGCGTCAATACAGGACTTTCGCCCCTACCACCGATATTTTACCAATTGTAGTTGAAAAATTGAGAAAATTGAGAATTTGTTAAGTGAAGACATCTAATAAACCACAACCAAAGCTAGTGCAGCACCGTCGGCACAGCATGGGTTTGCAAATTGGGCAGTGGGGAATAAACAGCGTGCAAATAAAAGCAAGTATCGAGAAAGCACTTTTTGGCCTTGAGCTTTTCCTTCGCATCGACCGTAATGCACGTACCAGCGACTTATTCCGGTCATGGGCGGTCTTTGCCATCGCCTTTTCAATGATTATTGTGCAAATAATAAATTTAGCCATCATGACTCATTCATATGGGGGGTGGACAGATGACCATCGCCTGTCACTTGCCGCCACCTGCCTCATGGCGGGATCAATTATCATGCTTAGATATTACAAAATATACTTCTTTTATGCATTGTTATTTTCTGGCGTTATTTTTATAGGCATCACCGGGTCTGCGCTACAAAGCTATACTGGTATTAATACAGCACTCTTACCAATGCTCGTCATGGGTTCCGTTTTTTGTGGAATTATTAGCGGTTGGCGCATGGTCATTATATTCGGAAGTGCATCTATAGCATTAGTATGGGCGCTTTACGGCGTTTCTGCTTCAGCCCCCGCAGATGCAATTTACAACCCTGAAATTTTTGCCACACGCAACTTTCAACGGGCCGTACAAGCGAGTTTTGCCTATGGACTGTCAACGATCATGGTCTCCCTCTTTAGTTATAGCATGAGTACAGCGTTTAGAAAGCTGGAAGAAAATGTCATTCAGGCCAAAAGCTCTGAAAAATCTAAATCTCTATTTCTATCCAATATGAGCCACGAAATTCGCACACCGCTTAACGGCATTATCGGGATGAGCGGTTTGCTTCTGGATAGTAAATTAAGTGATGACCAACATAAATTTGCCAATATTGTCCATTCCTGCGGCAAAAGCCTCGTCACCATCATCAATGATGTGCTTGATATATCAAAAATGGACGCTAATAAATTCACCCTCAGACCAGAACCCTTCAATTTACGAGAGTTATTGCAATCCTTGGTGTTTTTGCACCAACCAGCCACGATTGAATCAGAAACCCATTTAAGCCTTCGTTATCCTGAACATGTCCCCCAAGACTTTGTTGGAGATGAGGGCCGCTTGCGGCAGGTGATTAACAACCTCCTCAGTAACGCCCTGAAATTTACCCAAGAAGGCTCTGTCATTGTTTTTGTTGACGGACAGATGGGCGCAAACGGTAAATACGAACTCTATGTTGCCGTAAAAGATACGGGCATCGGCATTTCTGATGAAAACAAAAGTAAAGTCTTTCAGAGGTTCGAACAAATCGACAGCGAGCTATCCCGCCAATATACAGGCACAGGACTGGGCCTTTCCATCGCCAAAGAAATCATTGAATGCATGGGCGGCACAATGGGCGTGGCAAGCCACAAAAATCAGGGGTCCGTATTTTACTTTAAAGTCCCCCTCCCAGTGACCGAAACCATCCAACCCGCTCCCATTGCTCTAGCCAGTTAATTTTAACCACAACAGCAATTTTGATGGTTTTGGGAAGATTCTTTTTCTCCCCTCTCTTGACTCCCTTCGTCGCTCTCCCTATCTCCCCTTTATTAGCAGTCGAGGGTTGTGAGTGCTAAAACTCATCCCCGACTATAAGTTCAATATTTAAAAAGAGATAGATTATGAAATTTCGTCCTCTACATGACCGCGTGCTGGTAAAGCGCGTTAAGGAAGAAACCAAAACTGCTGGCGGGATTATTATTCCGGGTACAGCACAAGAAAAACCATCCGAAGGCAAAGTAATCGCCGTTGGTGCCGGCACCAAAGACGAAGCTGGTAACATCACGCCACTAGACGTGAAAAAAGGTGATAAAGTTCTTTTCGGCAAATGGGGTGGTACAGAAATCACGCTTGATGGCCAAGAGCTTCTTATCATGAAAGAATCAGACATTCTGGGCATTCTCGGTTAATCCCCAGAAACCCTTTCTAATATTTTAATCTAACTTACGGAGAATTATTATGGCGGCTAAAGACGTCAAATTTGGAACAGACGCCCGCGACAAAATGCTACGCGGCGTAGACATTCTTGCAAATGCAGTAAAAGTAACCCTCGGCCCAAAAGGCCGTAATGTTGTCATCGAAAAATCTTTCGGTGCGCCTCGCTCAACCAAAGACGGCGTATCTGTCGCTAAAGAAATCGAGCTTGAAGATAAGTTTGAAAACCTCGGCGCACAAATGCTCCGCGAAGTTGCGAACAAAACCAATGATGTTGCCGGTGACGGAACAACAACGGCAACCGTTCTTGCACAAGCCATCGTTCGCGAAGGCCTAAAGCGCGTTGCGGCTGGCATGAACCCGATGGACCTTAAACGCGGCATCGAAAAAGCAGCGAAAGAAGTTGCCGGTGATCTTCTTGCCAAAGCCAAGAAAATTTCTGCATCATCCGAAATTGCACAAGTTGGTACAATCTCTGCCAATGGCGAAGCAAGCATTGGTAAAATGATTGCAGAAGCAATGGGTAAAGTCGGCAATGAAGGCGTCATCACAGTTGAAGAAGGCAAAACAGCCGAAACCGAACTTGATGTGGTTGAAGGCATGCAGTTTGACCGTGGATATCTCTCCCCTTATTTCATCACCGATGCAGATAAAATGCGCGTTGAAATGGACGAGCCATATATTCTTCTCAACGAAGGCAAATTGACTTCCCTACAGCCAATGCTCCCAATTTTGGAAGCCGTTGTGCAATCCGGTCGTCCAATGCTAATCGTCGCCGAAGATATCGAAGGCGAAGCTTTGGCAACACTTGTTGTGAACAAACTTCGTGGCGGTCTTAAAATCGCAGCGGTTAAAGCACCTGGTTTCGGCGATCGCCGTAAAGCCATGCTTGAAGACCTAGCCGTTCTAACTGGCGGTACTGTGATCTCTGAAGATCTTGGCATCAAGCTTGAAGAAGTGAACTTGAAAATGCTCGGCTCTGCCAAGCACGTCACCATCACCAAAGACGACACAGTTGTTGTTGACGGCGTTGGCAAGAAAAAAGACATCAAAGCCCGCGTTGCCCAAATTCGCAAACAGGCCGAAGATACAACATCTGATTACGATAAAGAAAAACTACAAGAACGCCTTGCTAAACTTAGCGGCGGTGTGGCTGTGATCAAAGTTGGCGGTTCTACTGAAATCGAAGTGAAAGAGCGCAAAGACCGCGTTGATGACGCTTTGAATGCGACCCGCGCTGCGGTTGAAGAAGGCATCGTACCAGGGGGCGGTACAGCGCTTCTTCGTGCATCCCGCTTCATCAACGCCAAAGGCGCAAATGACGACGAAAAAGCCGGTATCGAAATTGTCAAAGCGGCACTTTCCTACCCTGCACGTCAAATCGCTGAAAATGCTGGCTGTGAAGGCAGTGTTGTCGTTGGCAATATCGTTTCTGAAAACAAAGCCAATTACGGTTTTGATGCGCAGAAAGAAAAATATGTCGATATGGTCAAAGCCGGTATTATTGACCCGGTTAAAGTTGTCCGTACAGCCTTGCTAGATGCGGCATCTGTTGCCGGTATCATCCTCACCACCGAAGTTGCCATCTGCGACGCCCCTGCCAAAGAAGCAGCCGGCGGCGGCATGCCTGACATGGGCGGCATGGGCGGCATGGGCGGTATGGGAGGCATGATGTAAGCAAAGGGATTTAGTGCTTGCACTAAATTAGGGCGCCACATAAGCGCCCTCCCGTGCTTCTTCGAAAATCGGCATCGCCCGATTTATCGAAGCATCACCAACAAACCCCGAGCCATAGCTCAGAACAAAAAACAAAAACCGCCCTACAGAAATGTGGGGCGGTTTTTTACTACTTATTCTAATAATCTTGACACTTTCCATCAATATCCATATAGACGTTCCCTATTAACCAACACCAGAGGCATATATGTTCTTCTTTATGACATTCCGTCCTCCACATACGGAGGGACTAGCACCTAAACGCTAGGCCGTATGGCTATGTGCAATGCTCATAGCCCCCGTTGGACTATATCTTAGAAAGATTGAACTGCTGGATAAGCATCGGGCATAAACCGACTGCAATCCGCATCAATTTACAAATCATGTATTTACGATTCATATCGACTGAGCGTACCGCCGTGCACGGCGTAAATCGAGGAATTTTTGGCGTCACATATGATGCTAGCCATAACACTGAAACACCAACCTACTTACAAGATGCCATACGAAGAGAAGTTAATTGGTTTTGTGAATATTTACCGACACCTAATGAGCATTTCTTTGAAGTGCGCTCACGTAAAGTTATGCGTGCAGTTGGGATATGTTGGTTTAAGTCTGATGCCCGCGACATGATATGTCACGCTTTTACATTAAAAGCATTACTGGCAGAGTGTGGGTATTTCATAACAACCAAAGGGACAGGTAACCCTGGACAAATTCTGTATCAGGACAAATTCCAAATTATCGCAAAGCCGAGAAAAACAACGCCTACTGTTTGGGGATAATACCACAAGCAACCCCTCACCGCGCTGTCGCGCCCCTCTCCCTATGGGAGAGGTTAGGTGTTTGCAATTTTATGGGAGAGGTTAAGTTTGCTCCTTCCAAAGGAAATTTTAATTTCCTCACCTCTCCTGTGGGGAGAGGTCGAGCGGATGCGAGGGTGAGGGGTTAGGATGTTTAAAATTTTCGTGCTACACTTCATCCATGGACCGAAAGACCAAAACTGCATTTGCGCGTAGACTTCGCCGTCACGATACCAAGGCCGAGGCTTTGTTTTGGCACGAAGTACGAGGGCGGAATTTAGCAGGATATAAATTTAGGCGGCAAGTTTCTATTGGCAACTACTTTGCAGATTTCGTATGTGAAAGCGCAAAATTGATTGTCGAGTTAGACGGAGATCAACACGCTGAAATGTTAGAGCAGGATGCGGCACGAACTGAAGAGCTTGAAAGTTACGGCTACCGCGTCACTCGGTTTTGGAATGGTGACTTATTTGAAAACCTTGATGGTGTTATGAACGATGTTTTACGAGAACTTGAATTAGCAACATCCTAACCCCTCACCGCGCTGTCGCGGCCCTCTCCCCAAAGGAGAGGTTGGGTTTGGGGTTGTTTTGGATTTTTTGTCTTTATAGAGTTCATGATACACTTTCCCAATGAACAATAAGGCCGTAATCGCATTTGAAACCTCACCCTTTTCCTTGCCCCCGTCAACAAAGCCCTATAGAGGGGCAGGTCAAAGCTAAAAAGTACAGAAATTATGTCCGAAACAACATTTACATCCCTTGGCCTTTCCGGCCCGATTTTGAAGAAATTGGCGCGGGAGGGTTACGAAACACCGACCCCCATTCAGGCGCAGGCGATTCCTGTGATCCTTGAAGGTAAGGATGTTGTCGGCCTCGCACAGACAGGTACCGGGAAAACGGCGGCCTTTACCTTGCCCCTATTGCATAACCTATCAGCCAAATATTACGCGGGTGATGAACCGGTTTATGACCGCCCGATCCGTGTGCTTGTCTTAACGCCAACCCGCGAGTTGGCCCAACAAATCGACAAGGCTGTGCGTAGCTACGGCGAAAACCTGATGACCCGTTCAGGCTGTGTCGTCGGGGGGGTACAAGCCCACAAACAAAAGAAAGTATTGCGAGCCGGAGTCGATATTTTGGTCGCGACACCCGGACGTCTTGAAGATTTGCAAAGCCAGGGCATTGTGGATTTGCACTTTATCGACACCGTGGTTTTGGACGAAGCCGATCAAATGCTCGACATCGGGTTTATGCCAGCCATTAAACGTATTTTATCTCTGACGCCAAAAGATCGTCAAACCTTGTTATTTTCAGCCACCATGCCGCGACAAATTCGCGAGCTTTCCAATCGCTATATGAAAAAACCCGTGGAAATCACGGTTTCGACCATTTCGTCAACGGCGGAAAAGGTGAAGCAAAGCGTGATGTTCACCCCGCAACCGCGTAAAACCGAAGCCCTGATTGAACTGATTAAAAAGCATAAAGGTGAGCGGGTCATCGTCTTTACCCGTACCAAACGGGGGGCAGACCGCATTGCTAAACGCCTAAATGCCAACAACTTGTCTGCGGCAGCCATTCATGGCAATCGCTCACAAAATCAACGTACCAGAGCCCTCGACGCTTTTCGTGCCGGCAATGTGCCCGCCTTGGTAGCAACAGATGTAGCCGCGCGCGGCATTGATATTCCGGGTGTAGAGCTAGTGGTAAATTTTGATTTACCGCAAGTCGCAGAAGCCTATGTTCACCGTATTGGCCGAACAGGGCGCGCCGGCAAATCTGGCCTTGCGGTGATGTTTTGTAATGATGAAGAGATGAAAATGTTGTCCGACATCGAACGCATTATCAAGAAAAATATTCCTGTTATGAACGCCGACGGGACCATGAAGCCGGAAGCAGAATGGAACCCGACCGAGCGCACCTATGAAGGGTCGAAAAACAGCGATAGCAATCCGAAAAAACCGCGCCGCAACCGTGGCAACCGCCAAACTGCGCAAGAAAATACGCCGCAAGCTTATGAGCAAACTCATAACCCTAATACCAATAAAGCAAGTGGTGGTGGCGGCGAAAAACGCAAACCGCGTGGCCCTAAGAAACCAAGTACCAGTAGCGGCGGAGGTAAACCAAGTGGTAAACGCCGCAACCGTCCCGGTTCACGGGCTCGTAAACGGCACCGGACGTCCAAAGACTAACAAGCATTCGCGCCCCTGCTAGTTAAGCAGATGGGCCAAGAAAGCTTTCACCTCTTGGCTTTGCCAATCCACTTCACCGGGAATGCGGGCGACTTCATGGCCGCTTTTGCCGTAAAAAACACTGATGGGTAAGCCTTGAACACCCACATCGGCGGCAATGGACAAAGACTTGTCATGGTAAAGTTTCAGGTGTTTGATTTTAATGGTTTTATAAAAACTATCCGCTTCCACCCTGTGCCTGTCCATGCTGACAGCAATCACTTGCAAGCCCTTATCTTCGTATTCGCCCTGCAAAGCATCAAGGCTCGGAATTTCGGCAATACACGGCCCGCACCATGTGGCCCAGACGTTTAAAACCACCACGTCGCCTCGAAAATCTTTCAGAGATACCATTTTTTCATTTGGCCCTGAGAACTGCCGACTTGGTTGTGCGGGGGCGCCGTCCATGACAATCAGCTTCTTCAAACTGCCCGTCGCAAACTTGTGTAAATTATCCTTGGGTAAAGAACAGGATTGCAAAATGACATAGGTCATTGCACAAAGGCCTATAAGCATCATTAACCGCAGGGCAATTTTCAAAACCTTCGGTGTTGAATTTAAGGATTGAGACTCAGACATGGCAAAAAATTCCAAAGGGCAAAAAATGTGGGGTGGTAGGTTTTCTGACAAACCTTCTGACATAATGCAAGCCATCAATGTATCTATTGGTTTTGACAAACGCATGGCCGCCCAAGATATTGCCGGTTCCAAAGCACATGCAAATATGTTGGCAGCGCAAAATATCATCACCGATACAGATAATGCCGCCATACAGGTCGGGCTGGAAGACATCCAAAAAGAAATTGAAAACGGCACTTTCCCTTTTCGCGACGAATTCGAAGATATTCACTTAAATATCGAAGCCCGTCTGCGCGAACTCATCGGCGCCGCCGCAGGTCGCCTACATACGGCCCGCTCTCGAAATGATCAGGTCGCTACCGATTTTCGGCTGTGGGTAAGGGACGCCCTAACGGGGTTTGACGAACAAATCACCTCCCTACAAAACGCACTATTATCACAAGCAGAAAATCATGCAGATACACTCATGCCCGGCTTTACCCACTTGCAAGTGGCGCAACCTGTAACCTTTGGCCATCATATGCTCGCCTATCTGGAAATGTTTGCCCGAGATAAATCCCGCTTTTCTGATTGTGCCAAACGGTTAAATGAAAGCCCATTGGGTGCCGCCGCTCTTGCGGGAACACCATATCCGATTGATCGGGATATGACGGCACAAGCACTTGGTTTTGACAGACCCATGGCCAACTCACTGGACGCCGTATCTGCCCGTGATTTTGCACTGGAAGCCTTATCCACAGCCAGCATTTGTGCGACGCACCTTTCCCGCCTCGCCGAAGAAATTGTCATCTGGACATCCGCCCAATTTGGCTTCGTTAGCCTGTCTGATAAATTCACCACCGGCAGTTCGATCATGCCGCAAAAACGCAATCCCGACGCAGCGGAATTAGTTCGAGCCAAAGTCGGCCGCATTATGGGCGCCCTCACCTCGCTCACTATTGTGATGAAAGGCCTGCCCCTTGCCTATTCGAAAGACATGCAAGAGGACAAAGAACCCGTGTTTGAAGCTTTTGATGCCCTATCCCTAGCTCTTGCGGCGATGGCTGGCATGGTTGCCGACATCACCCCCAATAAAGAAAAATTGGCGCAGGCTGCAGGAACCGCCTTTTCCACCGCGACCGACCTTGCCGACTGGTTGGTACGTGAAATGGCCATGCCGTTTCGAGACGCCCACCATATCACAGGCACCATTGTCGCTTTGGCAGAAAGTCAAGGCAAGGCCTTGCACGAATTGTCCATAGAGGACATGCAAACTGTACAGCCACAAATTCACGAAGGTGTATTTGATGTACTCAGCCCACAAGCATCTGCGGCGAGCCGAACCTCCTTTGGCGGTACAGCACCGCAAAATGTTCTCGCACAGGTCAAATATTGGAAAACAAAGCTGTAAAATTCGCTAAATTGTAATGATTTATATGCCCACACAACTGCATTTTACCTTATAAGAGCATATGGATTCAGCCATTCATAAACGTGCCAAGCACTTAACCCGTAAAGCCCATTGGCATTTAATGTGGGAAACCTATGCGCCTGTCTTCGCCATCGGGGTCTTGGGCATCTGCCTGTATTTTACGGGGGCGATGTTTGGCCTCTGGCAGCGTATCGGTGATCCATGGCGCGGAATGACATTTCTGGTGGTCGCGGGCTTGATGGTTCGCAGCACTTATAAGGCCAGAAAACACCCACGCCCGACTACCTCCCAAGCAAGACGCCGGATCGAAGCCGACAATCATCTTTCCCATCGCCCCTTTGACGCGATTGAAGATACTCTCGCCCTTGGCGGCGCAGATGATCTGATTTGGCAAGAACATGTAAACACGGCCAAAGCCAAAGTAAATCAGGCGGCCCCGTCACGCTTGCGAGCCGTTTTATCCCCTCTTGATAAATACAAATTTCGCTTTATCGCTCCTGCCCTACTCATCATTGCCGCCATGGTCGGTGGTGGTGACAATTATGAGCGCCTTAGGGCCAGCCTTGTTCCCACATGGATGTCCGGCATGAATGCCAAAGATGTTCAATATGAAGCCTGGATTGATCCTCCCGAATATACGGGGCGCCCCCCAAGTTATTTCAAGCAAAGCAACCGTGTCAACGCCCCTGAAGGTTCCGAATTTATCGCGCGAATATCAGGTGTCAAAACCGCGCCTCGCCTCATCTTGCGTGGCGACAGTCAAACACGGGCCATCACGCCCATTCGCCTTGGCCCTAAAAGTTTCGAAGCCCGTGGCTTTGTTACGGAAAACACAATTGCCAGTTTTCAAATTGGTTCCCACCGCAATATTTGGCATTTAATGATTGGCAAAGACTTGCCCCCCAAGGTCAAATTTGACACGGACCCAAAAGCGGGAAAACGTGACAAGTTGATTTTCAGCTATCAGCTGGAAGATGATTTTGGCGTAGAGCTTTTATCACTGGCAATGCATTTAAAAGAAGGTGACCCCGATAAGTTGGAAATCATTCCGGTCAGCCTACCCGGCACATCTGTGCGCAGCGCCAAAGAAGAACCAGCCAGCATGAATATGACCAAACATAAATGGGCTGGTAAAATTGTCATTGGTCATTTAGTGGCACAGGACGGGAAATTGCAAATCGGGAAATCCGAACCAAAAGAGTTTATTATTCCCGATAAAATCTTCATTGAACCGTTGGCCAAAGCCGTTGCCGAACAACGCCAACTCATGTTAGCGGGCACTGGTGAATACGCGCCGATTAAAACAAACAAACCTCTGACATCTGACGACTTTGAAAACCAGCCATTGTTTGCAATTGACCACCCTGAACAAACCCTGTTACGCGCCCCCAAAGAAGTCCAAAGGGTTGCCGACCTGATCGAGATCATCACAGACCACCCAAGCGGTATCTATGAAGACCCAAGTGTCTATATGGGGCTGCGCAATATTTACCGCCGCTTGCACACAGCCAAGGATCAGCAAAGCCTAGCCGGTATTCCACAAGATTTATGGGCCATTGCTTTACGGGCCGAATTTGGGTTGCTTGGTGATGCCTTAGAGGACATGCGTGCCGCCGAACGCGCGCTGAATAATGCGATGGCCCGCCGCGCCCCAGCACGGGAACTGGAGGTGTTATTTGACCGTTATAATGCTGCCGTTGAACGCTATATGGAACAACTTACTCTAGAAGCCGTAAAACGGGCTAAAGAAAATGCTGGAAACAAGGGGGCTGGCGGCGGCGAAGGTGATTTCGAAACAGACGAAATCCAGAAACTATTAGCGGCAATTGAAGAAGCCAACCGATTAGGCGACACCGTTGCAGCCCGAAAAGCTTTGGCTCAATTGGCGCAGCTCTTGGAAAATATGCAAATCCAGTTAAATGCGGGAGGCGGTAGCGGCAAAAATGCCCCTAGCGACGGCGGCATGAGTGAAGAGCTTAAACAAGCACTCGAAGAGCTAAATGAAATTTTGGGAGAACAAAGAAAATTACGCGACGAAACCCAGTCTACAGCCAGATCCGAAAGCGACAATATGCGCGCCCTACAAAATGGTAGCGGGGAAAAGACCGAAGCAAAAACCGCGCGGGAATTAGCCGATGCCCAGCAAAAACTTGAGGGTTTGCTCGACGCCTTGGAAGAAAATGCCAAGTCACAAAGCGGTAAAAAATCCGGTGAGGAAGATGGATCGGAAACAGAGCAATCCGCAGATAACAAAGCGCAAGGAAAAGACGGCACGATCCCCGATGATGTTCAACAAACATTAAAGGGTGCAAAAAAAGCCATGGGTGAAGCAAAATCCGCTCTTGAAGACGGGCAATTTTACCGTGCAGGGCGCGAACAATCAAAAGCCATTGACGCCCTTCGAGAAGCAGGGGTTGGTCTTTATGCGCAAGAGGCAAAACGACTAGAAGAAGGCGCCAAAAACGCCGATGCAAATGGTGAGAATGCCGATCCATTTGGACGCGAGAATAACGGCTCAGGAGTTGGTGACGGCGATGAAGTCCCAGAAATCAATGACAGACAACGCGCCCGTGATCTTTTGGAAGAACTGCGTAAACGCTCTGGTGAGCAAAATCGTGACAAAATTGAACGAGAATATCTCGAACGCCTGTTGGAAAAATTTTAAAAAACCCCAGTTGAGAAGCCAAATTTGTTCAGCGTAAGCTTGACATATGGACGGTGGCACGCCATTTGAATAATGGAATTACACTTGCTTATCGACAGGCCTATCATGACATATATTGTGAAAGACGAATGCATTAAATGCAAATTTATGGACTGCGTAGAAGTCTGTCCCGTGGACTGCTTTTACGAAGGTGCCAATATGTTGGTTATTCATCCTGATGAATGTATTGACTGCGGGGTTTGCGAACCGGAATGTCCAATCGATGCGATTGTGCCTGACACTGAAGATGATAAAGACGGCAAATGGCTTGAAATTAACACCAAATACGCAGA
>JAJRSG010000140.1 GCA_024278915.1 Alphaproteobacteria bacterium
ATTACAAATGTCCAAAGTATCAAAGCCAAAACAGGCGTTAAAAAGTTATGCATAGTCTCTCTCCCTAGAACTCCCAACATTGAAGCCACCCGCACTCATTTTGTCAAGCGACATAAAAATCAACCACCATGCAAAATTAAACTTGTAAAACTAAATACCTTTGTCTTGAATATCGGCGGCTTTCTCCAACGCATCCAATAGTTCTTCATGCAAACCATTGCTATCTCCGCCCCCAAAGATAAAGGCTCCTGAACTATAGGAAGACCCAAAGGTTTCAGCTGTGGTATAAGTTTGCACAATTCCCGATACAAAATCATCGTCCGTCAAACTGCTGAGAGGGTGGATAAATACCGCCCAAATCAATTCGTTAGCAACCGCATACCGTGCATCAAGTGCCGCGTCATAATTCGCTTGTAACATCCGTTTATAACTGGATTCAGCCACATTGAACACAGGGACAATGGGTGTCACAACTCGCATTCTATCGGCATCGACATCATAGATCAAAACAAGTTCTCGCCCCTTAACATTGAACGAGACAACCGTACCGTCAATACGAGCATCCTTATCAATTTTAACAATTAATGCCGTTAATTTATCACCTGCCATTTGTCCTCCATTTTGGTTTTGTTGTGGAGCACATGAAGTTAACACGGCAAACACAACCCAAATGGCGAACCCCATCGTCACTTTTTTCATACACATTCCTCCACCCAAAGAAAACAACTTCAAGCATCAAAATACAAAGCACGAAACTTCACACTTTTGTGTGAACCCAACTCCCATATCAATCCTTGGTTAAAAATGAACAGTTAATACTAGGGTATGCGAGCCCATTTTCATTTTGCATACAAACCTCTAACATCTCTTGACCCAACTTATCATTCTCAGGTTTTGACTCCGTATATTCCTTTCTCCAGTAAGCTTCCCCATTGAACTTTTTGTCTGCCTTTTCTAGGTTTAGCGAGCCGAATGTAACCGTAAGCCCTATATGGTTATAATATTGGCAAACACCAAAATATTTATCGCCCAAGTCTACATATTTCGCTTGAGCTACAAATGCTGTCTTAGGGTATTGGCGTTGCACCCGCGCACCACCGGCCTCAGTATAGTTTGGCCATTTAGTTATTTCTCCTGAAACAAATGCTAATCTTGCTCTTTCTCCATCTGGGCAATTCCAAGTTTCAACAGCATTTGCATTTACTCCAATACTCATTGAAAGAACAAACATAAGTGTTACGGTTTTAGTTTTTGTCATATTATACTCTTTATTTTTTGGTTGTTTACTTTAACGAAAGCAACCATAACGGTAAATATTTGTCAATGTAGCTCCAAAAAATAAGTGTGAATCCGACTCCCGTATCAATTCTTGACAAACGCTCGACAACTTACGCATCATATTAAAATGCACCTTTTTGCTCTAACGCTCATATTAAACAGGAACTACCCATGTCAAAATCAAGCCGCCGGCCACAACAATTATACACCGTTATTATGTGGATTTTATCGACTGTCTTCGCCGGATTCCTTATTGGGTTAGGTAGCCTGGTCATCGCTGACTTACCTAATATAGACCAGCAGACAACTGTAAAAGACTTTGTAGATAGTGGGAAAATATCGCGCCTAGAACATTCAATAACTCTTACCAACAAACAAATAATCAATAACCGCCTGGATATTGAAGACGCCGACGTAAAATTACAATCTGCAAAAAATGACTACCAAAACGCCAAAGCCTCTCTTGATAGCTGGCTTAAAACGCGAACTGCTACCGAGAGCATATCCCAAAACCCAGAAGTTATTAAACGTACACGTGCTGTGGAATCCATTAAGCAAGCCGAACGTATCGCTCTACAACAATTGGAAGACGCTCAAACCAAAGCAACACAGTCACGGCGCAAATTGACGGAGTTAGAAAACCGTCGAGCAAGTATTCTGGATGAAGCGCGGCCAAAATATAGGAAATCTCAACGAGCCAGAGAACTACGCATATTCTTACTTCGCCTTGCCCTCACCCTACCTTTACTCGTCATCGGAGGATGGCTACTGGCGAGAAAACGAAAAAGTAGCTATTGGCCTTTATATCGTGGCTTTGTCCTCTTTGCGCTATTTGCTTTCTTTGTAGAACTTGTGCCCTATCTCCCTTCTTATGGTGGTTACGTTCGGTATGTGGTTGGCATCATGTTAGTTTTCGTTGCTGGGCATTTCATCATCAAAGGAATGCGGAGTTACCTTGAGCGCAAACAAGTCGAAGAAACCCGTTCCGAAGGCGAGCGTCGACAATCTATAGAATACGAAACGGCTCTCAAAAAAATTGCCGCCAAGACCTGCCCGGGATGTGACCGTAATATTGTCAAACGGGAAGGCGTGGAAACTGATTTTTGCGTCCATTGTGGCATTCGCCTAGAAAAGGACTGTACCAATTGCGGGACTCGCAATGTCTCTTTCCATAAATTTTGCCTCTCTTGCGGAACACCTAGCTAAGGTCATACCTTACTATTCATATTTACATCCAGACACACCAATAGGCGCGCAGAGGTAACTCTCACTCGCTTACTGTACTTCTTTAACCCTTTAAGCAAGGCAGGCCCATGTGACCCGAAACTACCGGATACCGTAAGGGAGATATAAATATTTCGTAGCAAACCAGTACCACATAGGAATGTCATTTTGTTATTTTAGGCATGTTCTCACATACCCGCCATAGTCACCTTTAGCTATCGCGGCGACACAGACGAATTGGCACGTAACACTCCACTAGCCATTGCTGACATTTCCCTTATCTCAACTCAATGCGCGATTGATACCTCTGGCACGGGACAGATGAAATATAGACGAGGCTTAAAGGGCGTGGATAAATTTCGCAAGACCTACCGTTCTTCTCGTGAAGATAAGGAAAACCGTATGGAAATATATGCCAGAACTAAGAAAATATCCTGCCCACGCTTGGCCCAAACATGTTAAATGAAAACTCTTTACCCAATTCCAACCAATCAAGATTACTGTCTTCAATTACCTTTTCGAAACAATTTATATGTGAGGCCGCAACTGTATTTCCACTAACAAACATACCTACTTCCCGGCCTCAACCTTCGCTTCCTCCAAATATATCTCCCCGCCCATTTCTTTGAACTTCTCACTCATCCCGGCCATACCTTCTCTGGCTTGTTCTTCCAGACTTGCTTTTTCATTCTCAGACAAAGTTTCGGTATAGTCTCTTACGTCTTGGGTAATTTTCATGGAACAAAATTTGGGGCCACACATAGAGCAAAAATGCGCAACTTTATGGGCATCTTTGGGGAGGGTTTGATCGTGGTAGTCCTTGGCCGTTTCAGGGTCGAGAGACAAGTTAAATTGATCTTCCCAACGGAATTCGAAACGGGCGCGGGACAGGGCGTCGTCGCGAATTTGCGCAGCGGGATGTCCCTTAGCGAGATCGGCGGCGTGAGCCGCAAGCTTATAGGTGATAACACCAACTTTTACATCGTCACGATCTGGCAACCCCAAATGCTCTTTAGGGGTAACATAACATAACATGGACGTACCAAACCAACCAATCATAGCGGCGCCAATACCGCTGGTGATATGATCATAACCGGGAGCAATATCCGTGGTGAGCGGCCCCAAAGTATAGAACGGCGCTTCACCGCACACATCGAGTTGTTTCTCCATATTGATCTTGATCTTATGCATGGGCACATGGCCCGGCCCTTCGATCATCACTTGACAGCCTTTAGCCCACGCAATTTTAGTCAGCTCGCCCAAGGTTTCAAGCTCGGCGAATTGTGCGCGGTCATTGGCATCGGCCACAGAGCCGGGACGAAGACCATCCCCAAGCGAGAACGACACATCATAGGTGCGCATAATATCGCAAATATCTTCGAAATGGGTATAGAGAAAACTTTCCTTATGATGGCTGAGGCACCACTTCGCCATGATAGATCCACCCCGCGAGACAATGCCCGTAACACGGTGGGCGGTAAGGTGAATATAGGCAAGACGAACCCCAGCATGAATGGTGAAATAATCAACGCCTTGCTCGGCCTGCTCGATCAAGGTGTCGCGAAACACTTCCCACGTCAGGTCTTCAGCAACTCCATTTACTTTCTCAAGCGCTTGGTACATGGGCACCGTCCCAATGGGTACGGGCGCGTTACGAATAATCCATTCGCGGGTGTTGTGAATGTTCCGTCCGGTGGACAAATCCATCACATTATCAGCGCCCCAACGGGTGGCCCAAACCATTTTATCGACTTCCTCTTCGACGCTGGAAGCTACGGCAGAGTTCCCAATATTGGCGTTGATTTTCACAAGAAAATTCCGACCGATAATTTGTGGCTCGATCTCTGGGTGATTGACATTGGCAGGGATGATGGCGCGCCCTCTGGCGATTTCGTCACGGACGAACTCCGGTGTTACAAAAGCGGGAAGTTCAGCTCCAAACCCTTCGCCCGCATTGACACGTGCCTGCGCCCCCGCAACCGCTTCTTGCCGCCCGATATTTTCCCGCTCGGCCACATAAATCATTTCTTTTGTGATGATCCCTGCCTGTGCGTATTCATATTGGGTGAATGGTTTGGTCAAATCTTTGCGGCGAAGAGGCTTATTTCGGATCGGGAATTCCCGCGCCAAATACTTTCCACTCGCGCCGCCATTATCTTCGGGTTTTACGTCGCGGCCTTCATAGAGTTCCGCATTCCCGCGCTCCAATACCCAATCCGTGCGAGGGCGAGCCAAGCCTTTTTCAAGATCAATTTCAACAGAAGGGTCACTATATGGCCCGCTGGTATCATACACTGGCACATCTGGTTCGTTGGCAGATGGATGCAAAGCAATCGCCCTGTGCGGCACAGACAAATCAGGCGCAGCTTTTGGGTGGGTATAAGTTTTGGTCGAAGCTGGCAACGCCCCCGTAGTAACGGTTGGTGTTTGAAACTGGCTTTGGTCAATCGGTTTATTCATGGTATTTTTCCTTTTTTACTTCCGCTCACACCCGACTAAGCGGGTATCCATTCTTGCATGAGCGAACACATTACATATTTAAAAATTGGTTTCCCGTCTACGCGGGAGTGATCGAGGATGGTCGTCATATTCCAACCTCCTGATTAAGACCTAACTCTTTTTGTTTCTTCTTGGTCAAGTTTTTGGAGACAAGGACGTAGCTATCCTTGATATAGGTTTTCAGATCAACATCACTCATATAACCCTTGCCTGTGCGCTGTATCCATTTCATCCCGCGAGAAGCAAGGTATGGAGCCGGGCGGCACCCTTCCACTTCACTTAGAATTTCAAAGGCGATTTCACCAACTTTAAAAGTTATATAAACTTCTTCACTTTTTACATTCCCAATCGCACCTTCGGCGCTCCTTACCTCTCGCTCTTGCCATCCCCCAACAGCAAACATCTTCTTATCAATTTTCCACACATGTGCGCCGCCCCACTGTACCACCTTGTGGGCGTGAGGGAGAGAAGAACAATACTGGTTGTATTCATCCAAGGTCACAAATTCGTCCGTCCTTACGCTGGTCTTATCCAGATCAAGTTATAAGGGTGCGTCTCAACCTGTAAGGTGCCCCTCGGAAAATGAGAATATGACACAAAGAGGCAAGAGTTACAAGAAACCCTTGCGGTCTTTTAAGATCACTTGCGCGGCATTATGACCCGGTGCCCCAGTCACACCGCCGCCGGGATGCGTGCCACTACCACACATATATAAGCCTTGTACGGGGGCGCGGTAGCCGCCATTGCCAAGCACAGGACGCGCAGAGAATAATTGATCGAGACTCATACGTCCATGAAAGATATCGCCGCCAATAAGGGCAAACTTACTCTCAAGATCGCGTGGCGATAAAACTTGCCGCCCCAAGACCGAAGCAGCAAACCCGGGAGCATAATGATCTACCGTCTTGATAATATGGTCCGCAACGATTTCTCTATGATCGCCCCATAGCTTTCCGTGGGGTAATTCATAAGAAAATTGCTGGCAAAATAAACTGGCGACATGCTTTCCTTTTGGAGCCAGTGTATCGTCTAGCGTTGAGGGAATAAGCATTTCAATAATCGGTGCGTCTGACCACCCATTTATTTTAGCAGATAGCCATGCTGCGTCCATATAAGCAAGGCTCGGCGCAATAATAATCCCACTGGTCAAATAGTCATTCCCACCGGGTGCGTTGATGAAATTTGGCAATTTGTCCAACGCTACATTCATACGAAAAGTACCGGAGTGGGATTTATAATTTGCAATACGAGTGTTGAAATCTGTAGGCAAATCCTCTGCTTTAACAAGGTTTTCGTAAAGGATTTTCGGATGCACACAGGCGGCAACCGTTTTAGCAGTATATATTTCGCCCTTCGCCTTTACGCCCACGGCTTTGTTTTTTTGGACGAGGATTTCGTCAACAGGCATATCGGTCAATATCTCAACGCCTTGGGCGACACATACCTTTTGCATGGCGCTTGTGATGGCCCCCATACCGCCAATGGCATGTCCCCACGCACCGCTTACTCCTGCCGCCTCACCGAAAACATGGTGCAATAATACATATGCAGAGCCTGGTTCATGTGGAGATGCAAAATGTCCCACCACCGCGTCAAAACCAAACAAGGCTTTCACGGCATCATTTTCAAAATATTGACCTAGAATTTCTGTGGCCGATTTGGTGAAAAAATCAAGGAGATCCCTTTGGGTTTCCAAGGGCAATTTGGCCATTTTGCGACCTGCCTTCAGCATGGCCAAAATATCAGCCAGACCGCCTCCTGCATTAGGCGGTGAAACCAATAAAAACTGACGAAGTAAATCAACAATACCGTTAAGGGCGTTTTCATAACGAGGATAAGCTTCCGCGTCTTTTAAACTGTGGCGAGCAATTTCTTTTATGGTCAATCCTTCCCGTCCCGCCAATAAATAATCATCGCCATGAGGTAAAAAATTATCAACTTTACGAAGCACCACTTCCAATCCATATGCCGTCAAATCCATCTCGCGGATCACTTTGGGCTGTAAGAGAGAAACCGTGTAGGACGCAACAGAGTTACGAAATTTCGGGTAAAACTCCTCGGTAATGGCGGCGCCGCCAACCACAGAGCTTCGCTCCAATACACAAGTTTTTAGACCTTTACGTGCCAAGTAAAACGCACAGACCAATCCATTATGCCCTGCTCCAACAATGATTGCATCATAGTTTTTACCGCTCATTTCTCCGCTTTTCCTTTACATCCTTAAAGGGAAGTTACTTATCTTACCAAATATACTAGATTAGGCTTATGATATATCAAAAGGAGTGATTATGCGCGCATTCATTTTATCTGTTTTATTATTTCTCGGCTTTAGTCAACCTGCCTTCGCACAAAGTGACGAAATCGTGGTTACTGGGTCAAGAATCCAAAGATCAATGACAACTAATAATGACACAGGGATTTTTATTGAAAAAAAGGGTGATTATCTTCTCCTTGAAGTAACCATTGAAAATGATAGCCGTGACCTTGCTACTCGATTATCAGAAATCGAAGCAACGATTAATAATATGATGGAAGCAGCAAAAAAAGATAAAAGTATTGAACTTAGCTTAATTGACAAGGGAAATGTTGTACGTACGCTCAATGTTGCAATGTTCAACTCAAATGTTGTTAGAGGTGTACGTCCAGATACCAGCTTAGCCCATTTGAAAGTTAAAACAAACATTCCTAATAATGTTCAAGACGCATTTAAATTATCAACTAAATTGGCAAAGTTCGTAGATGGCATCAAAGAAGTTGGCCGCACAAAAATTGAAACCTATGATCAAGTGGCTGTAAGTATTGTCAATCCATATCAGCATCGCGCAGTATTGATAAAGGCGATCATTAACGATATAAACTCAACTACAAAAGCTTTAAACGGTGAATATAGAGTCGTTCTGAACGGAATGGATAGTAGGTTGCAATGGGCGCGTAGCGGTGATTTAAACCTTGCATTTTACATGGATTACTCATTCAAAATTATTCCCGCTTCATTAACAAATTACGCCGATTAAGCCACAATAAAGAAACAAGCTTTAACGACAATAATTACCGCCTGATTTGGGTTGGGCTTCGATGAAAGCGAGCATATCCGCTTTTAGCTCTGAATCCTGATCGAAATAGCGGGATAAGACTTTGGCAATATCAGTATGGCTAAGCCCGGGATAAAGCTTGAACTCGGCCTTACCGCCACGCGCATTAATCCGTTTGGCAAGTTCGCGCCCATGTTTATCGCTAACAGTGGTGTCTTTATCACCGATTGGTAAAAACACAGGAGGCGTTGGCCCTTTTATCAAATTCACAGGGGCATCATCAGCAGTGTGGCGATCCGGAAAAATTGTCGGATAAGGTTCTTCTACCAATGGAAAAGCGCCATAAGGACCAGCCAAGCCAATGGTCGCGACAATCGTATTACAAACATCGACACCTTGTGCTTTTAAATATTTAGGATCAACGGTAACCATCATCGCATTATAAGCCCCGGCAGAATGCCCGATCAACAAGACAGGTTTCTCTGGATACCGCTTGGCAATAAAAGCAACGGCGGCCGCCGTATCATTTACAAATGCAGGGTATTTCACATTTGGGTAAACTCGGTAATTGGGGATAGCAATAGTATAACCTTCGGAAGCAAATGATTCGCCAACAAATTTATATATATTTTTATTGCCGTCACTCCACGAGCCACCATGAATGAAGACAATGGTCGGGGCATCTGCTTTTGGTTTGTCCGTCTGATAAATATCGAGCGCTTGACGGTCTTCATCCCCATAAGAGATATCTTTGACCAAAGAATAACTACCGGACGGCGTAATGGTATTTAAAAAGGTGATTGGTGCACAAGACACAAACAAAACCAGTGTAGCGACCATGGCAATAATGATAAAAAATACGCGTAACTTCATAGCAATACCTAACAACATGAGGAACTTTGACTTGGATCAGTAGTGAGTTTGGGGGCACCTTTTTTAGTGTCCTTTGGATCACGGGTTTTGGATGTGCAGCAAGTAAAAGCAATCTCGTCTGCCACTTCTACGGCTGGTTCGATATAGGCAAACATATCTTCATAAGGCTCTGCCTTTAACAAATTAAATGTTTTCTCGCTAACCGCTGTACGTATACCTCGGCGATATACTATACCATGGTCATCCGTCGTTTCCAAAAATGGGCCCAAATAAATGACTGCCTGATTTTTATCCAGCTCCTTTTTGTCTGGTGCCTTATAGGCCAGATAAGTCGCGGAACGATACTCGATTCCCTCTACAATTTGCCATGGTTCCATTTCAAACTTATCAATAACAATACCATGGAAACCTGCCTGCTCCAAAGCCTCTCCAAAGCCTTCTTCTGTAAGTGCACCAGAGATACAGCCAGACCATAGGCGAGCATCTTGTTTCAAGCTTTCCGGACTGTCTTCGTCAGAAACAATATCAGACACAGCCACCCGACCACCAACTTTCAGGACACGGTGCATTTCTGCAAATAGCTGTTTCTTTTTGCTGTCAGACACAAGGTTTAACACGCAATTGGAAACAATCACATCAATGCTATTATCTGGGATCATTGGTAACTCGGTTTGCAGGCGTAAAATCTCTGCCTCCATATCTTCCATGCCACCAGCATCTTTAACCGGGTTTTGGGCAAGCCATTTATTAAGTTCGTCCAAGTCAGTTTTTAGGTCTTCAATGTGGCCACGGCGAAACTCTACATTTGCATACCCAACACGTTCGGCAATCACAGGCGCGTTATTGCGGGCCAGTTCCAACATATCGTCGGTCATATCCACCCCAATCACCTTGCCCTCAGGGCCAACGATTTGGGAGGCAATGAAACAAATTTTGCCGCCACCCGATCCAAGGTCCAATACCACATCACCCTCGCGCACATAGCGGGAAGGATCTCCGCAACCATAATCACGGTCCAATACATCTTGAGGAATAATTTTTAAATATTGCGGATCATAATCGACGGGGCAACACAAGGCAGCTTCGACAGCATTTGCACCGTCCGCATATCTATCTTGCACTTCCGCCCTCACATCAGCGTTCGTCGCGTGTGTATCGTTAAAGCCGTCCATGAGCCACTCCTTCGTTTAACCGAATATAATCAATAATTTGGCGATAGCAAATGCCAAACCAGTTACCAATATGACAACCACACAAAATCGCGCGGCCAATCTAATTTTTTATTGTTTGCAGATGTTATTTTGCACATCCAACCTTAGCAAGCCAGAAACCTTTAAATGACAAAGACGTGAACTCTAGTGGGGGCATTCCCTACCCACCTTAAGAAATCAAGCCCCATCATCAACAAGCTCAGATCCAATTGGTGTCAAAACATTTCAAAAATTATGATTAGCATTCCAGCCATTACCAACAAGAATATTGGTGTAAACAGAGCGATAAATCCATATGTGTGCCACGTAAATCTAGA
>JAJRSG010000141.1 GCA_024278915.1 Alphaproteobacteria bacterium
CCGTGTTCAATACTCCTTCGCACCACCGTGTCCATCATTCGGTAAACCCAAAATACCTTGATACGAATTATGCTGGCGTTTTTATTATTTGGGATAAATTATTTCACACCTTCGCCGAAGAAGGCGCGGGTGAAAAATTGGAATACGGCATCATTAAAAACATTGCCACTTTCAATCCTTTCAGAATAGCGACCCATGAATTCATTAGTATTTTCAGTGATATGACAAAACCCGACCTCACCCTCAAACAAAGGCTAGCCTATGTTTTTGCGGTTCCGGGCTGGTCCCATGATGGCTCGCGCCAAACCTCTGATGATATAAAACGCCAATCCGGTGTAATTGACTAGGCTTGCAAAGGCGCCAACACATTTAATTGAAATTTCCTCGGATATGACCTTTTTCGCTGAAAGCTGCCTAAAACCATTACAAATTTTTATCCCCAGCTCCCTAGAATACTATTTGCACTTTTCCTGATTTCTTGGCACACTCATATTAGACCAAACTAATATAAAGGGGACAGCCGAATGGGGATCAATCCGTTTGAAACGGTAAAGGAAGAAGTTGCGCTCAGCCCTGAGGTGAGCGACGAGATCAAAACTTCGACTTGCTATATGTGCGCCTGCCGCTGCGGGATTAAAGTACACTTAAAGAACGGAAAAATCCGTTATATTGAGGGTAATCCTGATCACCCTGTCAACAAAGGTGTGTTATGTGCCAAAGGATCCTCCGGGATCATGCATCAATATGCGCCGGCAAAGTTGACCAAACCGTTATTACGGGTTGGCGAACGGGGTAGCGGCGAGTTTAAAGAGATTGAATGGGATGAGGCCATAGATTTGGCCACAAAATGGCTTGGCGATACCCGCGCCAAAGACCCTGGCAAATTAGCCTTCTTTACGGGCCGAGATCAAAGCCAATCTTTAACCGGGTGGTGGGCGAGTAATTACGGCACCCATAATTTTGCTGCCCATGGCGGGTTTTGCTCGGTCAATATGGCCGCTGGCGGACTTTACACTATTGGCGGGGCATTTTGGGAATTTGGCGACCCCGACTTTGACCGCACCAAATATTTCATGATGTTCGGCGTTGCCGATGATCACGACAGTAACCCGATCAAAATTGGACTTGGGAAAATGAAAACCCGTGGCGACAACAAATTCGTCGTGGTGAACCCTTCCCGCAATGGTTATAACGCCATTGCCGATGAATGGGTTGGCATTCGCCCCGGCACAGACGGCTTGTTTGTTTTTGCCATTATCAACGAACTATTACGGGCCGAGAAAGTAGATTTCCCGTCCCTCGCTCGTTATTCCAACGCCCCGTGGCTCGTGATTCAAAACCCCGGCGAGGCAGATGATGGTCTGTTCTTGCGTGACAAAAAAGGGTTTCCGCTTGTATGGGACATTAAAAAGAAAAAAGGCGTTAGTGCCTATTCCAAAAACTTCACGCCCGCTTTCGCTGGCGTTCGCAAAATAAAAGGCAAGACGGTTGTACCCAGCTTTGAACTTCTCGCTAAACGCTATATGGCCGAAGAATACTCCGCCGATTCCGTTGCCGAGCAATGTGGAATTGACGCAGATACCATTCGCCGCATCGCCGCCGAACTTGCTCATGCTGCCTTTGAAGAAGAAGTGGTCATCGACGAACCATGGACAGATGCATGGGGACGTAAACATGACAAAATGATTGGCCGTCCTGTTGCCATTCATGCCATGCGAGGCATTTCGGCCCATTCAAACGGCTTTCATACCTGCCGCGCGATTCATATGTTGCAAGTGCTGTTGGGTTCTATCGATACCCCCGGCGGATGGCGGTTTAAACCTCCCTTCCCGAAGCCAATCCCGCCTGCGCCAAAACCGACACCACCCCACTATCAACCGAATACAGTATTGGGCGGCGGCCCTGCAGGTTTTCCGACCTCTCCTGAACATCTCATTGTTGGCGATGATGGACAGCCCCTGAGGATCGATAAAGCATTTTCATGGGAACATCCCCTAAGCCTGCACGGCATGATGCATATGGTACTGAGAAATGCCGCCAAAGAAGACCCATACGGCATTGATGTCTTGTTTATGTTCATGGCCAATATGGCGTGGAATTCGTCTATGAATATTGGCGAAACACTAGATTTCTTCACTGCTAAAAATGATGACGGCGAATATAAAATTCCGAAAATTATTTATTCGGACGCATTTTACTCCGAAACTGTGCCTTATTGCGATTTGATTTTGCCCGATACCACATACCTAGAGCGGTACGATTGTATTTCCATCCTTGACCGCCCGATCTCTGCTGCTCACGGGGTGGCGGACAGTATTCGCCAACCTGTCGTCAAGCTTGACCGCGATGTGCGAACTTTCCAAACTGTCCTTCTCGACCTTGGCGCAAGGCTCAACCTACCCGGCATGGTCAATGATGACGGCAGTCCAAAATATCCGGGCGGCTACAAAGACTATATCGTCAATCATGAACGTAAACCCGGGATTGGCCCTTTGGGCGGTTGGCGCGGCAAAGACGGTACAAAATCCGGCGTTGGCGAAGTCAATCCGAACCAATTGGAAAAATATATTGAAAACGGCTGTTTCTGGTCGGAAGAAATGCCGCTGGGTATTCAGTTCTTTAAACATGCCAATCAGGACTACCTGAACTATGCCAAGAAAATGGCATGGATTGGTGAAGCTTCTCCGGTTGTTTTCCAACTCTACAATGAAGATTTGCAAAAATTCAGACTGGCTGCACAAGGCCACGGTGACAAGAGACCGCCTGAAGAACACCGTGAACGGGTCGAAACCTATTTTGACCCTCTCCCGATGTGGTATCAACCATTTGAAGAGCGCGATGTGGATACGGATGAATTCCCCCTTCACGCCCTGTCACAACGCCCGATGCATATGTACCATAGTTGGGGTAGCCAGAACACATGGCTAAGACAGATCACTAATGCCAACAAATTGCATATCCACAAAGACATGGCTGCCAGTCTCGGCATTGTTGATGATGACTGGGTCTGGATTGAAGGTCGTCATGGTCGCGTCAAGGGACAGGTCAAACTAATTACCGGCGTTAATAAAAACACCGTCTGGACATGGAATGCCATCGGCAAGCGCAAAGGCGCGTGGGGCCTTAAGCACGACGCCCCCGAGTTTAACAAAAGCTTCCTCCTCAACCATATTATTTCAGACGTGTTGCGTCCAAATAAAGATGGCCATGAATACTCCAACTCCGACCCTGTAACAGGGCAAGCGGCATGGTATGACTTACGGGTTAAAATCACCAAGTGCGCGGCATCCGAATGGGGGAAAACAGAACCCATGTATGAAGCAACCAAAGGCCCGATTAGTGATATGGACGTTTCCAATTACGGCGCTGACCTGAAAGGCAAGCCCACGGGCGCCATCGCAAAAATTCGCGAATATATTGGCCAACGCCACACCAATTCACAGACGATACCCGGCATTAAAGACGGTCACGGCAACCAGATTAAGGGAGAAAAATAATGACGATGCTCCCCAAAACCCGCCCTGCCAAAAAGCTAGGCCTCGTGATTGACCTTGATATTTGCGTAGGCTGTCATGCTTGCGCGACCAATTGCAAGGAATGGAATACAGGTGCAAAATCTGCTCCCCTCACCGACTTAAACCCTCACGGGGCGGATCCTGACGGAGTATGGTTTAACCGAATTCATACTTTCGAGACCATGAGCGATGCAGGCGTCAGCCGCACCGTCCATTTCCCGAAATCCTGCTTGCATTGCGACGACGCCCCGTGCGTCACCGTATGTCCAACAGGTGCCAGCTACAAACGCGAAGAAGACGGCATTGTCCTTGTTAACGAGGACATTTGTATCGGGTGTAAACTCTGTTCATGGGCTTGCCCTTACGGCGCCCGCGAATACGACGAAGATAAAGGCGTAATGAAAAAATGTACGCTTTGTGTCGACAAGATTTACAACGAAAACCTCGAAGAACGCAGTCGGGTTCCGGCCTGTGTTTCTACCTGCCCTGCGGGTGCCCGTAGCTTTGGTGATTTAAACGATCCCCATTCAGACGTGTCTAAATTAGTGGCGGCGCGCGGCGGTTATGATCTCATGCCCGAACAAGGTACGAAGCCCGTAAATCAATACCTGCCACCGCGCCCTAAACAGGACGCCAGCACTGCAGACCAAACCCCGCGTATGTTAGAACATGCGGATACTTCAACAGACGGTGCCGGCATGCTCGCCCGTTGGGTTGATAAAATATTGTCGGTATAAGGAGATTTAGATATGCATCCCGCTAAATCCGTTATTTATTTCACTACTGCCACAGGCGCAGGCTACGGCTTGTTTTTCTGGCTCGCCATGCTGTCTTACCATGACCTGCTTCTGCCCAACCCCGTGTTCGCATTTGTCGCGTTGGCCATAAGCTTTTTCTTGGTCATCACAGGCCTTCTGTCTTCTACCTTGCATCTTGGCCATCCAGAACGAGCTTGGCGCGCATTGTCCCAGTGGCGTTCCTCATGGCTGTCCCGCGAAGGATTGATGGCAATCTTGACCTTCATTCCCATGAGCATATTTGCCATATTTTGGGTATTTATGGGTAAAAACACCGGAGAATACGCCTTGATTGGCCTTGTTGGCGCTGTCATGGCAATGATCACGGTCTTTACTACCTCCATGATATATGCCTCGATCAAAGCGATCCCGTCATGGCATAATGTATGGACAAAATTTGGTTATCTGGTCATGTCCCTAATGAGCGGCGCCGTTCTAGCTCTCGCCATTACATCCTTCTTCGGCATGTATGTCGCAAGCCATCATTTATTCATACCAGTCGGCGTGTTACTCATCGTTGGTTTGCTCGTCAAAATCATGTACTGGCGCCACATCCATTCTGGCAATGCCGTTAGTACGGCAGAAAGCGCTACGGGGCTGGGCAAATTCGGCAAAGTTTCTCTCGCCGCCTCCCCTCATTCCAGCGATAATTATCTGCTTAAAGAAATGGGCTATAAAATTGCCAGAAAACACGCTTCGAAAATTCGTTTAATTGCAGCAATTTTCGGATTTATCTTGCCTTTTATCATGATCGGTCTAGCTATCCAATATGTCGGCGGTAGCA
>JAJRSG010000142.1 GCA_024278915.1 Alphaproteobacteria bacterium
ACCAAGGGATTCCAGTTTTGTCTGGTTAGAAATCCAAACCACATAATCGTCTTCACCATGAGAGGGAGCCGTATGCACAAACCCTGTACCGGCTTCAGCGGTAACATGGTCACCTGCCAATAAGGGCACAGGGAAATCAAATTTTTCCTCATTGCCTTCCATATCCTTCAATGGATGGTTAAGAATGGTTGCCATTAAATCGCCAGCGTGAACCTCACGTTTGCGATTTGCGGATTTGATGAGACCCGCTTTGGCAACATTTTTCCAGAGATCATCAGCAACAATTAACTTGTCACCTGGTTTCGACCACAGCTTAAACTCGGCCTCTTCCATTTCAGTGACTTCATATAAGCCATATTTAATACGCTCTGAGAAGCTAACCGCTCGATTTGCAGGAATTGTCCAAGGGGTTGTCGTCCAAATAACTACTGATGCCCCCACTAAAGACTCTAAATCGGAAATATCAAGGTTGTCTCTTTGTGATTGCATGCTATTTTCCCGAACCGGAAATTTCACATAAATTTGTGTGGCGCGGCGGTCAGCGTATTCCACTTCAGCTTCAGCCAATGCCGTACGTTCAACTGGTGACCACATAATGGGTTTGGAACCACGGTAGAGCTGTCCCGTCTTGGCAATTTTGAGCAGTTCGCCACAAATAATCGCCTCGCTCTCGAACTTCATGGTCATATAGGGATTATCCCAATCCCCAATGACGCCAAGACGCTTAAATTCTTCTCTCTGGGTATCTAGCCACCCTGCCGCGTATTCACGGCAACGCTTGCGAAATTCACTCCCTGGCACTTGGTCTTTGGTGCGACCTTTACCGCGAAATTCTTCTTCAACTTTCCATTCAATCGGCAGACCGTGACAATCCCAACCCGGCACATAATTGGCATTAAAACCCATCATTTGGTGCGCACGGGTGACCATGTCCTTCAGAATTTTATTCATAGCCGTACCCATATGAATATGGCCATTGGCATAGGGCGGGCCATCATGCAGGACATAGCTTGGCTTGTCTTTGCTCTGGGTACGCAGGGTATTATACAGGTCGATTTTATGCCAATGCGCGAGCCATTCCGGCTCTTTCTTGGGCAAGCCTGCCCGCATCGGAAAATCGGTTTTTGGAAGGAAAAGGGTTTCGCGGTAATCGCGAGAAGCATTTGTATCTGTCATGAAAATATCTTTAAATTAAATCTGTGTATGGGCAAGCGTAAATCCCGGTGTCCCTTAGGAGACCGGGCTGATAATTCGTATGCCTGTGCCCATGATTAATTCCATATTGGCGAAGTAACATAGAGCCCATAAAATTGCTAGGACGCATTTTGAATATTAGGAGTTATAAATTTTTCAGTACATTCATCAACCGTTCTATATCCGCATCAGTGTTATAAAGATGCGGGGTGACGCGAACGGAAGCCCCACGGATCGAAACAAAAATATTTTGCGCCGCCAGTGTTTCTGCTAACCCCTTCGGAATACCATCCGGAAATCCTAGCCCTAAAAAATGTGGGCACCGTAGATCATCCCGAACGACCGACAAGCCCATCGCTCTTGCCTGCTGCGCAATTTTAGCGTTTCGCGCGCCAAGGGTTTTACTTATTTCTTCCACATTCCATGCCAAAAGTTGCGTGAGAGCCGCGCTTGCGCTCATTAACTGGGCGGGATTTGATTTCTCGCCCATATCAAAACGTCGCGCGCCAGCCTGAAACCCGTCTTGGTAATCTACAAGGCGCGAAAAGTCCTCAGACCCCGCTCTGTTCATCCAATTATGCTCCAGAGGCATGCCTTCATGCCATTTTTTATCTACATATAAAAACCCGAGACTATATGGCCCCATGAGCCATTTATATCCGGCCACCACCATATAATCAGGGCGTATTTTGCTAGCATCAAATGGCATGACCCCAAGGGATTGCGTAAGGTCTAACACAAGGGCACTACCAACATCTCGTGCGACCTTGCCAATGATTTCCAAATCAAGAAAACCACCATCCGCCCAGTGGGTTGCTGGCAGAGCCAGAATTTCTGTATGATCTTGCACGGCAGAAACCACTGCTTTTGTCCAGTCTCCATCATGCGGGCGCGGTATTGTGCGCACATGTCCCCCACACGCTTTTGCTTTTTCCTGCCATGGATAAATATTGGAAGGGAATTGGTCTTCGATCACCAATATCTCCCCGCCTTTTGACAAGGGCAAATTATTAGCCGCAATTTGCAAGCCGTAACTTGCCGACGGGACAATGGCGATATGGTCGGGGTTCGTATTTATTAGCTGTCCAGCGAGGCTTCGGTATGCTTCGCTATAGGTGAAAAAATCAGGGCCGGTATATGTCCATGGACGTTGTTTAAACTCGACACCTTTGCCAGCCGCCGCCACAACCTCATGCATCAAGGGCGACATATAGGCGCAATTTAAATAAGCCACATCATCAGGCATATCAAATTTATCACGTTGATTAGGGATCATACCGACTCCAGTTTTGTTAACATCGCATGCAAGAATATTACTTTGCCTCTGTGTTATTCCTGTTTATGATAGCTTTATGGCGAGCGTAAACACCAAAATACAATATTTACCCAAATCCGAAGTAAAGGAGCTCAGTGAGCGCTCCGACCTTTGGGGGTGGTGGTTAACCTTGCATTGCTGGGGAGTTATCATAGCGGCGGGTGCCTTGTTCGTCTTGTTCCCTAACGTACTGACATATCTGATCGCCATTGCGATCATCGGGGGGCGACAACTGGGCATGGCGATTTTAATGCACGAGACGGCGCACGGCATTTTGTTTAAAACACCCGTCTTGAATAAAATTATCGGACAATACTTCTTTGCCTACCCAATTGGCTTAGAATTAGGCGCCTATCGCACCTATCATCTCAAACACCATAAATATGTGCAACAGGCGGAAGACCCTGATTTGGGATTATCAGCCGCCTTTCCAACAACACGTATGAGTATGGTACGGAAACTCTTGCGAGACATCACTGGCTTGACGGGGATTAAGCTTCGTGGGGGTCAGCTTCTCTTGCTATTGGCAAAAATTTTTGGCAAAGGAAAATCGATCAAAGGCTATCAGGCCATTGACGTTAAAACCGTCATCGGCCCTTATCTAGTCAATGGCCTTATGTTGGCGGCATTTTGGCTTGCGGGATATTGGTGGGTGTATGTGGCCTTGTGGCTTGTACCTCTCCTCACCGTATTTCAACTCGTCCTGCGGATTCGCAATATTGCCGAACACGCCGAAACCGGCCATACGCCTGATAACCCGCTCACCACCGCCCGCACCACGCACGCCAATTTTTTGGCGCGGGTGTTTGTCGCCCCTTACTGGGTAAATTACCACGTCGAACATCATCTCTATATGTATGTGCCTTGCTTTCGGTTCAAAAAATTTCATGCCGCCCTACAACGCGAAGGTTACGGCGATAAAATGGAAACCAAACCAAGCTATTGGGCCGTCTTAAAGCTGGCGGCAAGCGCAGGTTAACCCCACTTACCTAAAGCCTCATTCTACCCTAATCGCTCTTGTATTTGAGTGTTCACCCCACCAAAAAATGCCGTCTTTGCTCATAAAACCAAGGTAAATGCGGCAAGGATGATCAATATTAAGGCTAACCTATTCGCATGATACGAACGCGTGCCCATCACAAAATTCCGAAAATCGCCCGCGCGCCGTCTTTGTCTTTTTGCATTTGTACGACCATGTCATCGAGACTATCGAATTTTACATCTTCGCGAATAAAAGTGCGAAAGGCGACATCCAAAATACGACCATAAATATCGGCGTCAAAATCAAAAATATGCATCTCTAATCGGTGGTCTTTGCCGCCCACAGTGGGTCTTGCCCCCACATAAGCTACCCCTTTTAGCCATTCTTCTTCGCCGTCCAACCGACACTCGGCAGCATATATACCAGGTTTGGGATGGATGCGGTCATCAAAGTAGATATTGGCAGTGGGGAAACCTAATGTACGGCCAAGATGGTCACCATGCACCACCTCTCCGTCCATAATCCATGGGCGCGAGAGCATATGGGCCGCAAAGAAGACGTCCCCTTCCCGCAAAGCGTCACGAATTTCTGTCGACCCGTATTTACCGTAACTTTTATGTAAGCTAATGGGCGGGACACCATTGACGCCAATGCCTCTTGCACTGCAATGTTTTTTCAGGCTTTCAAAATCACCACACCTTGCTTTGCCGTAGCGAAAATCTTCTCCGACCACCACATGCTTCACCCCAAGGCCGTCATGTAAAAC
>JAJRSG010000143.1 GCA_024278915.1 Alphaproteobacteria bacterium
GCAGATGGTCAACAAGGAGCGCAAAGAACTGGCATTATTATAACGATGAAATATATTTTAACAGACTATATGGGCCGCGATCCAATTTAGGAAACCCTTTATAAAATAGATTTTTGCTTAATTTTTCTTCTGTAAAACTTTCTTCAAATACTTGCCTGTCCAGCTTTCTTTAACATCCGCGATGTCTTCTGGCGTGCCAACCGCAACGATTTGCCCGCCGCCATCACCACCTTCTGGCCCTAGATCGATGATCCAGTCTGCCGTCTTTATTACATCCAGATTATGTTCAATGACAATCATTGTATTGCCGCCCTCGACAAGCTCTTGCAAAACGCCCAAGAGTTTATTGACATCTTCGAAATGTAGCCCTGTCGTTGGCTCATCCAGAATATACAATGTCCTTCCGGTTGCTCTCTTAGCAAGTTCTTTGGCCAGCTTTACTCGCTGAGCTTCCCCGCCTGAAAGAGTTGTAGCTTGTTGCCCAACATTTAGGTAGCCAAGCCCGACCCGTTGTAAGGTAACCATTTTATCGCGAATTTTTGGTACGGCTTTAAAAAATTCCGCGCCCTCGTCAATGCTCATGGCAAGAACATCGGCGATAGACTTTCCTTTAAATTTTATTTCCAAAGTTTCACGATTATAACGTTTAGCTTTACAGGTTTCGCATTGTACATATACATCCGGCAAAAAGTGCATTTCAATTTTAATCATGCCGCCGCCTTGGCACGCTTCGCAACGCCCGCCTTTTACATTGAAACTAAAACGTCCAGGTTTGTAGCCTCTGGTTTTGGATTCTGGTAATCCTGCAAACCACTCACGTATTGGCGTAAAGGCACCAGTATATGTCGCTGGATTGGAACGTGGTGTGCGACCGATTGGTGATTGATCAATGTCGATTACTTTGTCTAAATGCTCGAATCCTTCAATTGAAGTGTGTGGCATGGGGGTGATATTGCTGCTATTCAGTTTGCGTCCCGCCGCCTTATAGACGGTTTCAATGGTTAGGGTTGATTTGCCGCCGCCGGAAACACCTGTGACACAAATGAATAAGCCAAGTGGAAAGTCAACATCTACAGACTTAAGGTTATTTCCCTTGGCACCTCTGACCTTAAGCATTTTATGCGGGGTGATTTCTCGCCGTTGGGCTGGAGAGGATATGGTTTTTTTCCCTGTCAAATATTGCCCGGTGAGAGAATTTTTACTTTTTTTGATTTTATCGGGAGTGCCGGAGGCGATAACTTCGCCGCCTTCGATTCCTGCTAAAGGGCCCATATCGACAACATAATCAGCGGTTAAAATGGCATCTTCGTCATGTTCAACAACAATCACGGTATTGCCAATATCGCGGAGGTTTTGCAAAGTTTCTAATAGGCGGGCATTATCTCTTTGGTGCAATCCGATACTGGGTTCATCTAGAACATAAAGCACACCAGTTAGGCCTGAACCAATTTGTGAAGCAAGCCGAATACGCTGGCTTTCTCCACCAGACAGGGAGCCGGAGCCACGCCCAAGGGTCAAGTAGTCGAGTCCCACCGCATTAAGAAAATTTAGTCGATCGTTGATTTCTTTGAGAATGCGCTCAGCGATTTCCATTTCTTTTTTGGACAAATCTTTGCTCAATTTTGCAAATCGTTCTTGCGCTTGTTTGATGGAAAGGTCGCCTGTAACGGTAATGTCCATTCCGTCAATTTTCACGGCAAGAGCTTCTGGACGCAAGCGTTTACCTTCACATGTTTCACATAAGGCCTGAGATTGAAATTTAGCCAAATGGTCACGTGACCATGAGCTTTCTGTATCCCGAAATCGGCGCTCTAGATTTGGAATAACACCTTCAAACGTCTTTTTTGTTTCATATCGTCGCCCACCTTCGGAATAGACAAATTGCACCTGTTCGCCCTTGGTCCCAAACAAGACAATATCCTGATGTTTTTTGGGAAGGTCTTTCCATGAGGTCGAGAGATCAAACCCGAAGTGTTTTGCAAGTGCTTCCAGAGTTTGACGGTACATGCGGGAAGGTGTTTTTGACCAAGGCGCAATGGCACCGCTACCAAGGGTGAGGCTGGTTTCAGGAACAACAAGTACTGGATCAGATTTTAATTCATGCCCCAATCCGTCACATTTGGGACAAGCGCCGTGGGGATTGTTAAAAGAAAACAGACGAGGTTCTATTTCAGAAATGGTGAAACCGGATACGGGGCATGCAAATCGTTCCGAAAATAAAATACGTTCCGCATTGTCAGCTTTTTCGGCAACCGCAAGACCATCTGATAACCGAAGTGCCGTTTCGAAACTATCGGCAAGTCTGGTCTCTAAGCCCTCGCGGACGACAATTCTGTCTACGACCACATCAATGTCGTGTTTGTATTTTTTATCAAGGGCAGGGGCATCTTCAATACGAACAAATTCGCCGTCAATTTTGGCTCGTTGGAATCCCTGCTTCATCAAGTCTGCAAATTCTTTGCGATACTCCCCTTTGCGCCCACGAACGATAGGCGATAAGATATATAGCTTGGTGCCTTCCTCGAGGGCCATGACACGGTCAACCATTTGTGCAACGGACTGGCTTTCGATAGGCAGGCCCGTTGCAGGAGAGTAAGGAACGCCAACGCGTGCCCAGAGAAGTCGCATGTAATCATAAATTTCCGTGACGGTTCCGACGGTGGAACGCGGGTTACGCGATGTGGTTTTTTGTTCAATTGAAATTGCGGGGGAAAGCCCCTCTATGGAATCGACGTCCGGTTTTTGTTGTAGCTCCAAAAATTGCCGCGCATATGCCGATAAACTTTCAACATACCGCCGTTGGCCTTCTGCGTAAATCGTGTCAAAGGCAAGTGAGGACTTTCCTGAGCCTGATAAGCCTGTAATGACAATGAGCTTATCCCGAGGTAAATCAACATTGATGTTTTTTAAATTATGGGTGCGTGCACCACGTACTTTTATATGTTTCAAACTTGTCATAAGAAGAGCTCATAACATGAACATTGAATAATGCCATAGGGAAATATTATCTACTGACATAAAGAGGTAATGACGAGTTTTACTAGAGCTTGCATAGCTAGAGGGAAGTCGTTATGCGCAGGTTGCAACAAGCGGAAAAATATGCGTAAAATATTAAAAGACATTTTTGGTTATGACGAGTTTCGAGCCGGGCAGGTAGAGCCGATTTCATCTCTTTTGAATGGTGAGAATGTATTTTGCGTAATGCCGACAGGGGCGGGGAAGTCATTGATTTATCAAGTTCCCGCCTTGATGGGGCAAGGGGTTAGTATCATTGTCTCGCCCCTTATTGCTTTAATGCAAGATCAAGTGAGTGCATTGAAACTGCTTGGTGTTAAAGCGGAAGCTTTAAATTCCACCAATTCAGATGAGGATAATGCCCGTATTTGGGCAGGAATGCGCAATGGCGATATTCGGCTTGTTTACATGGCACCAGAACGGTTGATGAATTCTTACACATTGGAAGCCATACGAAGTTTAAATGTTCAAATGATTGCGGTTGATGAGGCGCATTGTATTTCTCAATGGGGAGCCTCTTTTCGTCCTGAATATGAAATGTTGATGGATATGGGAGAGCATTTCCCTGGCGTGCCGATCGCAGCTCTAACGGCAAGCGCGGATAAAGCTACCCGTGCTGATATCGAACGAAAACTTTTTCGAGGGAATGTGCATACATTTGTCAGTAGTTTTGATCGGCCGAATATTTCTCTTGCAGTTTCCCCTAAATCTGGCTGGCAAAAACAATTAAAGGCATTTGTCAAAGACCGGAAAGGGGAGAGCGGAATTGTTTATTGCTTGTCGCGAAAAAAAACAGAAGCTGCTGTCGATGTCTTGAAAACGGCCGGGTTTCCAGCCCTTGCTTACCATGCAGGTATGGACAAAGATATTCGTGCTGAAAACCAAGACCGCTTTTTGAAAGAACCCGGCATGGTCATGGCGGCGACCATTGCTTTTGGCATGGGCATTGATAAGCCTGATGTCCGTTTCGTATTTCATACGGATATGCCCTCTTCCATGGAGGCCTACTACCAAGAGTTCGGGCGAGCAGGGCGTGATGGCTTAACAGCTGATGCTTATATGCTATTTGGGCTTGGGGATGTTCGAATGCGGCGCATGTTTATTGAAGATGAAAACGGTGATCAAGAAAGCAAACGTCGTGCACATAAGCGACTGGATGCACTTGTTTCCTATTGTGAAGCGCCGCTTTGCCGCCGACAAACTTTGCTTGCCTACTTTGATGATGAATGTGAACCGTGCGGAAATTGTGATCTTTGTTTGAACCCTGTGGAACTGATTGAAGGGACGCAAGAAGGGCGAATGGCTTTGTCTGCGATTGTACGAACAGGACAAAGGTTTGGGCAGGCACATATCGTAGATGTGTTGCTGGGGGCCAATACGGAACGTATTCGAAGCTTAGGTCATGATAATTTGCCAACATGGGGAGTGGGTAAGCATCTTAGTAAGCATGATTGGCGTAGTTTGTTGAGGCAATTAATCGCCGCAGGGTTTATACATTTGGATGTTGCTGAATATGGCGGCCTTTCCTTGACCCACAAAGGGGGGGAATTATTGCGAGGGAATGACCGTTTCTCATACCGTCCTATCGTGCAATTGAAAACCAGGGAACGGAGACCTCGTTCTAAATCCGGAAGTGTTGTGGTCGATTTATCATCTGCTGAATTAGAAGTTTTTGAGCGACTGCGAGGGTTAAGAGCTCAATTAGCTGCCAAACGCAATGTCCCTGCTTATGTCGTCTTTGCTGACAAAACTTTACGTGACATGGCGAAAAAAATGCCAATGAATGATGAAGATATGTTAGATGTACATGGTGTTGGGCAAGCGAAACTGGAAAAATTTGGCGAGAAGTTCCTTGCTGCTATCCGTGGAGAATAATCAGTTCAGCTGAATTTAAACTCTATACATTTGAACCTATGCCCTATAGTGACTGGCGATTATAGTGACATTTGTGATGTTACGACTGGGGAATCCCCCCGAAAGGCAAACCATGAATAATTTTGAAGGCGTCGTCCCTGCATTGCAAATCGCATTGCAAGCAAAGGGGTATGATACGCTCACACCTGTGCAACAAGCTGTAATCGCACCTGAATATGCAGGCGCAGATATGTTGGTCTCGGCCCAAACGGGCTCAGGAAAAACAGTTGCCTTTGGTCTAGCTTTGGCACCGACCTTACTTGGCGGCGCTGATCGGTTTTCTAAAGCAGGTGCGCCGCTAGCTCTTGCCATTGCACCAACACGTGAACTTGCTTTGCAGGTGAAACGGGAATTGCAATGGCTTTTTGCAGAAACTGGCGCAAAAATCGCGAGCTGTGTTGGCGGTATGGATATGCAAAGCGAACGCAAGGCTCTTAACAGAGGTGCGCATATTGTTGTTGGTACGCCGGGACGTCTTGTCGATCACATCAAACGAGGTTCTTTGGATCTTAGTGAACTTACATCCCTTGTTCTGGATGAGGCTGATGAAATGCTAGATATGGGATTTCGGGATGACCTTGAAGAAATCTTACGGGCGGCTCCACGAGAGCGGCGAACACTCTTGTTTTCCGCTACCGTCCCAAAATCA
>JAJRSG010000144.1 GCA_024278915.1 Alphaproteobacteria bacterium
ATGCGATTATCGTAGATATTGAAAAAGTTATGGACCCAGAACACGGAAAATCTGTCGCCATTTCAGCTATGATGTTTATTGATGCATCAGATCAACAAATATGGCCAATTTTAACCGATTGCGCCCGGGCCTCCAGTATTACACCTGGACTCGTAAAATGTGAAATTTTAGACAAAGCCGAAGACGGCAGTTGGGACATTCGCCGCCACACAAGCAAAATCGGCTTTGGCCTCGCCCATGTCGTGAGCGAATTTCGCTCTGAGTTTGATGCGCCCCATTCCCAATCGTTTCAACGTACAGGTGGAGATTTAAAAGCCCTACAAGGCCAATGGCGGATCATACCCATGCCGGATTCCATGTATACGCTTGTCGCCTATGACGCAAAAATAAGCTCTAAATCTGTAATTCCTGATTATGTCCTCAGACGCTCTTTAAAAAAACGTATCCCGATTGTTATGGAGGCATTGCGACAAGAAATCATTGCCGAGCCCAAAAAAACTAATTTAGCACCGCCACAAGAAAATTAACGGCTGCACCTCTCTAAAATTTCATTAAATTCCCCTAAAAATACGCCAAATAGAATGGACGTAGCGAGTTAGGCACGCTATGCAGATATATTCAGGTAAAGTGCAGGCGCAGTAATAGCTAGGTTGGGATGTCAAAACAAATATTCACTTATTTCAAGACGTTATGCGCGCTTTTACTAGGGGCCATTTCTCTGAGCCTGTTTCCTCAAACGGCAACAGCCCAACTGGACGGTTTTACCAAGGCAGATGAGGAACTGAAACTGGCACCGGATAGCCCCTTTCGTGATCCAAATATCATATATTTAGAAGCTGACGAACTTATCAACGACCAAAAGACCAAAACGCTTACAGCAAGTGGTAATGTAGAAGGTCGCTATCAAGACAAAACCTTAAGAGCAGATCAAGTCAAATATGATATTGAAACGGGTCAAGTCATTGCGATTGGCAATGTTCAACTCATTAATGCTAATGGGTCCTCACAATTCGCCGAAAAACTGGAATTATCAGAAGCATTGGAAGCGGGTACGGCCACCAATTTCACAGCGAGATTTCCCCAAGGCGGTCAGCTAGGGTCTGCATTTGCAGCTCGCAACGCAGAAAACGGCATCGAGCTTTACAACGCTTATTTCACCGCTTGTGAAGCGTGCGAAAAAAACGGCAAAACACAAAAACCAACATGGCGGATTAAAGCCAGAAAAGTCACACAAGACACAAAGACCAATAGTATTCGTTACCGCGACGCCGTTTTCGAGTTTAAAGGCATTCCGCTATTTTACAGCCCTTACCTCGCCCACCCCGACCCTAGTGTTGGACGGGCGAGTGGATTTCTCGTCCCATTTGGCGGTTTTTCCGGCTCCAAAGGAGCCAATATTAAGACACCATATTACTTTGCTTTATCGCCATATTCTGAATTAACCCTAACACCGAACCTCTATCAAAAGGTCAACCCTTTACTACACGGGCAATTTCGCAAGAAATTTTCTACTGGTGAGATCAACCTTGAAGGAAGCATAACTTATGGGAAATTTTTTACTTCCAAAGGTGATTTCTTCAACGACAATACGACGTTCACCACATCTTTCGATGATTTATTGGAAAAAGAGCTCCGTTCCCATGTATTTGCTGACGGATTATTTGACATTAATGATACATGGCAATGGGGTTTTCAGGGCGGCTATGCGGCAGATGACGATTATTTAAACCGCTATGACCTTGAAGAAAAGCAAAAAGAATTCGGCCTCTACAGCGCCGCAAGCCGACGTTTGTTGCAACAAGCCTTTATTGTCGGGCAAGGTGATGATTTTCGCTTTAGCACTTCTGCCTTTGGGTTCGTCAGCTTACGCAGCGCATTACAGGAAGAACCTATTCTGGATGCCTTTAATCAAATCGTGCGCGATCCAATTACTAATGAAATTGTTACGGACCCCAATACTCTCAGGTTGATTTCCGAAGATGACAAAGCCTTACCCATCATCGCTCCGAAAATTGAATTCACCAAATACTTTAACGAGCCCCTTATGGGCGGGCGCTTAAAATTGTTCGGGGATACAACCGTGCTAAGCCGTGAAAATGCGGTACTTGGCTCGACTGAACTGGCTACCACATATATTCGCGCCACAAGCGGTGTAGATTGGCAACGCAATTGGATCACCCCGACTGGCATAGAGGTCAAACCATTTGCAAATGCGAAATATGACTATTTCAAGCTCGGCGCTGAGAACGAACAAAAATTCAGCTTCTCACGTGGCACAGGGCAAGTTGGTGTTGACATGCGCTGGCCCTTCTTACGGGTCGGAAACAAAGTCAACTGGATACTTGAGCCACGCGTACAAGTGACGCAAAGCTTCGGAAACAGTAAGTCTGCAAACTTCTTATTCACGAAAACCAACAACAGTGTTGTAAATTTGGCTCAAGATGGTCTCGGAATCGACCTTGATCAAAATTTGTTGTGGAGTTCCAATAAATCTACAGGTTTTGATATTTGGCAAGAAGGTTTTCGCGCAGATTTCGGTGCGTCTGCCATTGCTGATTGGGGACAGAATAATCGCGCCTCCCTATTTCTTGGACAAAGCTATTATAGCGGTTCAGACATCAGCTATGGTTCGGATACGGGGCTACAATCAGATACTTCCGATCTGGTTGGACAATTTGAGCTTAACATTGGTGAGCATTTGTCGACCACAACCCGTGTCCGGTACGATGATAGTACAAATACAGTCCGGC
>JAJRSG010000145.1 GCA_024278915.1 Alphaproteobacteria bacterium
CTTCATTTTAGGCGATCTGCGAAACATAAATTCCGCTTGTATATTAGGCAATAACGAATCGCCTGTACCGTCCCCACGTGGATCACCTGTTTGGTTCATAAAATCTTCTATAACCCGATGAAAAGTAATGTCATCATAGAATTTTTGTCGCGCCAAAGTTTTGATTTGCGCCACATGCTTAGGGGCAAATTCAGGCGCCATTTCAATAACAAATACACCATAAACTGTTGTAATATAAAGTGTATTTTCCAAATCAAGATCCCGCCAATCAGCATCTGTTGTTGGAGGTAAAACTTTTTCTGTCGGAGCATTACTAGATGCCAACTGTGTGTTGGTCGGCGCACTATCTTCCTTGGCACAAGCAGAACTCATGAGCAAAGCGCCGCCAAACAAAGCCGTCGTTAAAGACAGAGTCAATCGTGTCATCATCATGGAGGTCCTATTTATATTTTTCTTCTAGGCGGGCTTTTACTGAGGGCGATACGAATGAACTTACATCTCCACCAAGCTTGGCAATTTCTTTCACCAATCTTGAGGCGATTGCTTGGTTTTGTGCATCTGCCATCAAAAATACCGTTTCAATTTCTGCATTTAATTTGCGGTTCATTCCCACCATTTGAAACTCGTATTCGAAATCAGAAACAGCCCGCAACCCTCGTATAATAACAGAGCCGCCAATGGTTTCAACAAAATGAATCAGTAGACCTTCAAACGGAACAACTTCGACCTCACAGGTGTTTTTCATGCGTCTAACCGCATTTTGTACCATTTCCGTCCGTTCTTCTAAACTGAACAACGGCCCTTTGCCTTGATTGATCGCAACCCCAATCACCAATTTATCACATAGCTTCATGGCCCGCCGGATAATATCCAAATGGCCATTCGTCATGGGGTCAAACGTTCCTGGGTATAGCGCAATCTTTGTCATAAAGCCCTTATACCCAAGCTCACAGTAAAATCTAGGCAGGATTACCTTAAAACTAAATTAGGTTTCAGCCTCAATTTCGGCTTCTGCATCTTCCTCAGTTTCTTCAATTCTTTCGACCGAGACAACTTTTTCACCATCCCCTACACGTAAGACCGTAACCCCTTTAGAAGAGCGACTGATAATACTGATATTACGAACGGGGCAACGTATTAATTGTCCACCATCAGTAACGAGCATAAGTTGGTCATCCTCGGTAATTGAGAATGCCCGCACTAACCGCGCATCATCGGCACCTTTACGGGTAATATCTTGAGCGCTAACCCCCTGCCCGCCACGGTTCATGCAACGATAATCATAACTAGATGATCTTTTACCATAACCATCATCCGCAATTGTCAGGACAAATTGCTCATTCGCCTCAAGCTCAATAATTCGCTCCATTGAAAGAATGTTATCATCTGTATCAACATCAGAATCGTCTAGCACGTCATCACCCAAGGCCCGTCGTTTTGCATTTGCATATTTCATATAGGCCCGCGCCTCATCGGGAGTTACATCCATATGACGTAGCACAGCCATTGAAATGACTTCATCATCACCAGGAAGTCTAATACCACGAACACCTTTGGAGGTACGCCCTACAAAACGGCGAATATCTGTGACTTTAAAGCGAATTGTTTTACCACCACCTCGGGTTAGCAAAATATCATCTTCTTCTGTGCAAAGCTTCACATCAACAATGCCGTCGCCCTCATCAGGCTTCATTGCAATTTTGCCGCCACGGTTTACGCGAGTAAAGTCAGCGAGTGAATTTCGCCTTACGCCACCTGAGCGAGACGCAAACATAATATCAAGGTTTTTCCAACTCTCTTCATCAACAGGTAATCCCATAATTGAATTGATCTTTTCGTCACTATCGAGCGGCAAAATATTGACCAAA
>JAJRSG010000146.1 GCA_024278915.1 Alphaproteobacteria bacterium
AAAGGCAGGGGTGGGAAATGTGTAAAATGCACTGGTTCCTAAAAGGAAAGCCATTGATAATGTGATGATGATATTTGAGTTTTTCATTTGATGGCCTCCAGCCATTGAGGAATTGAATTACTGGCATCAAGATATGCGAACCAACTTTGCCAATAACCGGCCTTTAATTGGGTCGATGCACTCTCTGCCTCGAATGTTTGGTTGTATTGAATGAGATATTGTGTGGCACCAAGCTCACCTGCTTCCCACAAGCGTATGAGCAAATCTCTTTGCTTGCCTAGCTCCGCAGCACCCGTATTTTGCCATGCCAGCCAAGCTTGCTGGGACGCTTCAAATCGACGGCGGGTGCCATTTAGTCTGGAAATAGTTTGTCGGCGGACACGTTGTAGTCCGGCATCGGCTTGCTGGCTCTCTGCTTTGGCCACATCAACACGATCGGAATAGTTATTGTTAATTTGCAAGGGGATGGCGAGACTTATTCCAAACAGAACGTTTGATCCTTCACCACCAATACGGCCACCAACCGTCGGGTCGGTTTTTCGCATTTTTTGCGCAAGGTTTATCCGTGAATAAGATGCCCTTGATTGGGCTAGAGCTAATCTTATTTCTGGTAAATCATCCGGCGTTGGCATCATGTTTTGTAATAATGAACCATTTGGTGTTCCTTGCAAAAGGGGCCAGCTATCGTTGGTTTCCCCCGTAAGTGTCACCAAACCTTGTGTTGATATTGACCGTTGAGACTTAGCTCTCGCTAGATCGGCGAGAGAGGTTGATAAGGCGAGTTGGGCTGTAAGAACATCTGATGAAGACAAATCCCCAGCCGCCTCTCTTCTTTGGGCGAGGGATAGAAAGCTGCGACTAAACTTAACTTTTTGTTGGGCAAGTGTGACAAGGTTATCACTGGTTTGATAATCTGATAGCGCAGTTAAAAGTTCGGCGTGCAGGGTTTTCAAGACAAGGTCTGCGGCTGCCTGTGCCGCCAAGACGTCGTCTAGGCCGGCTTGTGTGCGGGCTTGCCGCTTACCATGCCGATCAAAGGTTTGGGACAAACCGATAGTTGCCGTTTCTGTGTCAGCGGTTTCAAAGTCCAGTTCAATTTCTGGGTTATATAGTTTACGTCCCATACCGCGCGCCCTCGCTCTTTCAGCTTCCAAGGCGGCATTCGCTGCTGTGATTGACGGATGGTTATTGATGGCAGTGCTGATAAAGTTGGATACATCCATCCTTTTTAAGCTTGATGTCGTGATAAATGTGCGGGTGCTCTCTGGCGTTAACGTGATGAGCTCTGGAAATTTATCCGCATCAGACCTTGTTGGTTGGGCGTTTGCAGGCAAAGCATGACTACCTGCTAATAGTACCGCAAATGTGCTTGTCAGCACGTGGGTATTCATTTTCATTTTATGTCTCTTGATAAGTGAGATCAGTAAGTCACCGATGACCGCCTGATACTAAGATACGTTATGGGGCGCTCGTAAACGCCCACAGGAATGCCCTGCCTGCGTAAATACCTTTCTTGGGTATTTCAGCGCACACTTGGGGCGTTGTCTTAAATCAAGATGATAGGGGGGTGTGCAATATCGTCCAATGGCGAGGGAAGCATGTTTTGCTCCCTGCCATCATATTGGCGCGACGAATAAAGACTAAATGAGATAGCTTCGGGAGCTAAAATTACTAATACGTGGACAGCATGGCAAATACTACATTCTGAATTCATCTGTTTTTCATCAGAAGGAGTATCTTCGTCGCTGTTCATAACAACCGCAACGACTTGTGTTTGTGAAACGCTATCAGGGCTATGAATAGGCAAATGTTCTGTCTCAGAACCGACATGGACTGAAATTACCAAAAGGCAAAATACCATTATTTTTGCTATTACTTGTTGCATACGGCTTCATTCCGTAACTAAATTTATCTTGTTGTCAAGCTCACAAAATTTCTTATGGGTAAAATTACGACCTAGTAATATCTGTATAAGGGATAAATGATCGCCTTGCGTACTAACAGATTATATTGAAATTTATTTCAAAATGCGGGGGAATAATGAATATCATTGGTGAGAATAATGCGCCTGATCCACTCATGCGCGCCAATCATTTTACGCTTATTCGCTGGGTGCTTGCGGGGCTTGTGGCCCTCGGACATTTGTGGATTTTACCGACAGGGTATGAACCGTTTCGCATCCACAATTGGACGGGTGGGTACATGGCGGTAAATGGGTTTTTCATACTGTCAGGGTTGTTAATTGCCAAAAGCCTACACACCCGACGTAATCTCAAAGCTTATGCTGTGTCACGTGCCTTACGTATTTATCCGGCTCTGATTGTCCTGCTTTTGGCCTTTGCCTTTATCTTCGCGCCGTTCTTTTCAAAGCCGGGTGGATTAGAAAATATGTGGTCGGGAGAGACTTGGAAGTATATTTTACGGGTGCTCTTTCTCGGCGATCCACAAGGAGCCCCAGGTGGCATTTTTGTTGGTAATCGCGAAGCAGATTTTAATGGGCCTCTCTGGACAATACGGTTTGAAATCATTGCTTATATTATGGCAGGGTTTGCATTTCTTTTTGGAATCGTCACTAAGCTTTGGCGGACAGTTGCCGTGTTTATGTCCATGCAAATCGCATATATGTTACTCCCCTTTCTGTTTGATACCAACGTTTTACCCGCCTCTATTTTACCTTTATTTCGATTGTCATCCGCCTTTCTCATGGGAATGGTTTTGTGGCACGCTCCTAAACTAAGGAACCCTCATTGGTGGTGGGTTGGCATATTACTGCTGGGCTTTTATTTACTTGGTTCAACTGTGGTTGGCGAGTTATCAGCAAATTTAGCGTTGGCAGCTCTGATGATGAAGCTAGGATTGCCTCAAAAATCGGTTCCAAGCATCATACGCATTCCTGATTACTCATATGGTTTATACATTTGGCATTACCCAGTCATGCAAGGTGTCATGTTTGTTCGCCCAGACTTTGGCCCCTTTCAGCTTATGGTAGTCTCTACCCCTATTTTCATTCTGTTGGCAGGACTGTCTTGGCACCTGATCGAAAAACGTGCTTTGGGACTTAAAAAGAAGTTTTTATAAAGCGATGACGAAAAAGGAGTTTGAGGGATAAGCCATTTCAGCACGTACCAATGGGCATAACCACATGGAAAACTAGGAGAGAAACAATGTTGGCGCTCATTGTAAAAATTGTTTTATTACCTAAACAAGCTTTGTTACCAAATTTGGTTTGGGCATAAAGGTAGGTCGTGGTGGATCATAACCAACACCAATCTGGTTCTGGCAGTTTTCATGGTATCAATGCTGATGCACGTATTTTAAAAATAACAGGTTGGCTTACCGGCATTTATTTTTTAGTGGAACTTGGGCTTGGGTTTTACTCAGGGTCGATAGCCGTTATCTCTGACGCTTTCCATACTTTTTCCGCTGTAGGTGGGATTTTGATTGCCTTTATTGCCAATCGGATTTCTGGAAAGGCCGCTACAATCGCTGCCACTTACGGATTTAAGCGAGCTGAAATTATTGGCGCGCTTCTCAATGGTGTTTTTCTGCTGCTGATGGCTGTTTATGTGCTTTATATGGGTTATATGCGGTTAGGAAAAGAGTTCGAACTGCCTACAGGTATTATGTTTCTTGCCGCATTTGGCGGGTTGATTACTGAGACAATTTCTTTTCGCCTTATTTATAAGAGCCAAAAAACCAATATGAATATGAAGGGTGCCTATTGGCATATCATGCAAACATTCGTTGGCTCTATTTTGATTATTATTGCTGCCATTGTTATAAAATTCACTGGCTACACCCCGATAGACGCCATTTTAGGCATGGCGTTTGGACTCGTGTTATTTGGGGCGGCATACAAAATCATTAAAGATGCTTTGGATATATTTATGGAAACTGTTCCCAGAGATGTTGATATTGAAAAGATTAAAGCTTCACTTTTAGAAGTGCCTGGTGTGAAAGGCGTGATGCATCTTCATGCTTGGACGTTAACGTCTAATCAGAATATATTTTCTGCCCATATTCAAATTGAAGACCTGGCTAATTCGCAATCAATTTTACGACGCGCCGAAGATATTTTGCAGTTAAAACATGGGTTTTATTTTTCTACACTCCAGCTTGAACTAGAACATCTAGATCGAGGTGCGGATGAAATAAATGTCATGGGTTCATAAATGAATATTACGCAAAATAGAGGAGACGGTTTGAAACGGAAAGCCTTTGCATTGGTGCTTGCTTGGAGTTTTACAATCTTATCATTGCTTTTAAATTTGAACACAGGTCTTAATTTATTTGCGCGTTCTGGATCAGTTCTCGTACTAGTTTCTATTGCGATTACGTACCAGCTTATGGCGACACGCAATGCGTATCACACCAAACAGCTTGATAGATATAAAGTCGGAGACCCAGTTGATTTTTCCAAACTACATCCATCCGTATTTCATCACCAACTTGAAAAATTCGCACTTATTACAGCTGTCATTGGCACTGTAATTTGGGGGTATGGGGACTTAGTTTTTAGTCATTAATTTTAAAAACCTAGAAGGGTCTTATTATGAAAGATCATACACATCACAGCAAAAGCAAAGACACATCTGAGCAGGGGTATGACAAAGTACCTTCGGGGTTTGAGGGTGAGATATATTCTTGCCCGATGCACCCTGAAGTACGGGATACCGAGAAAAGTAATTGCCCGATCTGTGGGATGTTTCTTGCGCTGAAATCTACGGGTAGTGGCCATCCTCACAAGCAAGATCAAGTAGGGGAAGCGAGCCATGATTGTTGTTCGGTTGATCCTGTGGCTGGTGCCGCTCCAGCTGGGAAATTTAACAAGGTTCCCGAAGATTTTGACGGTATGGTTTATACCTGCCCCATGCACTCAGAAGTGCGAGATATAAAAGCTTCATCATGCCCTATCTGTGGCATGGGTTTGGAGCCTGCGGGTATTGTACACGGGGAAGCCGACACAACAGAGCTAGATGATTTTACCAAAAGGTTTTGGGTTGGTTTGGTTCTTGCAATCCCTGTTTTAATTTTAGCCATGGGCCCATTTTTAGGCTTACCGATTGAAAAACTTATCCCTCGACAGATTTCGGTCTGGGTAGAGCTTCTGCTTGCTACACCTGTTGTGCTTTGGAGTGGTTGGCCCTTTTTCAAACGAGGATGGGCGTCGATTATAAATAGAAGCCCCAACATGTTCACACTGATTGCTCTAGGTACGGGGGCGGCATGGATATATTCTGTGGTCGCTACGACAATGCCGGATATCTTCCCCGTTGGTTTTCGCGAAGCGGATGGGACGGTGGCTGTATATTTTGAAGCCGCTGCTGTGATTGTGGTACTTGTATTACTTGGTCAGGTGCTAGAGTTGCGGGCTCGTGAACGAACGGGTGGCGCGATCCGCGCTTTGCTCGACTTGGCACCAAAAATGGCACGAGTTGTTCGCACTGATGGCAGTGAGGAAGAAGTTCCTCTGGAAGATGTACAGGTTGGTGACCATTTACGTGTGCGCCCTGGTGATAAAGTGCCTGTTGATGGTATTATTTTCGAAGGGGGTTCATCGGTTGACGAATCTATGCTGACTGGAGAGCCATTGCCGATCAAAAAAGAGGATGGAGACGATGTGACGGGTGGGACGATTAACGGCACAGGTAGTTTTATTTTAAAAGCTGTACGCGTTGGGGGCGATACAATCTTGTCGCAAATTGTCAATATGGTTGCGGAAGCGCAAAGGTCGCGCGCCCCAATTCAAAAAATGGTTGATAAGGTTTCTGCCTATTTTGTACCGCTCGTTGTCCTGTCTGCGATCCTTGCATTTGTGGCATGGTCTTTTTGGGGGCCTAGTCCCGCTTTAGCTTATGCTTTAATTGCAGCCGTGTCGGTATTGATTATTGCTTGCCCATGTGCGCTTGGGCTGGCGACACCAATGTCAATTATGGTGGCAACGGGGAAAGGGGCGATGGCGGGAGTTTTGGTTAAAAATGCCGAGAGTCTCGAAAATTTTGCTAAAGTAGATACATTGATCGTTGATAAAACTGGAACCCTGACCATGGGTAAACCCGCTTTAACCGATATATATCCTGTAGAGGGCTTTCAAGAAAAGGACCTTCTTAGATTGGCAGCTTCCCTTGAAATGGGTAGCGAGCACCCGCTTGCTGATGCGATTGTACGGGGTGTGGAAGCGCGCGGGATAAAACTTTCCAAGGCCAAAAATTTTGAAGCGGTAACGGGCAAGGGTGTTAAAGGCACGGTCTCTAAGAAAGCTATCGCATTAGGGAATGCAAAAATGATGCAAAGCCTCGACCTTGACCTTACGAATTTACTTGGGCCAGCCGATGTCATGCGAGCCGAAGGCAAGACGGCTATGTTTGTTGCCATTGAGGGTAAATTGGCTGGGTTAATTGCTGTGTCTGATCCGATCAAAGAAACTACGCAGGAGGCGATTAATGATTTGCACAAGGCAGGTTTGAAAATTATTATGGCCACCGGTGATAATGAGACGACAGCAAGAGCCGTTGCGAGTCAACTAGGTATTGACGACGTGCGGGCTGATATGTTGCCTGAAAATAAAGCTGCTCTTGTTAAGGAGCTGCAAGAGGCAGGAGCGGTGGTGGCTATGGCTGGCGATGGTGTGAATGATGCGCCCGCTTTGGCGCAAGCCAATGTCGGTATTGCCATGGGAACTGGCGCAGATGTTGCCGTTGAAAGTGCAGGCTTTACTTTGTTGAAAGGCGATTTGCAGGGAATTATTCGCGCCCATAGACTTTCTATATCCACAATGAAAAACATCCGTCAAAACTTGTTTTTTGCCTTTATTTATAACGCTGTCGGTGTCCCTGTGGCGGCAGGTGTTTTGTATCCTGTTTTTGGCATTCTTCTCTCACCAATGATTGCGGCGGCTGCGATGAGTTTGTCGTCTGTTTCTGTGATTAGTAATGCTCTTCGCCTACGCCGACTCAAATTGTAGGACATGGATCTAAAACTAGGCTTTGGTACGGTGCTTATTTCTTTAAGGCCGTCATTAAGGTTTATGGACAACGGAGACGCCTAGTTTTTTGATAATTTCGTCTGGTGTGATGGTTTGGGTTAATTCATCTAGGGACTGTAGTTCATCTGCGCTTAGTGGTATTGGCGGGACCACGGATATGGTCAGCTCTCCACCTTCTCGGATAAAATTTGCGGCCGATTGTATGTAAGCCATTGCAGGTGGAAATTCTTTCTGGGCGGCAGTCGCGCCGAGCATGAGACCTGAGGCAACCATTTCACGGAGTTGCTCAGGTGTACTGAAACGAAGGAACGCTATGCGGTCGTTGTCAGGCGCAAGTTCTGCAAAGTCCTTGACCATAGCAAAACCTTTATCAAACCCACCTTCGTCCTTGAAATATACTGTGTATTCTTTAAATTTTACAGTTTCACGAAACAGGGCATCTAATGCCGCTTTTTTTGCTTCTTCGTCAACATCTTTGCTTTTATCGGTAAGAATATCGAGAGTAGCATCATAGCTAGGTAATTTTGCTCGTGCCTTCATGCCGTAGCGCGTAAAATTATCGATGCCGAGATCATAATTAATCGCACTCTCTCCGGTAACGCCATCCCATTTTATGCCAAAATCGAAATCGATGCTAGGTTCTTCCATGTCATATTTTTCTAACACCTTTATAATTTCTTCCATTTTCTCCGATAGACCGTCATATATACCTAAAGCTTCGGCATCGGATGGGGATAACGCGCTGAGATTGGCCTCCATATAGTTTGCAAAACCCGCGATATTATATTTTATATTTTCTAAATGGATATCAATCTTCTCGGGGATCAGCCAGTAAAACTGGCTAAGGTCGAAAGTTGTGGAGCCAAGATTATATAGTTTTTCCCCGTTGAATTCGGAAATTGTGTTTTCGATTGTCCAAATACCTAAACTCATGAAGTCCGTGTCTGTACGGTCGGGCATGACGCCGCGTGCGAAATGATCCATCGCTTTGGCAAGTCGAATATCTTTATATTCACTTTGCTCCGTGGTCGTGTTCATTTCTATTGATTGTGTGGATGTGTTCTCTGTTTTGTTCAAAGGTGATATTGGCATTGTCATGCCGTAGGAGAAGTTTTTTGTGACCATATAACCAATATCACCGCGATGCATTTCTTTGTACCCTGTGAGTGCAATCGTGCCGGAAATTTTGGCGGGTTTGCCATATTGTGTCATGGCCATATCGAAGACATTGTCATAGGCGGCAAAATCTCGGTAACTAATCATCGAGTTGATATTAGCGCCTTTTTGGAACCAATGTATGATCTCCATCATCTCTTCATTAGATATTTCGGCATTGGCTTTGCCAGCATTTGTCGGCATATCAATAAGTTTTAGTACAGACGGGTAAAGTACAAAATCGTTTATGATAATTTTCCCCATTGTGAATTCATAACTATCAAATGACGTCGTGAGATCAATATCTGACATGGCCGGGTCGTCTTTGGCGATGTCTATTATGAAAACATTTGCCGCGTCCATGATCGGTTGCATAAGGGTTTCTAGCCCGTATAATTTCAAATTTGTTGCTTCGATACGCGTTGCTACGGGCAAAGCTTGATTTTTTTGCTTACCTTGAAGCCGGTTCACAATTGCAGTGGTATCAGCCCCCCAAATTGAAAGCTCTTTAATACTGACACCTATTTCGGGTTTGTTAGCTGCTGCAAATGTCACGTCTGTTAAAATGGTGGCTCCGGATGTGGCATCAAAACTGGTGCTAGCATATTCAACAAGCCAGCTGTCTGGTTGTGCGGCGATTATCGCGTCAACGTCGAGAGCTTTGGCTTTTTTAATGACAAATTTTTCTGTTTTTAAATCTGAAAAATAACGATCTGCATCAAAGGCTTTTGACAAAGGAGTGTCTTTTTTCTGACAACCCGTGATGCCAATGCTAAGAACTGCCACCGTTGTAGCCATCACTTTACCAAATCTAACCATACCCTATTTCCCCTATTTTATATTTCTCATGTGAACGGTGTAAGATAAATACGAACACAGTGATACCATTTCACCTTGTGAGGTAATTATGATAAGCATAACTTAAAGTTAATTGAAGTCAAACGACCTAAATATGTAGAGGTAGTTTTTGTATAAATTGCAATACGAATTAGAGGAGATAGAAACACCACCAAGAGCACTACGGTCTTAATTTGATTATTAAAGTTTCTATTATTTTAAATATTTACATTTCTCTATTGCCACTTCAACTTCGTGACATTTTTGTGATGTGTTATTGCCAAGATAAAAATATGATAATCTTTCCGCATAACCACTTACAGGATGCTTATCATTATAAGCTCCATATATTTCAACTTGCCTGCCTTTGTCGTAATCATTAGAACTATTTTTTATGAAAACCCGATAGTCTGGTACACAATTAATTGCAGATAATATTTCCATTATTTTGATACACTCAATAATTACAGGAGAGTTCTTATTTTCATAAGAACTAATGACTTTAGGTATTTCGTCGTATTCCCACTTATCACCTACTTGTCTTTGGTATTTGTCACCATGAATTACAGGAATATCTAAGGCCTTTGATAAATATTTTGAAAGCTGAGTTTTTCCATCTCGCTTACGCCCGTCTATTGCAATAACTAGGTGCCTTTCCTTCAATTTTTCATTCAGAAAATAATCTTTTATAATCTTCATGGAAGGCTTTTTTTTATTTTCCGCTAGATCATATATTTCATCTTCTATCATAGTGAAACGCCAATTAACAGTTTACAATATATACGTTGATACTGGTCATTGAGAATTTTGACGAGTCTATTGTGATAAAATTCCAAGAGTCGCGACCTAATCAAAAGTTTTTCTGATATGCAGTTTGTTTGCTAACGCTATGCTCTTTTGTGGGTTTTAGTCTGCTTTGGCGGCAGAAGGGGGCGTTAGGTAACCAACGTAGATTTCTTTTTTAGCCGATTGTAAACGTGTGTCGCATTTGCCGTTTTAGCAATCGCGTATTGATCAGCATATTCTTCTATGTTTTTTGAATTTGCAGGAGTCCAAAGGCGGTAATATTGATCAATATGGTGGCCGACTTCATGGTATAGAATATCTTGAATATAGTATTTTCTAACTGATTCTAATGTCCACTATGACACCCAATTTTTGCCATTTTTTTCTAGCTTTGCCCCATAACGCTCAAATTCATTAATTACTTTGTTAGAAGGCCTCTTGCTACCATATGGAATTGTTAGATCATTTGGCCATGGAAAAAGAACAATCGCCCTCACACCACTCCCACAGCAAAACCAAGCAAAAGGCAATTTTCTTTCAGTATAATCAGTTTTTTTTAAACGGCGAAGCCATACATGTGTGATTTCTTCATAATCGCGCTTTGGAAGGCCGCGTAACGTTTCTAAGGTTTCTTGCCCTGATAAAGGAAAGAAAAAATCTCTTGATGGATTATCCTCAATTAAAATTGGAAGCACATCATTGGAATTAGGTCTTTTGATGGAATGTAGGCGCTGAAAGATATTATCTGAACATTTTAAGCGTTCACGACCACCATAAATATCACCAAATTTTCTACTTTTTTTCCACGGCGTATAAATTGGCATGGTGAGTCTCCTGAGCCACATCTTATGACACATTGACAATAAACCCAACACCTCTTTATGTCCGCTTCGGTGGATAAAAAGGGCATCTAACAACAGGAATGATACGCAGGTAAAATCTAAATTTTCGTCATTCTCGTGATGAGGGTGACGCCCGTGACGGTCATTTTGCCTTATCGCATATTCATTACACGCCCACGTGTCACCGTTTCCGAATGCCTCCACAAACCCATTCTCAATATTATCGAGTGACAGTTGAGTGACACCCGACCTCATGCAGATGGGTGACTGCAACTCCGAATAGTGTGCAGCGCACATTTAACCCATTGTTTTATATATTAAAAATTGTAAGGGAGGTGGTGGAGCCGATCGGAATCGAACCGACGACCTCTTGCATGCCATGCAAGCGCTCTACCAATTGAGCTACGGCCCCATCTAGGTCGGGCGAATGGTTCGCCCGTTATTTGTCTTCTAAAGTTCTACTTCTTCCGGTTCTTCACCTTCTTTTTGGGTTGGTGGCAAGGTGTCATTTTCGTCATCGTCATCCGCCAATACCGCGTCTTCATCTTCGTCTTCGTCGCCGGATTGGAAACCCGCCATATCAGGTGTAGGCTCGCCGTCGCTGTCATCGTCTCCGTCAGCGGCGCCAAAGCTTGCGCTGTCGCCGTCTAGTTCTAATTCTTTGGCGGCTACGTCGTCTTCATCAACTTCTTCGTCTTCTGTTTCTGCTACGGCTTCATCTTTTTGTTCGTCTTCAACATTTGATACCGTAGGTTTTGGTGCGCCCAGAAGTTCGCTCGGGTCAAAACTGTGGGAGCAATAAGGGCAGACTGCCGGGTTCTTGGTTAAGTCGTAGAATTTTCTTTCACATTCTGGACAGACCTGTTTTTCGCCTAAATCAACTTTTGCCACGTTGTTTTCCTATTTAATTTTGCGATTGCTCGCAATAAACTTGTAATGTTGACGAGCGCCTTCTAAACAGCAACGTCATATATTTGTTGATTAGCGGCATATATGCCCAAGTCAACCAACAATTTTGTGGAATGACAGGCAATGACCGTAAAAACGGGATTTGAGAAGAAAAATGGGCACATGACGAAATTTACAACTGCAAAAAAACCACAAAACCCTCTTGGCGGGCGCGTTATGGCTCCCGGCGACAAATCGATCTCTCATCGCGCCTTTATTTTGGGGGCGCTTGCGGAAGGAGTCACCACGGTAACGGGATTGCTAGAAGGCGATGATATTTTGCGCACTTGTGAGGCTGTGCAAGGTTTTGGGGCTAAGGTAAAACGCCTTGGGGACGGGAACTGGCAAATTACAGGGCGCGGTTCTAAAGGATGGCGTTCTCCGAAGGCTGCAGTTGATTTTGGCAATGCGGGCACGGGCGTTCGCCTTGTCATGGGGGCCGCATGCGGGTTTAAGCTCAAGGCTGATTTTGTCGGTGACGCCAGCCTTTCGGGGCGGCCCATGGGACGGGTGTTGACGCCTTTGTCGCAAATGGGGGCGGTATTTGAATCCACAGATGGGAAATTACCCTTAAGTCAAATCAAGGGC
>JAJRSG010000147.1 GCA_024278915.1 Alphaproteobacteria bacterium
CGTGGTGATAAAGACGTCAACACCATCGCAGATATTATGGGGGTGAAGATATGACCCACCGGATAGACGCAACTTTTTCTAGTTTAAAATCTAAAGGTTGTTCGGGCTTCGTTGCTTACATTATGGGCGGAGACCCTGATTACGCCGCCTCTCTTGAGCTTATGAAGGCATTGCCAGACGCGGGTGTTGATATTATCGAACTCGGCATGCCATTTACTGATCCTGCTGCTGATGGGCCTGTGATCGAACTGGCAGGCTTACGTAGTTTAAAGGCTGGCACCAATGTGGTTTCTATTTTAGAAATGGCGACAGAATTCCGTAAAACCAATACCACCACTCCAATTATTGTCATGGGTTATGCTAATCCAGTGCACCATATGGGTTACGCTACATTTGCCGAGGCCGCTCATGCAGCCGGAATTGATGGTGCGATCATTGTTGATCTCCCCCCTGAAGAAGACGGAGAATTACGCACAGCTTTTGAGCAGTATGATCTTGCCTTGATCCGCCTTGCCACTCCGACAACGGACGCCGTCCGCCTTCCCGTTGTATGTGCAAATACAAAAGGATTCGTCTATTATGTATCGGTAGCCGGTGTAACAGGAAAAGCTTTGGGGCAAAGTGCTGTGGTGTCAGACGCCGTCGAAAAAATTCGTGCAGAAAGTGGTTTGCCTGTGGTGGTGGGTTTTGGTGTGAAAACTCCGGAACAAGCCGCTCAAGTCGCCAACCATGCTGACGCTGTTGTGGTTGGTAGCGCGATTGTTGATGCCTTTCATACAGACGGGAAAGATAAAGCAATTGCCTTAGTAAAATCATTGGCAGATGCCGCGCATCAGCAATAAGCACTGGTTAAGAAACGACCTCTACCCAACCCCGTTTTAGCGGGATGATAGTGGCTGCCTATTTATGAAGCTGCACCGCGAAGAAATCAAATACTTGCTTTACGGCTTCTTTGTGAACTTCGTTTCGATCAACACCACTTGCATCTTGGCAGACCGGAACAAATCGTTTGCCCGTTTCGTTACACGAATTTAGGAAGGCATAATGTCCAGCGTTATCTATTTCATATAGATTAGCAGCGGGTATGATGTTGGCCAGACGAGCGGCGTTGGTTTTAATGGGTGCTATTTGATCGGCAGTTCCTCCAATGATTAAAATGGTATCTGGATCTCTTGTAGACTTTCTTTGGTGAAAGCTTGCCCGAGTGCGGGTGCTAAGGTTACCGCTGACATAATGCGTTTGTCATAAAAAGAGGTGTTATATATGGCTAAACTCGCCTCTATCCGTGGGTCTGTTTTTCTTAATTCCTCAAATTCTGCAGAAGCTTCGGGAAATTCACTTTGGTCGTCGCAAGTTGTGTCGTGTAATGGGCCTGTACAAAATTCGTCGAGTAAATCAAAATCTATTATCCCGCCAGCAAGAGCTGTGACGGTATAGCCTCCCAAAGAGAAGCCGACGGCACCAATATGCTGTTTATCAATTTTTGTTTCAAATTTTGGGTCGATGAGTAGCTGATCGAGTACCGCCGATATATCAAGAGCGCGCTCCCATGGAAGCCGAAAGCCCCGTGCATCATAACGGTCTTCTGCGGCGGTGTTTCCGTGATGGTCTACGGCGGCGACGATATACCCTTGCGTGGCCAGTTCACGCCCGAGCCACATCATTTGCATGCCTGCACCACCTGTGCCGTGTGACATGATGATGAGTGGGTATGTTGTATCTATTTCGGGAAAACTTGCGTTGCGCGCGGCTAGCCCACCGAGAAAAACGGGTTTGTTTGGTGGAATTCCTACCATTTCCATATCAGCCTCGACTGTGGCTGGGTACCAAATATAGGTAGTTAGGGGACGGGGTTTATTACCTTCCCACGATGTGCGTATTGGGTCTTGATAGGCTTTACGGATCATGCCGACGGAATGGTTAGTGGGGGCTGGTGCCGATATTTTCTCACAAGCAATGATGGTGATGCAGGTACATATTGTTAGTAAATAGAAAATTATTTTCATTTTACTGATCCTATTGTTGCAGTTGAAATATTTTCACCTTGCTAACTTTTTTGCCAAGGCTTTGGCAAGTTTTTGGGCACCTTTGTTGTCGCCGCCTTCACCTTCCGCATAGGGGAGGTATAAATAAGGTTCGATGAGTTCAAGCTCGATTAAAAGCAGTCGTCTATCATTGCCGCGCAAAAAATCTACGCGGGCGTAAAGCGGTGTAAAGTCAAGTACGTCAAGTACGGCGCGGGCTTGGGCGCGTTCTTGGTTTGTCGGCGTATAGGCTTTTTCCAAACCACCATATATAGATTGTACGCGGTAGTCGCCGTCTTTGGGGCGCTTGTTTAAGGCGTGAGAGAAACTGCCGCCAAAATATAGAAAGGAGTATTCGCCCTCTGTGCTGACACTGTTAATGAATGGCTGGATTAAGGCTCCTTCTGGTGGTAATTCATCCTGACTTGGAAATGGCGTCCCGCGTTCATATAAAACCTGCCGCCAAGCACCACCGCCAATGACAGGCTTAATGACAACTTTATCTGCGGCTAATTTGTCCATGGCGTGTATAATGCGGGCTTCTGATAATTTATCGAGAGCGATGGTCGGAATTGTTGCTGCGCCTTGATTTTCTAATTCTTCAAGATAGGATTTATTCGCATTCCACTTTAAAACATCAAATGGGTTATATAGATTTGTTTTTTGACAGATCTTTGCCATGGCTTGGAAAAAGGCCTCTTCATTCTGTTCGAAATAGTCCCAAACAAACAGAGGGAGCATGGCAGCATATTCGTGGGCACGATCTGCTGCATCGCGCCAATTGACCAAGGATATATCCATACCAAGGTCTGCAAAAGCCGGTATTAATTTGCCAATTTCCTCGTCGAGTTCAAATATGTCTTCTCGACGGTCTGGGCTATCTGGTAGTAAGTTGCCAGAAACCAGAATAGCGACTTTTTTACGTGGCTTAAACATGCTCTCTCCTTAATCAATTATATTAGCCCTAGCGTTTAATGTGAAAAAGGACAAGCGCGAGGGCTGTAAATACAGCACAATTTTATTGCTTTTTTAAGCGGCCTCGCTTAAGGCAATTTGCAAACAAAAAGGAAATTCTCATGCAAACAAAATACGATGTACTTGGCATTGGTAATGCCATCATGGATGTAATCGCGCCAATCGATGATGCGCTATTGGATGCACAGGAAATTGCCAAAGGCAGTATGACATTAATCGATGAAAAACGAGCCCTTGGTTTGCACAAAGCCTTTAAAGCGGGTAGCTCGCAAATCGTTGAAATTGCGGGTGGTTCTGGTGCCAATACGGTGGCGGGAATTGCTGCTCTTGGTGTGAATGCGGCTTATGTAGGTAAAGTTGCTGATGATGCAACAGGTCGCCGTTTCACCAAAAGTATGAGCAGCCTTGGCATTGCTTCTACTTTGTCGCCTCTTAAAAACGGGCCTGCGACAGCGCGTAGCCTGATTGCTGTGACACCTGACGGGGAACGCTCTATGAGCACATTCTTGGGCGCGAATATAACTTTTGGACCTAAAGATATTGATGCCAGTCTCGTCAAGTCATCTGCTGTGACTTACCTTGAAGGTTATTTGTTTGATACGGATGAGCAAAAGGCAGCATTCGTGAAAGCCGCTGAAATTGCAACTGCTGCAGGCCGTAAAGTAGCACTTACTTTATCAGATTCTTTTTGTGTTGGTCGCCATCGTGCGGCTTTTCAGCATCTTGTGGATAACCATGTGGATATCTTGTTTGCAAACAATGATGAATTGCTCTCATTGTATGAATTAGACGACCTTGGTGATAGTTTACGACGTGTGTGGAAAACGGGGACAACGGCATGTGTTACCCGTTCTGAAAAAGGTTCAGTCATTATTGAAGATGGTCATGTGCATACGATAGACTGTGTTCCCGTCAGTAAAGTTGTGGATACAACAGGTGCCGGCGATCAATACGCTGCGGGTGTTCTGGCTGGTCGTGCAATGGGTTTATCTTGGCAAGATGCTGGTCATCTTGGTTCTCTTGCCGCTGCTGAAATTATTACCCATTACGGCGCAAGACCTGAAATTGACATCCATACCCTCGCCTCTAGCGGCACAGAAGCGTTGTAAGTTTTTAAGTTAGTATTCTTCCCATACTTCGGCCGGGCCTGCGATTTCAAAGGTTCGGCCATAGGTTTTAAATACACTTTGTACTTTTGGCCGCTCGCTCACTTTCCTTACTCTTTTCATAAGTTCTGCACGGTAAGAGCTGGTGACTTTGCGGGGGCTTGCTGTTGTAAAGACACCAAGGGCTCCTTCACGGTGTTTTTTTGTTTTTAAGCGATTGATCAGAGTTTTTTCTGCAGCGTCTAGCTCGCCCATGCAAATTTGGGCCATAAAATGTGTTGCTATATTTGTGTCTGTAATTTTTTCTGTCTTCTCATTATAGAGAGCGAGGGCATCTTGTTTGTTTCCAAGCTCGGTCATGGCACATGCTTTAAATTGGTGTAAAAACATCCAGCCATAGTCGCTGGCATCAAATTGTTCCATATTTTCATACTTATCAATTTGGTTCAGGGTTTTATCAAAATCACCAACCATCATGAGGAAACCGACATAATCGATGGCGACATTAATAAGGGACGGCTGGTTCTCTATTCCGATAGCTAACAACTTATTATATAGTGCGTCCGCTTCATCATTGTGCCCTTCGTAGCTGAGGGCATCTGCATATGCGATTACAAACCAATAAGCTTCATCGCCGACAGCTTCAATTTTTGACCAGTTGTTCACTGTCTCGGCCCCAAGAGTTAGCGCATCTTCCATTTTTCCTGCCATCATAAAAGCATATAGCTTACGTTTTTTGGCTTTAAAATCATCCATATTTTCTGCTGCAATTTTTGATGTTTCAACAACATATTTAGCCATGGCATCACTTAGACCTTTGCCAGCAACATTTTCCAGTTCGGGCCAAAGGGAATTTTGTTCCTTATCAATAAGTATATAGAGAATGTCAGTTGGATTGGATAAATATGGCAAATATGCTTTTGCTTGTTCGGCATCTCCATTGCGCCCAAGGATTGGAATTGCTTGGCCAAATGCTAGGTCGGCTTTGTTAATTTCATGAATATGTGAAATTTGTGCTGCAGCCAAAGCAACAATTAAGCTTTCATATTCTTTGAAATGTTCTTCTCGGTAAAGTTCCCCTGCGAGCCGCCACAGCCATTTATAATTTACGTTGGTTGTAGCATCAGGATGTTTTTCAAACAACCTTCTCATGATTTCAATTGTTTCGAGGTTTTTGTCATTTTCTCTTAACAGGCTAGCGTAAGTATAAAATACACCTTTTGTATCTGGCGTGTATAATGCGAACGCTTCTTTAAAGAGAGGTAGTGCGGCTTCATTACGATTTTGGCCTTCTAGAATTGCAGCACGTAAGACTTGGATATACCCTCGGACAGGGTCTTTTTTTATATATGTTTTTTCGAGATCGTTTAAGATTTCTAAGGCTTGGATATTTTTTTCTTTTTGCAATAGAGAACTTACCTTTTCAAGCTTTAGTTCAATGTCGTCTGAAAGGGTGAAATCGAGTTCCAGACGTTTTGTTAAAGACTCTTTTGCTGCTTTTGGGTAGATAGTTCTAGCGGATTCGTCATTTATTTTTTCTGCTAATTCAATTACAGCTCGGGCATCTGCAAGGCTTGCGACTTTTTTCCGTACTCTGAGTTCATATTCTATAAAGAAAGTTTCGTTTTCTGAACGGTAATTTCTGACAAAATATATGCCTGACTGCTCTAGGCTAAGGTCGTCTGGTGGTGAAAACTTTCGCCCCGGTGTTTTAATCTCGATAACATGTTTGAGAAATAGGTTGACTGGAAGGGCCAGTTTAATGTCACGATCTGCTTCTAAGCTTCTTGGTAGTTTATCTTTTAAGGTTGAGGCTTTGACGATTATGCCGTCTGCCAATTCGTTTATCTCGTAATCTTCAGGCGTGAGGTAATAGTGTTCGTTGATTACCAATTTATTATCATCAAAATTATCAATTATATCTATATCATCTGAGGTACTTATACTGGGGTAGAGGTCGGCATAATAATCTAGGTATTTTTTCGAGATATTCTTTTTATTTTGTCCGACTACTTTTCGCCGCATAGAGTCAGCATCTGAACTCACATACTCGGATGTAATATCTAAGTTCATGCCCCCATTTTCGAGCAGTGTGTAAGTCTCCGTTATGAAACTTGTGGGTTTTTTTGGTTCTGAAACTTCTATTTTTACCAAGTTTTGCGCGCCAGCCTTAATTGGTAAAACATAACCATAATCTAGAGGTGCGAGGTTGTCGGCCTTGCCGCCTTGGTAACTAAGCGTTGGGTCCAGCCAGTATTTTTTACCGTCTATTTCAGCTAATACAATCACGTGATCGAAATTAGTAATCGAAGGCAAGAGCTGTGGAAGCATATGCCCTGAACTTGTACTGACAAGAACGGAATGTGCTGTAATGCCTAGTTCGCGTAAAGCGGAAACGAGTAAGGAGCTTTTATCTTTGCAATCACCATAGCCCTTTTCCAATGTAATTTTTGGAGCACGAGGTTGGTGTGAATTTATTCCGCTTTCAATGCCTAAATACCTGATATCACTTTGTACCCAGCGGAAAACTTCTATCATACGGTCTTCTGGCTTCTTGTGGGTTCTCTTTATTCTCTTCAACTTTTTTTTGAAGTCAGCTGTTAATCCCATTTCAACATCATAGACATTTACCGCCCATTCACTTACTTCCTCCCAAGAAGACATGGTGCTGATTAAGATGTATGGATAGAGTATAATGTCATTGGGTACATTGCTGTAAGTTTTATTCGGTTCAGGGTCTACAATGTTATAGTAGTATATTGTTCGATCCCCTTCATCCGTAATTTTTGGCCTTGGGCTACCATTGATATTATCTGTTGTTAATCTGGTTGTGTTGGGGATGGAAATTTCTATGGATTCTCGGGCAAGAGGTACGCCGTAGCTGGCAGCAAAATTGTGAAAATAATGTTTTTGCCAAAGTGGTGTCCGAACGATTCCTGAATAGCCATAATCTATTATATCGCCGACACGGATGTCTTCAATTTGTATCATAGCTGTGATATTACCATCAACAAGGCCGCTGGTTAAATTGTCTTCTCTACGGAGCTCTTGTATTGTTGCTGTCTCCAGTCGGTTCTGTTTCTTGCCATTTCTAATGACATGTAGGTAGTTAAATTCTAGCTCTTCTAATGTTGGATCAAAAGCTTTTGTAATTTGAGCGGCTGTTTCTAAGCCGTTTCTTTCCACAATTTTATAGGCCACACGGCTGAAATATCTATAACCTTCATTAGTAAGGTAAACTTGATAATCTGTCGCCAAATACGCCAAACCATTCTTTATGGATTCGTTACGATGCGCGGGAAATTCTGGTAAGGAGGGTACATTAACCCACTCAGGGATTTTTTCTTTTTTTACTTTATTCTCTGAAAATGTTTGATCATTCCCTGTATTATCAGCAGTTATTTCTGCTTCAATTAGTGGTGGTTCCGCTTCGTTGCTCTCAGCTGTTTTAGGCGAACAAGCCATTAATGCAATCAATGCAACGTTAAATATTCCAAGTGTAAGCCTGTTTTTCATATTCCCTCCAATGTGTTGAAATTAATACTAAAATCTATGCGTGTGCAAGTTAGAATGGTAAAAATATTTCATACTTGAACTACAAACCTAGTAAGCCTTCGAGTTCTTCTAATTCGTCATCATTGAGGATTTTACTACTGGAAAACAGAGTGTTTGGAGGGGGATCTTTTAGTTCTAATACGCGAGAAGTGAAGTCCCGGGTCATGTTGGCGAGTATGGTGGTTTTGGATGCTTTAGCCGTGTATTGAGCGACACTTTTTTCAGGCTTGTGTAGGATTAGGAACCCTTTCGCGGTCATGCGCTCCAAGGTTTTGCGGGTAGAAGAGAATGACCAGGCGAGATCAAGGGCGCATTCATCATGGAGCATACGAATCGCCATTGGCCCCTTTTCCCATAATGCTTTTAGCAATATGAGCTCAGGAGGGTTGGGTAGATATTGTTTTGCCATATAAGCCTTTTCACAAGAGCTTATATGTTAGGTGACAATAGTCACAAAAACAAACTTAATTTTAATGGAGTAAACCGCCTGTCATAATAACGCCTAACCCTAGCAAAGCCAGAAGGCTAAAGCCAAAGAAAATGGAACGTGCCATTTGGAGGTTAAACCAATAGCAAAGCATATAGGCTGTACGCGCACCTGTATATCCTAGGGCAAATCGTCCGAGCCATTGTGGATCTGCACCAGATAAAATACCAACTAAGGTAAACAAGATAAAGACGGCTATGCTTTCGTTCATATTGCCTAGGGTGCGATGGCTTCGAAAAATGAAACTATTATGGTCGGCTTTGATTGGTGCCCCGGGTGTGTGTGGTTCGCGCATGCCGGCAATGTCTGCGACAAGCAATTGAATAAAAATCAAACCCCCTGCAATGCCCATGGCAATTCCCGTATGATGATAAAGTTCTATATTTTCCATAGTACCCTCCTTGGTTTGGTTGACACTAACAGATTTTTTTGCCGGATGCAGATTATTCGTGAATACGGGCTGTTCAGCTTTTGCGTAAACGGGCAATCAGATCGTCCAACTGCCGAAGTGTTTTATATTTAATTGTCATACTGCCATTTGGATTTTTGTGATTAAGCCGTACAGTCAGGCCCAGATGATCGCTTAATTGCTTTTCGATGAAGCGGCTATCGGCATCATTATTTTTTGGTGCTTTTACAGTTTTCTGCGAGGATCGTTGTGCCATGCGCACCCATTTTTCGGCTTCTCGTACGGATAGGTGTTTGTCGACAATTACTTCTGTCAAAGCGATAGGATCAGGAGCGGCGAGAATAGCTCTAGCATGGCCGGAAGTTATTTTTCCGTTCACGAGATAATCTCGTGTTAATTCTGGCAAGTTCAACAGGCGCATACAATTGGCCACATGAGAACGACTCTTACCAATGGCTTGGGCAATGTCTTCCTGCTTGCGGCCAAATTGATCTTTAAGAGCTTGATACGCCATGGCTTCTTCGATGGGGTTTAAGTCTGCCCGCTGAACATTTTCAACAACCCCGATTTCTAGAACCTCGCGGTCAGAGAGGTCGCGCACTAACACGGGCATTTTCTCGAGGCCAGCGCTTACGGCAGCTTGCCAGCGGCGTTCGCCCGCAACGATCTGGAAGCGGTCTTTCTTTTTTGCGTCTTTTAATTTGATGCTCTTTGGCAGTGGGCGCACGAGAATGGGTTGCAGCACTCCTTTATCTTTAATCGAACGAGTTAGTTCTTCTAATTTTGCTTTATTAAAGTGGCGGCGTGGTTGATCTGGATTTCGTTCTAGCTTGTCAATCCAGACAATCTGCACGCCCAAAGTATTGGGGGTGGCTGTTTGCTCTTTTTGTGTCGCTGGTTCTTGCGGCACAGATTTTTTCACTTGTTCAGGTGGAGTAATTTCTTCCATTAACGCCGATAACCCGCGCCCTAATTTACTTGGCGGTTTTGTCATGAGCTTTCCTTTTATATTTTTCGGTTGGGTGATACCCTTCACGCCTCTTAATATTATACATGCTTCGCCGTATTTTTGCCGGTGCGAGCCTTAGGTGGTTTCTTGTGCCTTGATAACACTTCGCGGCCTAAATCCATATAGGCTTTTGATCCAGCGCAATTAGGATCGTATAGCATGACAGGCTTGCCGAAACTGGGCGCTTCGGCGATGCGAACATTGCGCGGGATAATGGTTTTAAAAACGGCGCGTCCCAAATGCTCACGTACGTCTGCGGCCACTTGTTCCGATAGACGGTTGCGTTTGTCATACATGGTGAGCATGACGCCGTCGATCACAAGGCTCGGGTTGATACTACCTTTTGCCATTTCTACTGTCTTTAATAGCTGGCTCAATCCCTCAAGCGCGTAGAACTCACATTGTAAGGGAACGATTACACTATCGCTCGCGGCTAATGCGTTCACGGTCAACAGGCCGAGGGCAGGTGGGCAATCAATAAGAATAAAATCAGGGCTCTCAGGGTAGAATTCAAGCGCATGTTTTAACCGTGTGGTGCGTCCTTCGGCTGCGCCAATATTAATTTCCGCCCCTGACATATCCATATCAGATGGTACTAAATGAAGACCTGGTACATTCGTATTCACGACTGCATCTTTGAGCGGTGTTTCGTTGACGATCACATCATACAGGGTTGTCTCTGTTTGCCCGCGCCGTAAGCCAAGCCCTGTGGTTGCATTACCTTGCGGGTCCAGATCAATGAGTAATACTGACTGGCCAAGCGAAGCTAAAGCTGCTGCCAAGTTAATCGAAGTTGTTGTCTTCCCCACACCGCCCTTCTGATTGACGATGGCAATTGTCCGTGTTTTTCTTGTCATAACGTACACCTGATGGGGCTAGGGTGAAGAAGGAGCCATATTTTAATTGCCATGCTTTATTTCTTTCTTTGTAGATTAGAAATGAGCAATATTCTAGCGTCTAGGTCGGTTTTGCTGGGGGTTGTTTTTAGAGATAAGGACCAATCTTGTTTGGCGGCCTCAACCTCGTCTTGCCAATGCTTTCCTTTGGGGAAAATACCTTGGGTGTTTTCCGTCCAATAAGAGGCGCTGTAGGTAAGTAACTTTGGTAGTGGGGCGAAAGCACGGGCTGTGATGATATCAATTGGTTTGTCTTGCAAATGATCTGGTACTTGTTCTGCACGAGCTTGTATGGCGGTGGCTGGTAAATTTAGTTTGCGAATGACGGCACGTAAAAAATTACACTTTTTACCATTTGCCTCTATTAAGTACGTGTGGGAATCGGGTATGTTTTTATAAAATATTGCCGCCGCTAATCCTGGAAACCCTGCGCCACTTCCTAAATCCAGCAAGATGGTTGGTTGTGTAGGTAACAAGGGGGTAAGTTGCCAAGAATCCAATGCGTGCCGCAACCAATAGTTGCTTATTGTGCTTGGGGATACTAAATTTATCTTTTTATTCCAATGGGTTAGTAGATTGTTCCATGTTTGAAAGTCTGCAAATGTTTCACGTGAAACATTCGTGATCTGCTGAAACTCATTGGCGTCTAAACTGTGTGGGTTGTCTTCGGTCATCAAATTGCTTTTTTGCTCTTTTTGCTGCCACCTCGTTTAATAAAAGCTAGAACGGCTGTTAATGCGCCCGGGGTTACCCCTTCTATACGCGCCGCTTGGCCCAAAGTTGCGGGGCGTGCCGTTTCTAGTTTTTCGCGTACTTCATTGGATAAGCCGCCAATGTTGACATAGTTTAGACTGTCTGGAATGCGGAGTCCTTCATCACGTTTGAATGCTTCAATTTCCCGCATTTGTCGTTCTAGGTATCCGCTGTAAAGAGCTTCAGTTTCCAAGGCTTCTTTTGCATAAGTTGGAAGCTCTGCTAATTCAGGCCATAGTGGTAATAAGGTTTTCATTTCAATATTGGGATAGGCTAGTAAGTCCATGACGGTGCGTCTAATTCCGTCTTCATTGACTTTGATACCTTGTGCTTTCAATTCATTTGGTGTTTTTGAGAGGTTTCCCGCCATTTCTCGTGCGGCTTTCAGGTTTGTGATTTTGTCTGCAAATATGTCCTCACGTAACTTGGATATAATGCCCAGTTTTTCAGCCATTGGAGTCAGGCGTTGATCCGCATTATCAGCCCGTAGAATTAGGCGGTATTCGGCGCGTGAGGTAAACATACGGTAAGGCTCGCTTACGCCTTTTGTGACCAGATCGTCAATCATGACGCCTATATAGGCCTGACTACGGTCCAAAATAAAGGGATCACGCCCTTGTGTGGAGAGCGCTGCGTTTAGCCCTGCAATTAAGCCTTGAGCTGCGGCTTCTTCATAACCTGTGGTGCCGTTGATTTGCCCAGCAAGGTATAGTCCTTTCTGACGGCGGGTTTCCAAAGTGGCTCGTAATTCTCGCGGATCTACATAATCGTATTCAATGGCATAACCAAACCGTTTAATTTCGCACTCTTCCAAGCCTTTGATCGTACGAAGAAAGGCTGTTTGTACATCTTCTGGTAAAGAGGTTGAGATGCCATTTGGATAAACTACCTCCCCGTCTGGAGTGCCGGGGAGGCCTTCAGGCTCTAGGAATATTTGGTGCTGATTGCGATCTGCGAAACGTGTGATTTTATCTTCTATGGAAGGACAATACCGTGGCCCCCTCCCCGATATTGACCCTGAATACACGGCAGATTTATTAATATTGTCCGCAATAACTTTATGTGTGTTTTCATTGGTATACGTTATCCCACAAGCAATTTGCGGCACGAGAATTTTATCATTCATAAAAGAAAAAGGTACAGGGACATCATCGGCCGCCTGCATTTCCAATACGCTCCAATCTATACTTGCTGTCTCAATGCGTGCGGGCGTGCCTGTTTTAAGACGTCCCATGTTAAAATTGGCGGTATAAAGACGTTCGGATAGGCCAATAGATGGGTCTTCGCCGTGGCGTCCAGCAGGTGTGCGTGTATCGCCAATATGGATCATGCCTTTGAGGAAAGTCCCTGTCGTTAAAACCACTGTTTTTGCGGCCCACTCTCGACCCTCTTCTGCAATCACCCCTTTTAGTTGGCCTTTGTCTATGTGTAAATCGTGGACGGCTGCAGCAACAATAGTGAGATTTTCTTGGGCTGCTAGAATCTTTTGCATGGATAATTTGTAAAGACCACGGTCACTCTGTGTTCGGGGGCCGCGAACAGCGGGCCCTTTGGAGCGGTTTAAAAGGCGAAATTGGATGCCGGATGCGTCTGCGACCTTAGCCATCACACCGCCTAGTGCGTCAATTTCTCTTACAAGGTGGCCTTTACCCAAGCCGCCAATGGCAGGATTGCAGGACATTTCGCCAATGGTTTCCAATTTATGAGTAAGCAATAGGGTTTTGGCGCCACAGCGCGCAGCCGCACTAGCCGCGTCACATCCTGCGTGACCGCCACCAATGATAATGACATCAAAACTATCTAATTGCATCAAAGCCTCGTGATTAATGGGGTTATGTACGCTTTACGAGAAGTAATAGCAAAATGTTTCACGTGAAACATTATATATAATGCATTGTTTTTTGGTAATTACACTGCTTTCAAGTGCACTTTTGCTTTCACATTCAAACTAGATTCGAATTTCCCTTCTCGCTTATATGTATTTTAAATGCGCAGCTCTTTCTTATTTAAGCTGCCCGCGTAAATGGAAAGCTATTTACCAATACAAAAACTGGAAAATACTTTATCCAATACGGCTTCGATATCTGTTTCGCCTGCAAGTTCTTTAATGGCATGGAGTGCCTGATGTAGATCCGCGCCGGCGAGCTCTGGGGCGATGGACAGGTTTTCTCGTGCTTTGTTTACATATAAAAGGGCGGTCTTTACACAATCTACATGCCGTACTCTGGTTAGTCCTGCATGTTCAGTAACACTAAACTTTTCTTTGATGATGCGGTAAAGGTTATTTTCAAGTACATCAAAACCTTGCCCTGTTGTGGCTGATATTAGGAATATTTCACGCGAGTCCTGTGGTTTTTTTTGAAAATTCATATGTAGGTCGATCTTATTAAATACAACAAAGTCGTCATTTTGTAACTCACGATATATATCTGCATTTTCTACGTGGCCA
>JAJRSG010000148.1 GCA_024278915.1 Alphaproteobacteria bacterium
AACTCCATACATCAACGGCACACGAAGCACTGGAAACCTGCGAAAAACCCGAATTGCGAAAAAACCAGACAGTGCAACCAAGGCCGCCAGCAAAGCTGCCTTCGAGGTAGACAGCAGGACAAGAGCGAAACATAAAATGCCAGCAGGTACCCAAAACCACCATTGTTTTGGCCGTAGAGCAAATGCACATAACATTAGCAAGAAGGCTTTCGCCATATTGGTACCGAATGAATTTTTTTCAAGCCAAGCACCACGCCACGCCCCCACATGAATTTCCTGCATCCGACCAAGTTCCGGTACCAATGCACCAAGGAACAAACTTATCACGGCCGTAAACAGAAACACGATTGCCAGTTTGAGTATAAGTTCATCCCAGTCATAACGTGCAGCCAATACCAAACCAAATAAAGTGGTCATCAACAATGCAATACTTCGCCGCATCGTTACTTGTGGTTCAATCGACCAAAAATAGCTAATGCCGCACCAGAGAATACACAAAATCAATATTGGATTAAAAGCAACGAGCCTCACAATTTTCGGCAAATTCACCAAAGCAAGCAAAAGCACAATCACATAACCAGGGTACCAAAGCGCACGGGCAAATAATGATTGCGAATCCAAATCACTAGGATCTGTCAGTAACAAAGCCACCAAGGCCGTTGAAAATTGAAAGATGACAATAAAAAACAGGGCACTTTCTACCCAGCGAAACAAATTCTTCGCTGCGTAGTTTCGGTTTTCGGTAGCATTTGTTCCGTCACCATTTCCAGTACCAAATACGGACGGTTCCATATGGGTAACACTCATATTGCACCCCCGTAATTTCCCGTTGCTAAAGGTGCTTGATTTAAAATCACGCCAGCACACCTCGCCCCCATGCCTTGTAAACGGTTGGCAACGCTTGTCAGGCTTTGTGAACAGGCATCATTATTGGCACACACCAATATATTTGCATCAGCCTCAGGACATATTGTTTCAAGAATGTCCGACCTGTCGATAGCGGGGGTGTCCACAATAATGACAGCAAAATGCTGTCTAAGCTTATGCCAGTAATTACGAGCATTTTGAATGTGTACATTTTGACCTTGTCGAAAATGTTCCCAATGAAAATGCGTGAACATTATCGAAGGGTCCGTCACCGCATGTAAGCTCATGAAATGGGAACTTGATACATTTTCGCCGTCCACACCAACCACAGCAGGTGTCACTTTCCAAAATGGCATTTCCCCAAAACCTGCATCATATGGCCCAGTAGGAGCCCCATAACTTGCCTGGCTTTCAGGAGAGAAAAAATAAGCGGATTGTGCGTTGTTTTGAATATCCATATCAATCAACAAAACTTGCCCTCCCCGAGGTAGGCTTTGTTGCGCAATCATCGCCATATTACGAGCAACATAGGAAGTACCGCAACGGGACTTGGCAGCACAAAAAACATATAAAGACCCTTGCCCATCTGCTCTTTTTTCCTGACTTAACTGCGCATATACCTGTGATAGATTATGCGCATTTCCGCCGATGTCAGCAGGTGTCGGCATTTTCTACCCAACGTTCCTCTCCGGCATTGGTATATAGTCTGTTGTACCAAGTACTGGAATATTTCCGTCAACCCCCGCATACTCTTGAGGCGGATATTGAGGCGCAGGCGCCGCATTCAGATACGGGTTTGCGCTGGCACTGCTTGTATTACCTTGTGGATAAACAGGCTGAACCGTTTCTTGCTGCACGTAGTTTGGCTGAGCAAATTCTTGTGCATAGGCAGGTTGAGGTGTTTCATACCCTGTAAAATGCGGGTCCCCTTGCAAGCCACTCACCTGATTATATACAGGCTGTTGCATGGGTTGTTGTTGTTGGATGTATTGCGGTTCATACTGAGCCGCCGCTGGCGCATAAGCTGGCTGTGGCTGTGGCTGTGGCGGCATGCTCGGGTCCGTATATCTACCGTATTCAGGAATGGATTCCGGTAGTCCCTGAGGCGGTGCCTGCGGATACTCTGTATTTGGCGACGCCACTGGTGCATAGCCCTTGCCTGGGCCTGGGCCATATAACTTTGGATCCAAGAAAACTCTGAGCAAGGCCAGCATCATCACAGTAAAAACAGAACCGAGCGAAGATAACGCAAATAAAATTTTCTGCATATTGCGTCCTTTACGTGGCATGGTCGGACGCGAAATAATTTTGATGTTATCACTTTTAGAATCTTGTCTTTGCTTATTGGCAAGAGCAATTTGCTCTTTCGAATTTAACCCCTTCATACGTTCTTCAAGCGTTGCTTTTTCCCGCAGCAAGTTCTGGTATGTAGGGTTTAGTTGCCGCATACGTTTCACCTTCGCGGTCGCGGATTTCAATTGTGCGCTTAAGGTAATTTCCCGCTCACGGTAACTATCCGCTTGTGCCTGATATGTATTCCTTTGGGTCATCAATGATTGATAAACTGTATTTGGCCCCACACGACGTCCACCGGCAGGTTTACCTCCGTTCGCCTGAATTTGGGCGCGGATTTCAGAAATTTCGGCTTCTTTCCGCTTAACTGGATTACTTGCCGGTAAATATTTTGCCAAAAGTTGGCGTCGCTCAAGCTCAGCTTGGGCCAACCTTTGTGAGGCACGGTCATCAATTTGTAGATCAATCATTTCAGGGGTCGTCCGTAATTGATCTTCTGACGCCGCCAAAGCCGCTTCAACCGCAGAAATATTTCCACGCAAAGTGTTTAGTTCAGAACGCAGAGTTTCAGCGCGCCTTTGTACACCAATCTGTTCACTATCAAATTCGGAAATTCCGTTCTTGTTGAGAATATTTTGAATTTTCAGGTCAATACTTGCTAACTGTCCTTCGGTTGCGGCTCGCTGTTCCGAAATCAACCCCGATACTTCCGAGACAAAAATGTTGTTTCTAAAGTTCAAATATTCCGTCATGAAGGTATCTAGTGCCTTAACCGCCACAATGCCATCTTCGTGCTTGTACATAACATTGATGATAGATGATTTTGGTTTCGGCATGACCACATAGGATTTATCGACAAATTTTACAATGTCGTTCCATTTGTCCGATTTATCGGCCGGGGAAGCTTTTACCCATTTCGCATATAATTTTGGCGCAAACCGTTCACCACCAACACCGCCCTGAGACGGAGACGAAATTAGTTGGCTGATGACACGGTCAATAATTACCGGGTTTTTAATAATATCAGCTTCCGTTTGAGTAATTTGGTCCGTCGTGATGTTAATACCAGAATTGGTATTGCCAGACGCTGGATCATATACATATTCAGTGCCAATTTGCGCCAGAATACGCCCGTCCGCATGATATTCCCGCTTAATATCTCTGGTAAACCACCAACTCGCCGCAATCATAATCAATAACACCGGCACCATCCACGGGATTTGTCGCATAAATGATGCGGGGATTTGCGAAAGCCTAATACTGGGCATGCCATTCGCGTAATCACCAATGGTCAATCCGATTCCGTCACCGGAACCGTTTCCTCCATTCGCAGACTGGCTATATTGGTTCATACTAAACCTCGAAAATTAAACTTGTCTACGCACATGACGATGTAAAATTTAATATTTCCTTATCTATTTTTGTTAACTGTTGAAAAAAGAGATTCATTTCTGATTAATGTTGGTTAAAATGCAAAAAATATCAAAAAATGGCCGTTTTATCGGCACCTTGGCGACATCTTTACTATTTCTCTCTGGCTGCACAGCGCAAAATAACATGCACCCATATGCAAAAACGAATCATTTACGAGCCCAAAATGCTACTAGTGTTAACTATAACACACCTTATTTAAGCCAAAGATACGCCGGAGCAAATCAGGCAAACTCACAAAACGTGAACGTTCCACGGTACGTCGGCGCCAGCAGATACCAGCAACTACGTCCGCAAAGCTATGCCCCACCTCCCGGCCCCCTCGATATGTTCCAAAGGTGGGTGGATTATGAGCCACAGTACACACTTTATCCCGGCGATCAGGTTGATATTGTCGTTCAAAGCGCCCCCGAGCTTTCTCGCACCTTAACGGTTGGACCTGATGGACGTATAACCATGCCGGAAATTGCTCCAATCATGGCAGCAGGCCGATCACTCCCCGATCTGCAAGCAACTTTGAAACGAGAGTTGGCCGCACAGCTACGCGACCCGACAGTGGCTGTCACCAGCCGCTCATTTGGGCCGCAACAAATTTATGTAGGAGGTCAAGTCGGGCAACAAGGGACATATGCCATGTCCGGCCCTATCGGGTCTTTGGAAGCCATCATTATGGCAGGCGGCTTTTTACCATCAGCAAAAAGCAACGATGTGGCCATCCTTCGCCGCGCCCCGAATGGCGGCTGGATGATCCGAACGATCAATCATAAAAGCGGCATGAAAAATATTCGCAGTTATGCGGACAATATGCAGCTCAAACGCGGTGATGTTGTCTTTGTACCCCGCAACTCTCTTTCAGAGGTCGGTGTATTCATGCAAGCATTCCGAAACGCATTACCTATTGACCTATCTCTAAGCTACAATTTAGGTAACGGATTTACCGCAAATTAAAGACGAATTATTTAAGCCGCCATACTTGCAAGTTCTTGTTTCTTACGAGCAATTGTTTCGCTGTTTTCCAACATCCAACCGCGAGCTGCACGTTGTGCAAGGGTCAAATCTTCCTTGGTCATCTCAAGCATAAGCTCGCTACGGTAAGATTTAGCCGGAGTGGATCCGAGCATTGCCGCTAAACTGAACCATTTATGTGCTTCGATCAAATCAGGGCCGCGATCTTCGTGGTCTGTAGAATATATCAACCCTAAACGAAACAAATCAGCAGCTTCAGCCTGAACAATCACAGCCTCTTGCGCCTCTTTTACTTCTACGTCTGTAAAGGCCATTTGCCTTCTCCTTCGTTTTTTCCATTCACTTACACCTTCGGATTATTCCTCAAGTGGAACCCGATTTATTTTGCATTTGGGTCTTACGCCCATCGGGTATGAAGCTATCTTTACGAAGGCTGGTTGATATAAAGTTAACACAAGCAAAGATTAACCAAGATTTACTTCGGTTAAAGCAAATAAATAAGTGTTTATATTAAATTTAAACTTGGTTAAAAACAAATTATAAGGCGAGATATACTTAGGAAATTCAAGTACATCTAAACACAATGACACTTACTAGACAAATATAGATTCGTCTAAATAAATGCCAAATACATGAAATAAAGTAATTTTTTTAAGGTTTTTGCCCAAAAAAAATGTACTTATGATTACTTAAGTGTAAAATTTCACCAGTTCAGATAGCTCTGCACGATCAGCAACCAAGTCATTTACAGGCGCATCAGCATCAGCATACCCTAGACTCATACCCACCAGAATTTGTTGCTCATCTGGATGACCTAAATGTTTTTTAATCGTGTCCGGGAAGGCTCGCCAAGCCCCCTGAGGCGCGGTATGTAAGCCCTGCTCTCGTGCGAGCAGCATTATAGTTTGGAGGTAAATGCCAATATCGTAGAACTGCGGCACTTCCAAACGCTTGTCGCCAGTAATCAGAATGCCCACAGGCGCCCCAAAGAATAAAAAGTTCTTCCCAACCTGACGAAGGCGTGCAGGCTTATCTTCTTTGGGAATTTCGAGAAGTTTATACATATCCTCACCCAACTTATAGCGCCATGAACGGAGAGGCTCCCAGAGAGGGGAAGGATAAGGCGGGAAAGTATCCCCTTCGGTTTCGCCCTTCATCAATTTGCCAACAACTTCATTTCTAAAATTATTTAGAGGCTCACCGGTCAACACATGCACATTCCAGGGCTGTAAATTCCCACCGCTGGGGGCACGTCTTGCCGTTTCAAAAATTTTTTCTAACATATCGACCGATACAGGCTTATCTAGAAATGCTCGTGCGGTCACACGCGTATTAATTGCCTCGGTAACGGTTTTTGCTTTGCCTGTATCTATGGTCATTTCTGCCCCTCTTGCTCTTTTGCTTGTTTACGTCCTAATGACAGGCGCAGAAATACATATTCCACCACCCCAATTCCGATGCCAGCCCCTGCTGCGTAGAGTATATTATGGAATTTCATATACACCAACACCCCAACACCAAGACCAATTAACACCACATTGACCCAGAGAACTTGCTTAAATTTGGCATTTAGTGGCGTCATCCGATCGTCTTTTCTTTACCTTTAATCATCTCAACCAACCACGTTAGCATTAGATAATCGCCCACGCCCGCTAAAAAAGCGATGCCAATCATCAGATTATGACTAAAACCACCAACAAACCCAAGACCAACATAAATCATGCCAAACATAACAAGCGGTGACATGGCTCGTGCCACATTCAAAATGGACAGTGCCTTACGAGCTTCCTGTTTTTCTAGCCATTCTGGGTCGGGGTTATTCATCTACCCCCCAAGTTTCTTGCGAAGAATTTCGTTCACAGCTTGCGGGTTGGCCTTGCCACCGCTTGCTTTCATCACTTGTCCTACAAAGAAACCAATAAGGCGTGGATTATCTGCGACCTTGGCGGCTTGTTCTGCATTGGCAGCAATAACTTCATCGACAATTTTCTCAATCGCACCTGTATCCGTAACCTGCTTAAGGCCGTCGCGCTCGACAATTTCGTTCGCTCCACCCTCGCCTGCTAACATTTTTTCAAATACACCTTTGGCAATTTTACCAGAAATGGTTTTATCGCCAATCAAATCAAGAAGTTCGCCGAGTGCATCAGAGTTCACAGGGCTATCGTCCAGCTCAATACCTGCCTTATTTAGAGCGCCAAATAGATCGCCCATCATCCAGTTCGCCGCGATTTTTGCATCTCGGCCTTTGGCGAGGCGTTCGTAAAAGTCGCCTTTGGCTTTATCTGCGGTTAGAATCCGTGCATCATATTCAGGAATACTATACTCGCTAACAAAACGGGCTTTACGCGCATCCGGGAGCTCGGGCAAGCTTGCCTTGATCCCATCCACATAGGCCTGCGTAATTTTAATCGGCAGTAGGTCTGGGTCAGGGAAATAACGGTAATCATGAGCATCTTCTTTGGAACGCATGGTGCGAGTCTCGCCCTTTGCATTATCAAACAAACGTGTTTCCTGATCAATTTCCCCGCCTGCTTCCAAAATATCAATTTGGCGACGCGCCTCATAATTAATGGCTTGACGGATGAAACGCATAGAATTGATGTTTTTTAGCTCGCAACGCGTGCCCAATTCGCCACCGGGTTTACGAACAGACACATTCACATCAGCCCGCAAATTACCTTTTTCCATATCCCCGTCACATGTACCAAGCGCACGGACAATGCCGCGAATCTTTTCAACATAGGCAGAAGCTTCTTCTGGGCTACGCATATCGGGCTTGGATACGATTTCCATCAAACAGACACCAGAGCGGTTTAAATCCACATAGGTTTCATTTGGCGAAAGATCGTGGATAGATTTACCGGCATCTTGTTCCAAATGAAGACGCTCAATTCCGACCACAACGGCTTCGCCGTCTTCGGGAGTAATTTCAATTTCACCTTCCCCGACGATTGGAAATTCAAACTGGGAAATTTGATAGCCTTGCGGTAGATCGGGATAGAAATAATTTTTACGGTCAAACCGTGAAAATAAATTGATCTTGGCATTCAGTCCCAGCCCTGTGCGTACGCCTTGCTCGATACAAAATTCATTTACCACTGGCAACATGCCTGGCATGGCCGCATCGACCAAGGAAACTTGCGTATTCGGCTCTGCGCCATATGCCGTAGGGGCACCTGAAAACAATTTTGAATTTGACGCGACCTGCGCATGAATTTCTAGCCCGATAATGATTTCCCAATCATGATCCCGTCCAGAAAGCCAATCTTTTTTGTCTGCTACTCGTTCTGCTGTAAACATTATACCCACCACTTTTCAGGTTTGGCTGTAAAGCCGGCACACGCTTCAAGTGCGCTAGACGCTGCAAATACTGTTTCTTCATCAAGGGCACGCCCGATGATCTGCAAACCTAAAGGCAAGCCATTATTATCAAGGGCAGCCGGTACGGACATAGCAGGAAGACCTGCCAAATTAGCCGTCACTGTGAAAATGTCATTTAAGTACATCGTCACCGGATCATTAACTTTGCGCCCCACGGGGAAAGCCGCGCTCGGACAAGTCGGTGTGAGGAGTGCGTCGCACTTCTCCCATGCTTGTTTGAAATCCTCGGCGATTTTGGTGCGGACTTTTTGCGCTTGCAAATAATAGGCATCGTAATAGCCAGCCGAAAGAACATAGGTTCCCATCATGATACGGCGGCGCACTTCTTTGCCAAAGCCCTCAGCACGGGTACGCTCATAGGTATCATAAAGGTTATCGCCTTCGACCCTGTCTCCGTAACGCATGCCATCATAGCGGGCGAGGTTGGATGAACATTCCGCAGGAGCCACAATGTAATAAGCGGGCAGTGCGTATTTGGTGTGTGGAAGAGACACATGCACAATTTCAGCGCCACAAGATTGCAACCATTTAATCCCTTGTTGCCATAAATTTTCGATTTCTTTCGGCATACCGTCCATAGTGTATTCTTTAGGAATACCGATTTTCATCCCTTTAATGGACTTCCCACACGCCGCCTTAAAATCAGGCAAATCTTTATTTATAGATGTACTATCTTTAGCATCATAACCGGCCATGCTTTGTAACATAATAGCGGCGTCTTTAACCGTGCGAGTGATGGGGCCAGCTTGGTCAAGGGAGCTGGCAAAGGCAACGACGCCCCACCGTGAACACCGGCCATAAGTTGGTTTAATGCCCGTGGTCCCTGTAAAGCTTGCGGGTTGACGAATTGAACCGCCTGTGTCGGTTGCCGTTGCACCCAGACAAATATTGGCCGCTACGGCAGAGGCGGAACCGCCGCTTGACCCCCCCGGCACAAGGTCTTCATCTTTGCGCCAAGGATTAATCACAGGGTTGTAATAGGAGGTCTCGTTGGAAGACCCCATTGCGAATTCATCGAGATTTAGCTTGCCGAGCATGACCATGCCGTCTGCTTTCATATTCGCCGTTACGGTACTTTCATACTGAGGGGTGAAATCACCAAGAATTTTACTACCTGCTGTGGTTTTAACGCCTTCGGTACAAAATAAATCTTTGATGCCGAGCGGCGCGCCTTCTAATGCGCCGCCCTCGCCCTTGGCAAGTTTAACATCGGACTCTTCCGCTGACTTCATGGCATTGGTAAAATCAGTAGTAATAAAAGCGTTCAAATCTGCCGCGTCCATGCAAGCGTCAATATGGGCTTTGGTAATTTCAACCGATGAGAACTCTTTGGTTTTCAAACCATCAAGGGCGGCTTCAAGAGATAGTTTGGTTAAATCAGACATCATCTACTCCACAGACCGCGGTACAACGAAATAGCCAGCTTCTGATTTAGGAGCATTATACAAAACTTTGTCCCGTACATTGCCATCCGTAATAACATCTTCACGCAAAGGCGCGTCCATCTCCACAGCAGATGTCATAGGCTCAACCCCCTGCACATCCACTTCCCCCAATTGCTCAATCCAGGCCAATAGACCGTTCATTTCATCAGCTAAATGAGCCAGTCTGTCAGGCTCTACATGTAAGCGTGACAAACGCGCTATTTTTTTCACGGTTTCGGCGGTAACGCCTGTGTTATCGGTACTCACGACAAGACTCCTTTAATTCCAAACTTCCAATTAACAGGGCATGGCAAGACGCGCAAGCGTGCAGTCACTAGCGCAGCCAATAAAATCATGATAAGCCTGCGAAAAAAGGAACAATATGCTATTTCTTCTGCCAATCGCCGCCCCTGTCTTAACCCTTGCCGTCATTACTAAATATTTTAGCGGGGAAAATTTGGCTAAATATGATGAAGACCTTCCTGTTACATTTGAATGTGACCCGAATTCCAAAGGGGTTCAAATGGTCAATACATACCTAGAAGAAAACTTTGCCAAACCTGCGCGTGGCCATAAAGGCGGCGAACCGATTGCCACCAAACGCGAACGGTTTGACGAAGGTGGCCTCAATCGCAAATTTTCCAAAGTAACATTTACCTCCCTATCAATTCCAACGAGAAGCGGCGAAATTAGCGGTGAATGGGTCACCGCCAAAAACAACAACCCTGACAAACGAATTCTCTATATTCATGGCGGTGCCTTCACCGTTGGCAGTGCGATATCCCACAGAGCCATTACGGCAAAACTGGCCGAACTTACAGGGGCTAGTGTGTGTGCTATTAATTACCGCCTCATGCCAGAAAATTCGCGGCGAGCGGGCATTGAAGATTGTCAAGATGCCTATAAATGGATTTTAGAAAATGGACCGGATGGCCCGTTCTCTGTACAAAAACTTTGTGTTAGTGGTGACAGCGCCGGCGGCAACCTCACGCTCTCCCTTTTGCAATGGGCGCGTGATGAAGGCTTACGCCCTGCGGACGCTGCCGTGCCGCTCTCACCACTCATTGATAGTACGTTTTCAGGACCGAGTATTCATACGAACCTTAGCACCGACCATATGCTCCGCCCCATGATCGGCGGTTTGACCAAGGTGCCTAAACCATTACTTTTATGGGGAAGCTGGAAGAACCTTGGCTACTCCCCTTCCTCCCCAATTGTCTCGCCTATTTTTGGTAATTTGGCAGATCTGCCCCCCACCTTGATACAGGTTAGCAGTACAGAAATACTCTATGACGATGCACGGCGTTACACGACCAAAGCCAAGCGCGCCGGTGCAGATGTTAAACTGCAATCTTGGTCAAATATGTGCCACGTCTGGCAAATTTTCGACGAGATGCTCCCCGAAAGTACGGATGCACTCAAAGAAATTGCAAAATTTTTAAAAGGTCACGGGTTTTAGCCCACACGATACCAAGACACGGCAGGTCCTAGGCGACACCATAAGTGGCTTTTAAAACCCACCTTTAGTGTAGAAACCACCGCCGCTTCTGCCTGTGCTACGCGGTATGCGAATACGTGGCGCGCGGGCGCGCGGGGAACGAGAGCGAGAACGTCGTTTTCGAGGTGTGTTACCCCCCCAACCGCCACCGCCAAAACCACCTGAGTTACGCGGAAGGCGCATAGCCTCCCCCCAATCAATTCCACCAAAATCACTATCCGAACGACGGTTAACTGTACGCTGTGCCCGTTTAATTTGCCGCCACACGTCATTCCCCGAGATCAGGCCAACCACCATTTGCCCCAACAATGTGCCAATGAGGGTACCAGATGGAAAGTCAGATGACGGAGCATCGTAACGCCGATCTTTAAACTTACGCCTCAAATTTTCCAACTCAGACAGGCGCGTTTGGTATTTTGTGAGTAGAACACGAGCTTCTCTTTGATCTTCTTCCAAGTCTTTCGCATGGCCAGATAACTCAATCAATTTCCCAATGGCACGGTCATCACCATTGCTAATGGTTTGGGCGGCAAGTCTACGTAAATCCGGCAAGTTTTTTTGCTGCAAAGTATCCACTAACAAACCAATTGCTTCCTGATATGGCGCACTGCCGCCGCCGCTAACTTGCGCCTGCTGACTACGAAGGCTCTGGTGTGCTTCCTCACTTTTTTGCAAATTGGCATCAATCGTTTCCAATTTTTTCTGAGCGGCAAGGGATGCCTTTTTTAACTTTGTCACCCCCTGTTTTGCCAAAGTGTCAGCTTCCATATTTTTGAGAGCTTCACGCGCCTCTTCTTCCTTACGTTCAAGGCCGGACACATGAGCAGCAAGGCGGGCAGGAATATCTAGCAAGCGTTGATAATTAAGCGCGGCATCTCTATATTTCCCTCGCCGCGCAATCCAGCCATCCAAGGCTTTGGTCAAGAACCATCCCTTTGCATTTTTCGTGCCGTATTTCCGTTTTTGCAAATATTGGAAAAACGGATCATTTCGGAACTGCGCACCTTTTTCTTCCACTTCGGCTTCCGCAAGGCTCTGCTTGGCGATCGCCCGCTCGGTAGTCGCCTCTGCGGTTTCAACAGCCATAAGGAGTTCAATATATTTCGAATCGGCAGCTAATTTTTTTTGGCAAGCCAGCGCGGCTTTATCATAAGCATCAATCGCATCCGCCACCAAAACTTCCTGCGTCCGTCGGCTTATCTCCAGCTTATCAATCTTTGCTAAACCGGCATCCACTTTTTTCAGGAGGCGGGCTTCTTCGTTGGCATGAGATTTTAGCAGTTTTGCCACCTGACGATCCACTTTGCCAAGTTCCCCGCCTTTACCTTTCTCGACCAATTCCAATCTAAGCTTGGCTATGTTTTCATAAGCAAGAAGTTGTTTCCGATTCAGCTCTGCCAAAGCATTAGACGCCCGCCCAGGTAGGCGCGAGGCTTCCCCAACGGCTTTGCGAGCTTTGGTAATAGCACTGTCAATTTTATGTAGGGTTTTAATACCGGAACTCATTGCCCCCACTCCACAATCGTACCACCAGATGTTTCTATCTTGTATTCGGGGTCAAGATAGCCAATTTTTTTATAACCTATCAATGATTTTTGAATAATTTGATCATCTCTTTTATCCGCAACCACTTTGTCAAATTCTGTTTTGGGCACACGTACACCCCATTTTTTAACACGATCAGGTTTCTGGTTTTCCTCATTGGTGATCAAAACAGAAACCGGCTTTCCATTGGCGCCGATCCCTTCAACAATTAGATAAAAATTGCTAATGTTAGGATCGTCATTTGCCCCGCGTATTACACCGCTAAGTTCTTTGGGGCGAGAAACAATACGCAATGTATAGTTCTGTCGCAAACGCGCATTCAAGGCATCTAGACTGTCACGATATGCCACGGCTTCCTCATGCTCACCTGATTTAGCCGCCGCGATACCCCCTGTATATATGGCTTTGATACGCTGTCGAATTTCGTCCGTTTTTGCCAGAGATAACCCTTCTGCTTTCCCCTTTTCTAAAGCCTTTGGAATATCCACACTAAGAGCTTGCGCTATTTTTTTGGCTTCGGCTTGCTTGGGCATTTCAAATGCTGCAAAATTAACCACCCACACGGCACCAAAAATACTCAAAAGTAGCAAAAGAGGTTTGCCCCACCTCCCCCGATGAATATAAGCCTTGGCAAAGAAACTGGGCTTGGGGGGCGTATAAGCAAAACGGTGGCTATCCAACGCCTGAACCCCTTCGCGTAAAATATCGTCTGGTACTTCAATGCCTTGGGCTTCATAAATTTCCCGCAAACGCTCTATCAGTTTTTGTTCGCGGTCAGGAGCGGCAAGGTCATAGGCAAGCATATCCGCATCATGGCGAAGAGTATCCACCACATCCATCGCCAACATTACCTCGTCAAGGTTATGGGGTTTGGTTTTTACGTCTTCGCTCAAGGAATGCCTAATTCAAATTCAGCACATTGGAAGCACCAAGCTCGGCCAATCTCGTCATGCGCCGTTTACCATCTTCAACAGCAATCCGAATTTCCTTGGAATTTTCCGTAGCAAGAGTGCGCATTTCTGTAATAATTTCGAGTGAGCGTTCCTGATAAGAAACCACACTGTCCAATAACTTTTTCACTGCCGCCGCAGATACAGTAGGGCCATAACCTGCGCGTACAGCTGCTTCTTGTACCTTCTCGCCAACCTCGGAAAGTGTTTCAAGGCTGTCATCAATCCCCTTCTTCATGGCGTTTAACGTTTTTGTACTTTCATGTAATCCGTGCATGGATGAAAAGGCTGCCGTTAATGCAGTCAAGACAGTTTCATTGGTTCCAAAGAAACTGATACTTTGAGCGTAGATACGCTCCTTGGCATTCGTAGTTTGCAAAAGGCGAACCATAACAACTTCGGATGTATTATATCCAATTGTGAGGTTATCAGACAAATCTTTAGCGATTTGGTATTTTTTATCCATCATTTGCAAAGCACGCAGACTCTCGTCACGCTTAAGCTCCAATTTGGCTCTTTCTGCCGCGTCTTTGCCCTTAAAAGCTTCCACAGCCGCCACATCGGCCGCTACTTTATTTTTGGCCCGTTCCAATTTAGAAAGGCCTTTTTTCAATACTTGAAGTGCCAGAACTTCGGAATTTTTCATTGCTCCCCGAAAGTCCATATAGGCATCGAGGATAAGTTGTTCGCGTGTGATCTGATCCTTGGTTTCCATGGCCACGTCAAGATACAGTTCTTTAATCCGCCCAAAACGCTTGGCAATCGTGCCCCTTGTCATCTTCATCCAGCCATTTTGAATTTTTTCAATCGTGGACACTTTACCATCTGCAAATTGATCTACGAGAGATTTTGCGTCATCACGAATGGAATTAAACGCTGTAGTAATGCCTTCATAACGCTCCCCAACCCGAAAACCGCTTACTTGTTCACGAACAACTTCGTTAAAATAAGAAGCCTGATCAAGGGTGCGGGCAATAGCTGTCACTTTTTCTTCGTCCAGATCAGAAATTTGGTCAAGCAGAGTAATTACAGGAACCGGATCCGATTTTCCGCTAAGTAATCCGAGTTTACGTAATTTCCCCATTGCTCTGTCAAGGTATTGCAGTGTTGAAAGAGATTTAGCCATATTGTC
>JAJRSG010000149.1 GCA_024278915.1 Alphaproteobacteria bacterium
AGCTTTAAGGACTTCGACTGACTGCTCACCAAGACGTGGGGGCAGACTGCGAATATCTGCCGGTGTCTTGGAAAAATTAATTGGGGGACTGGCCATACGTAATTTACCCTCTGTCGGGTGATCAAAAATTTGCCAGTAACCTGACTCAGACAAGTGCGGATCTTCAATCACTTCATCCAAAGTATTCATCACCATATGAGGCACATTTGTCGGTTTGAAAATTGCCAACCATTCGGCGGTAGTTTTCAGTGCCATGGCTTCGCCGATCACCTCGCAGGTCTCAACAATATTTCGGGTGCGCGCCTGCATGTCCACAAACTTCGGATCAGTGGTTAACTCCGGTCGGCCAATCAAATCGCAAAAGGTTCCCCAGTGGTTATTCCAATAAGGTAGCACGGCTAAATAGCCATCTTTGGTCGGGTAGGGTTTGCGCGTTTCCGCCATTAAGCGAGGATAACCTGCCGGCGCGAGCGGTGGTTCAAAAGTTTGCCCCCAAAGATGTTCTGTCATCACAAAGCTTACCATACTTTCAAACATTGGCACTTCGACCTCTTGCCCTTCCCCCGTGCGTTCACGGTGAAACAGAGCTGCGAGAACGGCTTGGACAACATTCCCGCCTGTTGTTTTATCTGCAACAACGGTAGGAAGATAGCGTGGTTCACTTTTTCCGCTCCATGTATCTGCCATATCCATTAGCGCGGCGACGCCACTAGCGGCCTGAATACTATCATCCAACGCCCCCATGTCGCCATATGGTCCCTTTTTGGAATACCCATATGTGGCACAGTAAATCACTTTCTCATTGACCGCTTTCACCCGTTCATAATCAAGGCCCAACCGCACCATAGCCGAGGGTCTAAAATTATGCACAATCACATCGGCTTTTTCGCAAAGTTTCAATGCCGCTTCATAACCGCGCTTATCTTTCAGGTTCAACACAATTGATTTTTTATTGCGGTTACATGTAAGGAAAAGTGCACTCATATCCTTATTGGTTTTAAAAGGGCCAAGGTTACGGTTAGTATCTCCAAAAGGCGGTTCTACCTTAATTACTTCGGCGCCCAAATCTCCGAGGATTTGGCAAGCCAATGGCCCCAATACCACGCTGGTAAATTCAACTACAACAATGCCGTCAAGTGGACCCGCCATTACAAATCCAATCCATATAATTTTATCACATTGTCACGCATAAATTTTCTGCGTACATGAGGTTTTAATTCTGCGGCATTTATCTCATCAACCGTACGACCAAAACGAAGAACCGGAAAATCGGTTCCAAATAAGACTTTATCCTGTCCATAAGAATTGATGTATTTCCACACGCTTTCCGGCCAATATTTCGGGCTGTGAGCATCCGTGGCCATGTAAACATTTTCATGTTTCCATGACATGGCTATCATTTCCTCATGCCACGGTATCCCCACATGGGTTCCAATGAGTTTTAGTTCAGGGAGGTCACAAGCAATATCATCTAATGTGATGGGTCTACCAACAGAACGGCACCGATATTGTTTGGAATAAATCAAGCTCTGTCCGACTTGCATTTGAATCGGCACACCAAGCTCAATACACTTTGCATAAAATGGATAATAACGAGCCTGATTAGGTGGAAGGTCAAACCAATGCGGGTAAAGGTGCGCACCAACAAAACCCAAATTGGTGACGGCATGTTCAAGTTCTCGCACACCGTCCATCCCCATATAAGGATCAATACCAACCAAACCCAAAAACCGTTTCGGATATTTGGCAACGGCTTCGGCAACGACTTCAAGAGGCATATGATAACAACCTGGCAAACCGACACGGCCAGCTTTAGCCGCAATCAAAAAACCAAGTTCAATGCCTGCCGCGTCCATATTATCGATCATTTTTTCAAGGCTAATTCCGCCAGAATCATGCTTGCCCTTTACCTTGCCAACAAAAAATTCATCCGTCCAACCCGGTCGATGCGAAAGAGCTTCAGGGGTCCAAATATTGACCACCGCATCGATTGCTTTGTAATCATAATCACTCATAAAAACCTCTATACTCCTAATGCCAAAATAGCGACGCCACAAAGTCCGATCGTCCCACCGCTCAAGGCGTGATTAAAACGGGTAAGGGATTTAGCCGGCACAAAATCCAAACCTTTGCTAATTAATAACACCAAGGTCAGCATGACACCAAGAGTTACCGCAATAAACACACCGACCAAGGCCGTTGTTGTCAGCGCCCCATAACTTTCTGCACTAAACATCAAGAGCGGGATCAAAGGCTCACACGGACCAAAAATAAAAATAATAAACAGCGCGTATGGCATATAAGAAAACTTTGCATTTTCTTTGGCTTCATGAAGATGACTATGTTCTTTGTGGTGATTATGGGTATGCGCATGCCCTTCCCCATTCGCATGCACATGCCAGTGACTATGCGGCTTGTTTTTATAGGCTCTCTTTATGCCCCAAACCATATAACTAAAGCCAACGATCACCAATGCCCACGCAGCTATATTGCCACGAAAATTTTCAATGCCCATTAGAGATTTCAGGCTAGCACCAAATTGAATACCAATGAGGGCGATCAAAACTGTGCCCAGCGTATGCGCCAAGCCAAACCCAAGTGTCACAACTGATAATTTGCGGACAGACCAATCACGAGCCTTCCCTAGTGCTACAAAAGGTAGAAAATGATCAGGCCCAAGTAGGGCGTGCATAAAGGCAATGCCGACCACGCTAGTATACAGTAAAAACACATCACCGCTCATGATACTTCTGCTCCGATAATACCGTCCTCTTGCATAGTTTTAATTTCGTCTGCACTATAACCTATCGAGCGCAAAAGATCGGGTGTATCTTGGCCCGCCTTAGGCAAATCTTTATGAACGCCCATACGCTGGCCATTCATTTCGATCGGTAACGCAGGAAGGCGGGCAACACTACCGTCACTTAAGGTCACATCAACCAACCCGTTATTGGCATTTAAATGCGGATCATCAAACATATCTTCGGGGCTTGAAATCGGGGCAAATGGCAGGCCAGACGTTTCCAATTTTTCCATTAAATCGTCTTTCGAATAAGATTTAAATACACTCTCAATTACCGGCAGCATTCTATCTTTATTTTCTACCCGTCCCTGATTTGTCCCAAGCGCAGGGTCTGATGCCAAATCACCAAGATCAAACGTCTTGCACAGCACTTGCCATTGAGTATCGCTAACTACCCCAACAAATACTTGATCATTATCCTTGGTTTCAAAAATTTGGTAAATTGCCCACGCAGAAACGCGTACGGGCATAGGCGCAGTCGGCACACCTGTCACAGATTGTTGCGCCATGTGCTGTCCAATAAGAAATGCTGTTGTTTCAAACAAAGCACTTTTAACATATTGACCCACACCAGTTGTTTGCCGTTGTTGTAGTGCAGCGAGAATCGCTATTGCCCCAAACATACCGCCCGTGACATCAATCACACTCGCACCTGCCCGCATTGGTTTCCCCGGCGGTCCAGTCATATAAGCAAGCCCCCCCATCATCTGAGTAACCTCGTCCAGCGCCGTACGGTGCTCATAAGGGCCAGACAGAAAACCTTTTTCCGAACAATAAATTAGCTTCGGATTTAGCTCTTTCATATCCTCATAACCAAAGCCCAATTTATCCATCGCACCCGGTCTAAAGTTTTCAATCAGCACGTCAGCAGATTTCAAAAACTTACGGGCAATTGCCTTGCCGGTTTCAGATTTCATATCAAGGCACATACTGTGCTTGTTACGATTATACATGGGGAAATACCCAGCCCCCGAACCTTTCAAACGACGCGTATTATCGCCCTTCACAGGTTCGATTTTAATCACCTCGGCCCCTAAATCCGCCAAGATAAGGCCAACTGTTGGCCCCATGACCATATGGGTAAATTCAATCACCCTAATACCGGATAAAGGTAGATTTGCTTGTCCCATTTAATCTTGCCCCGCTTGCCAGTATTGTGCGATTTCGTCACCAGTCGCCGTCCAAACATGACCCGATTTAACAAGTCTTTCCAATACCTCTTTCAAGGTTTTAATCCGCCACGCTTGCCCAATCACATATGGTGTCAGCGAGAGGTGCAAAATGCGCCCTCCATATTTTTTGCTTTCTTGGGTGAAAAGGCTAAATGCATTCATAATCTGGGCTTGATAGGTCTCTTCATTTTGCCCAAGCACAGTAAGTAAATGCCGATCTTCCAGCTCATAGGTATGTGGCATGGAAAGGACATTCCCTGACGGAGTTTGCATTGTGTAGGGCATATCGTCATTAACCCAGTCACAGCAGTATTTGACACCGTTTTTCGCCAATATAGAAAACGTGTTTTCACTCTCACTTCGTGCTGGTGATAACCATCCCTTCACAGGCTGCCCTGAGTTAGCCCGCAAAACATCCAAGGCTTCCTTTATCTGTGCCGCTTCAACTGCCGGATCCATGCCACCTGCGGACACCCCATTCATATCTACTCCGTGACCCACAACCTCATGTCCACGCTTTGTAATTTCGTCTAGCAAAAACGGGTAGCGCGTTGCAATCGCGGCATTGATAGGGAAAGAGGCTTTTACACCCAAAGCATCCAAGACCTTTAAAATTCGAAATACACCGACACGGTTTCCATATTCTCGCGCAGTATATGTGCGGTAATCAGGATAAGGAGTTACCATTGCGCCTGGGGCCCGCACGGGGCCATCGTTTGGAACGAGAGGAAAATACTCCAAACACACGGTAACCCACAACGCGACCGTTTTACTTTCAGGCCAGTGTACAGCTTTGCGTTCAAACAAATTGCTATAAGGGTACAGCGTATGATCCATGCCGTGCTTGCGGTGCGGGTAGGAAAGGTAATCTTCAGGAAGTGTCACATTACTCTCCCTTCTTACGGTAACTGGCAATGCTTTCCAAAGCCGCATCATAACAATGATCCCGATAATACGCCGCAATTTCTGCCGCTGTGCTAATCCAGACATCGTCTTTATGTGCCGCAATATGTTCGAGAACCTGGCGGAACGGACCCATACGGTGTGCACGCCCAATCAGATAAGCATGAACAGGAATACACATAACTGTGCCACTATCCCCGCCTTCTTCCAAAAGTTGATCAAAATGGCGGATCAAGAGATCGCTATATTGTTGGGCGCTTTGCCCATAAACATTAAATGCATAATGGTCATTTACCTCAAGAGAATAAGGCATGGAAATTAGCTTTTTATGGCCCTCTATTTTTAAAGGCTGGGGTTGGTCATCTTGGAAAAGGTCGCAGGAATACCAAATATCATTTTCTGCTAAAAGCTCGATTGTATGCTCTGAATGCGTCAATGCTGGCGCGAGGTAACCGCGAACTTTTTGCCCTGTGGCCTCAAATACCGTTTGAATGCTATCTTTTATCATCGCATCTTCTTGAGCACGGCTCATGCCGTAAGTATAACGGGTATTATAAATACCATGAGAGAAAAACTCCCACTTACGCTGATTGCAGGCTTCGATAATTTCAGGGTGATGTTGGCACATCGCTGTCGACAAAGAGACAGAACCGCGAATACCAAACTCGTCCATCATTTCCATCAACCGCCAATGCCCGACCCGATTACCATGATCACGGTAAGAGTACCCTGTAATATCGGGGTATGGCCTTGGCCATGATTTCCGGTTAGGGTTAGCAGGTGGATCAAGCTCGTAAAATTCAATATTAGGTGCCAACCAGAACGCAAGTTTCTTCCCACCCGGCCAAGTTATTTTGGGACGGTTTATATAGGGCCAATAGCCATAAAGATTTGGATCAGCCTTCATATTTTTCCAGCCAATCTATAACCTCTTGCACCTTAACCACATCAGCATATTTAATTTGCAAATCGGTGAGATTGGCAAAGTGATAACTTTCGTGCTTATCCGCCACACACTCCATTGGCACAATTGTCCGGAACCCACGGGACAAACTATCTACCGCCGTAGCACGCACACAACCGGATGTAGAGCCGCCAGTCACAATAACCGTATCGACTTTGTGCCACGTCAAAAACGACATCAAAGGCGTTTCGAAGAATGCCGAGGGCATACGTTTTGTATATACCGCGTCCACATCCCTATGAATTTCTACACGGTCATCAAACTCATGCCTCTTTGATCTATATTTGATGTTTTGCAAACTATCTGGCGTATCTGTACGCGTTCCCCACACACCTGCGTCCGCAGCATTTTCCATATACGCAACATGGGTCCAAATAACAGGTAGGCCTTTCGCCCGCGCCATATTCGAAATTTGGCTAATATAATCCATTTGCTTGGGGTCGGTAATATAGGCCGTATTGGGAAACAAATCCGGCCGTGTATATCCTTTTTGCGGGTCCACATTAACAATCGCTAACCGCTCGCCAAAACCGAATTTTGCACGCGCCGTATTGGCACGTACATCTTCGAAAATTTCACGTGCCGTCTTGGAAGACAACACCATTGTTGATTGATCAGTCATGAACTTTTTCCCTTAGAATGGTTTTACCGCACCGAAAAAGGCAACCGTGGCAATTCCAACCCAATATATATAAGCGACAGTTCGGGCGAGACGAATAGATTTCGCTAGCTTTGCTTCTGCTTCTTCGTTCGGGCCCGCCGCCAAAATTTGAAATAATTGCGGCCATTCGTGCATCACATAACGCAAGATGACGCCAATAATGAGAAGAGACCCAAAGGTCATTACCTTTGCACTAAACCATTTTTGCCCTTCACCCGCCTCGAATGGGCCATAACCTAATAAGGACGATAGACCAGTTAAAATAAGGGTTGGGATTAACAAGTAACGAGTCCAGTCTTCAATTTTATAAAGCAAAGGACTAATCGGCTTTCCTCGGGAAAAATACGCAGCATAGGTAAGCGTCAACCACGCGGCATATACAATCCACATCCCGACAAGCCACATCCCGCCCAAAGGTTGAACCCCCCAAATATAACCCATGTGAAGCCCTAAAGGCAGCAGCGAAATTATCCCCGTACGCGCTAAAATATCAATTCGAAAGGCCGTATCCATATGGCGCATACGCTCATCGAACGGCAGCTTCGGATCGGTCACTTTATAAGCTGTCTGGAACACGCCCCATTCACCCCCCAGCCAATACACCATTGCCAAAATATGAAGCCAGCGCAAAATATCTACAGTTGCCATAATTAATCCCCTCTTGTTCTCCCCCAACCTAGCAGAACCTTGCCTTCACACATTGACTTTTATCACTTTCTAACGCTTATATCCCAACGGAAGGCCTGCATCTGGCGTAAATCCGTATAAAGGCTCCCCCGGCAAAGCCCGTTCGACGATTTTCCTGACATCCATCAATTTTTCAATATCAATACCCGTGTCAAACCCCATCGCATCCAGCATAAAAACCAAATCCTCGGTCACAATATTACCACTCGCCCCCGGCGCGAATGGGCATCCTCCAATCCCACCCAAAGACGCATCAATCGTTGTAATCCCATTATCAAGCGCCACCACAACATTAGCCAACCCCAAACCCCTCGTATTATGCAAATGTAGCCCCGTTAAATTTTCATCACCCACCTCGGCTTTAACCGCTCTGACCAAATCTCGCACTTGGTTCGGAGTTGCATATCCAGTGGTGTCAGATAATCCGACCTCGTCACAGCCCGCTTCCATCAAAGCATTCGCCAAATGGAGAATTCTTTCCTGTGGCACATTTCCTTCTAATGTACAGCCGAAGGCCGTTGATATCCCGCCTTCAAATTTTGGCCGAGCAGCAGAAGGTAAGGCCCTTATCAAATTTGCTATCTTTTTAACTTCGCCCAGCATTTGTTCATGAGTGCGGTTCACATTCGCCAGCGAGTGGGTTTCGCTGGCCGACAATGGAATTGTGATTTTATGCGCGCCAGACCGCACCGCGTCCTGCGCCCCCCTCAGGTTTGGCACCAAAACAGCCACAGCCAAGCCCTCAATGGTCAAAGCATGAGCAACCAATTCCGCTGTATCCGCGAGCTGAGGGAGTATTTTAGCCGGCACAAAAGATCCCACTTCAATTTCAGGCACTCCACATGCAGCCTCAGCACTTACCCATGCTTTTTTATCTTCTAGCGACATAATGGCTTTTATACTTTGCAATCCGTCCCGTGGGCCAACCTCACTAATTTCGATGAACTTACTCATTTCATATTCATGGTCCAAAAATTTGAACCTTCCCCCTTCATACGAGACAGATCCAGATTGAGCCGATAAAGACCCGGCCAATAATAGATAATAATATATTCTACCGGACGATTGCTTTCGTCATACACGATCCGCGATACTTTGAGTAATGGCGAACCGATTCCAATATTAAGCGCCGGACCCGTTGTACCGTCAGCCAAAGTTGCTGTCACTGTTTGCCGTGCCCGTGCAATGGAAACCCCTGTCTTTTCTATTAGCGCCAAAATTGGTTGGGATTTCAATTCATCCCGCTCAAAGCACTTCCCGATATCTTCTGGTACATATGTAATGACATAGGAAAACGGCGCGTCATCCTTATAACGAGTTCGCACAGCATGTTGCACCCTTGCATCAGGTGACAGCTTCAAAGCATCCATTACTTGCGGCGGCGCCTCAACATAATCGAACTCCAAAATACGAACCTTAGTTTCCTTAACAATCGTAAGCATATCTTCAAGCAAGCCATCCATATTCCCGAATGAAGAAGACACAGGCGCATTAAAAGTAACCATTGTGCCTCGTCCGCGCTGACGGGTAACCATACCCTCTTTTGCAAGTTCATCCAACGCCCGCTTTACAGTGATTCGTGATACGTTAAAGGTTTGCTCCAACTTTTTTTCTGTAGGAATTGTTGCCCCATTCTCATAAGCACCCGAAAGGATTTTATCTCGGATCAAGACATAAATCTGATGATATAATGGCGTTGGTAATTTTTCGTCAATTGAGTTATGCAGAACTCTTGAATTTGGTTTTGGTACCGTCATGTAAAACTTTGCCTGAAGTTAAATATAAAGTATATTGATATATCTTTTATATCATATATGACAAGATAAATAAACGTTTTTAGGATATAAATGAGCATTGCTTGTACAAAATGTTTGGCGCGAAATTCTCCGCTTTGTTCTGTCTTCCAAGACCATGAAATTCACGCCCTATATGACAAGGCGCACAAGCTAAAAGTGGAAACAGGTAGCTACCTCATTCACGAAGAAGATCCCACCACCCATGTATATAACATTTCCTCAGGCGCTCTGGCGCTTGAACGACTTGCCAGCAATGGCGCCAAGCAAATCATGGCCTTTTTATATGCAGGTAATTTTATCGGCATTGTCTCCGGCACCTCTTACACCGTCAGTTGCCGCGCCCTTTCTGGGGCAACTGCCTGTCAATGGAACGTCAAAGAACTGGAAGGACTTTATCGGCAATTTCCAAAATTGGAAGAGCGCGTACACGAGATCGCCTCTCGCGTTGTCGAAGCAACCATGGACCAACTTTTTGTACTAGGGCGCAAAACCACCGTTGAAAAACTGGCGTGGTTTTTACTCTTCATCGAAGCCAAGCAAGGAGCCGTTGAAGACGTAAGCGGCGGTTTTGTCATGCCGATGACCCGTATCGATATTGCGGATTACCTCGGCCTTGTAGTCGAAACTGTCAGTCGTGGTTTTTCACAATTGAAAAAACGCGACTTGATTAAACTCTCCCAAAAGTGGACGGTAACCATCACAGATAGACAGGGGCTCGAAAAACTTGGCGGCTACATCGCCTAGAGCAAACCCTTCGCCTTCATGTCTTCTAATGTATTTTTGGCAATCCCCAACAAACCTTCATAAATTTCCGTATTATGTTGCCCTAATGTCGGACCCGTCCACCGCACCTGCCCAGGTGTTTTAGAAAATTTTGGCGCTACATTTTGCATTTTCAAATTTTTAAATTGTGGGTGCACGACTTTGATAATCGCCTCTCTGGCTTTAAAGTGTGGATCTTCAAGCATGTCTGGTGCTCGGTAAATTTTACCTTGTGGAATACCAAATTTATCAAGCTCAACCATAAGGTCCTCAGCCGTAAGGCTTGATGTCCATAAACCAACCAATTCATCAAGCTCGGTTTGGTTTTCCCCGCGAGCTCCGTGGGTATGATAACGCTCATCATCAAATAATTCCGACTGGCCCATGGCTGCCGCCAAGCGTTTAAACACTGTGTCCTGATTGGCTGCAATTAAAACCATTTGCCCGTCTTTTGTCGGATAAATATTTGACGGTGCGACATTAGGCAAAATAGCGCCCGAACGCTCGCGAATATAATCAGCTTCAACATATTCTGTAATCAAGCTTTCCATCATAGCTAATACGGCTTCATAAATTGCCGAATCAATAATTTGCCCCTCACCCGTCTGATCTTTATGGTGCAAAGCCGCAAGTGCCCCCATACAAGCAAAGGTCGCAGCTAGTTGGTCACCAATCGAAATGCCCATACGAGACGGCGGGCTTGACGGATCTCCAACGACATAACGCATACCGCCCATAGCTTCCCCAATTGCCCCGTAACCAGGGCGCTTAGAATAAGGCCCGTCCTGTCCAAAGCCGGAAACCCGTACCATAATCAAACCTGGGTTAATTTCTTTAAGTACATCATAACCGAGTCCCCATTTTTCCATGGTGCCTGGTCGGAAATTTTCAATCAATATATCAGACTTAGCCACAAGCTGCTTAACAATGTCGGCCCCTTCTTTCTCTCGCAAATTCAAAGTAACCGATTTTTTGTTTCGAGCGATGACCGGCCACCATAAAGATAGGCCATGTGGTTTTTCTCGCCCCCACCCTCGCATCGGATCTCCAATTTCAGGCTGCTCAATTTTGATTACTTCGGCACCAAAATCACCCATCATCTGTCCACAAAACGGGCCTGCTAAAAGCTGACCCATTTCCAAAACGCGGATATCTTTAAGTGGCCCTGTAGCCTCTTCTGTATTTTTTGCACTCATTCTGAACTCTCGTTAAATGATATAATGATATAATAACTTGCCATTTATGCCACTAGCTTTTACAACAAGTCCACACTTTTTATTGAGTTTGTAAATCTATGACCAAAAAAATTGGCCTTCTGGAAGTATCTCCGCGAGATGGGCTACAAAGCGAAAAAGTTCCCGTTTCTACAGAGGATAAACTTGCCCTCATTAACCGCGCTATTGACGCTGGACTAAAGCGAATTGAAGTCACAAGCTTTGTAAATCCCAAACGCGTCCCGCAAATGGCAGACGCCAAAGAACTGGTACAATCTCTCCCCGAACACGACGACATTATCTATACTGGCATGGTATTAAACATGCGCGGGTTCGAGCGAGCGCGCGACTTGCACATGGACGAAATTGGTTGCGTTGTCGTCGCTACCGAAACATTCAATCAAAGAAATCAAGGTGCCAGCGTCGCCGAAACTCTCAAACAATGGAAACAAATGGCAAAGGAAGCCAAAATCGCCGCTATGCGAGCACAAATCTCCATAAGTGTAGCATTTGGGTGCCCTTTTGAGGGAGAAGTGCCACCGGAACGTATTGTCGAAATCGCTAAAATTGCCGCTGAAGCGGAACCGTGTGAAATTTGTCTGGCCGATTCCATCGGGGTCGCCGTACCCAATCAAGTCACAGACTTGGTCGGCATGATACAAGACGCCGTGCCCGGCATGCCCCTACGGGCACAC
>JAJRSG010000150.1 GCA_024278915.1 Alphaproteobacteria bacterium
AATGTAGAAGGTAAAAACACGCACCATATGATTGAAGCTTGTTTCAAGGGTTTGGGGCGAGCTTTAAAGCCTGCATTTAAACGCGAAGGCAACACGATACCTTCAACCAAAGGGGTGTTGTAATGGCGGTGGTGATTGTTGACACGGGCTGTGCTAACCTAGCTTCTGTAAGCTTTGCTTATGACCGCCTGGGCATTCCGAACACCATTACCAAGAACAAGGACATCATCCAAAAGGCGGGCCGTGTCATTTTACCAGGTGTCGGTTCAGCCGCTTATGCTATGCGCAGTTTACAAGAGCGTGACTTGGTTACCGTCTTACAAACCCTGGCCGTACCGATCTTGGGCATTTGCCTCGGCATGCAATTATTATTTGAACGTTCTGCAGAAGGAAATGTACAAGGACTCGGCTTATTGTCGGGTGATGTTACAAGGCTGAATACTGGTAGCTATCCCAGCCCGCATATGGGTTGGAATGTTTTGGAAGATATCCAACCTTGCCAATTATTGGAGGGCATTTCCAATGACGATTATGTATATTTTGTGCATTCATATGCCGCACATACAAGCCCTGATACTCTTGCCGCCTCGACCCACGGCCAACAATTTAGTGCTGTTGTCGGCAAAAATAATATTTACGGATGTCAATTTCATCCTGAACGTTCGGGCAAAACCGGAGCAAAAATATTAGAAAATTTCGCGAGGATGGGTGCATGATTTATCCAGCAATTGATCTCATGGACGGCAAGTGTGTTCGCTTATTTCAAGGCGACTTCAACCAACGTACGGACTACCCAATTTCCCCAAGCGCCATGGCCAAAAGCTTTGCGACAGCAGGAGCTGAGTGGGTGCATATTGTTGACTTGGACGGCGCAAAATCCGAAACACAACAACAAGCCAATTTAATCATCAACATTGCCGAAACATCAGGCATCAAAGTCCAGACGGGGGGGGGGATCCGCAACCTTTCACAAGTCGAAAAACTTCTAAACGGCGGAATCTCACGAGTTGTTATTGGTTCTCTTGCCGTCAGCAACCCCAACCTCATTAAGGAGTGGGTAGAGCAAATTGGGCCGGACAAATTCACCTTGGCACTTGATGTGCAAATTGACAAAAAAGGAATCCCCCGCCCCGCTTTACGTGGATGGCAAGACGCATCAGCAAAAACCCTCTGGCAAGTCATTAACGATTATCAGGACAGTGGTGTTACAAATTTCCTTGTCACAGACATTGCCAAAGACGGGGCCTTACAAGGGACAAACCTCTCCCTTTATATTGATGTACAATCCCGCTACCCTGCCATTGATCTGATCACATCGGGTGGTGTTGGGACATTAGAAGATGTCAAAGCCCTCAAACTTATAAACCCGTCAGGCATTATTATTGGCAAAGCCCTATATGAAAACAAATTTACACTTGCGCAGGCTATCACATGTTAGCGCGCAGAATCATCCCCTGCCTTGACGTCAGGAACGGCGTTGTGGTGAAAGGCGTGCAATTTCGAGACCATGAAATTGTCGGTGATATTCTAGAACTAGCCAAACGCTATGCAGAACAAGGCGCAGATGAACTAGTATTTTACGACATTACCGCCAGTACCGACGAACGCATTGTTGATCGTGAATGGGTAACTCAGGTTTCAGCTCTTATCGACATCCCTTTTTGCGTTGCAGGCGGGATAAAATCTGTGGAAGCTGCACGTGTTCGACTTGAACAAGGCGCAGATAAAATTTCTATTAACTCCCCTGCCCTTCTTCGCCCCGACCTCATTAACGAACTCAGAGATGCCTTTGGTCGACAATGTATTGTGGTCGGCATTGATAGTTTTTTTGATGGTAAGGCTTACCGAGTAAAATCCCATACTGGTGACGCCGGAAAAACACGAGAAACAGGTCGAGAAACTCTCGACTGGATCAGCGAAGCTATTGAACGCGGTGCAGGTGAAATTGTTCTCAATTGCATGAATAATGACGGGGTCCGGACGGGGTATGACCTTGACCAATTATCCCTCGCCCGCAAAATTTGTTCTGTACCACTAATTGCATCGGGAGGTGCCGGAGAAATTTCTCATTTCGAAGATGTGTTTAATATATCCAATGTAGACGGCGCTCTTGCCGCAAGTGTATTTCACAAAAACATCCTTCCCATCCCAACCTTGAAAACAGCCTTAAGCAACACAGGCATAGAGATACGCATATGAAAGTAGATTTTGAAAAAGGGAACGGCCTTGTACCGGCCATCATCCAGAATGCCAATACAGGGCAAGTACTCATGCTTGGATATATGAATGCACAAGCCCTTGCCGCAACACAAGAAAGCGGCCTTGTGACCTTCTATAGTCGTTCTCGTGAAACTCTTTGGCGCAAAGGAGAAACCTCCGGCAAAACCTTGGAACTTATCGACATCAAACTTGACTGCGATCACGACACTTTATTGGTGAGCGCCATCCCAAATGGGCCGACCTGTCACAAAGGCACGGTCTCGTGTTTTGGTGAACAAGGACCACAAGGATATGGATGGCTTGCAGAATTAAGTGGTTTGATAGAAGCACGTAAAACCGCAGATGCGAACACATCTTACACGGCGTCCCTCCTACAAGGCCCATTAACGCGCACAGCACAAAAGGTGGGGGAAGAAGGGGTTGAAACAGTAATCGCCGCCCTCGCCCAAACCGATAATGACCTTATTAGTGAAAGTGCCGACTTGCTATATCACTTGATTGTTTTACTGACCGCAAAAGGTTTAAGCCTGACAGATATCATTACAGAACTACAAACCAGAAGAGCTTAAGCAAAATGCTGATTGACTAGCTGCAACATATACTCAGGTCCCATATGTCGTGAGGTTTTAATATCTTTAAAATAATGCCGCGCTTCAATGGCTGTCATTTCTCCCATGCAAAAGGCCAAAGCTTTTGCAGAATTACTCTGAACATAGCTACGAACCGCTGCCGGATTAAAAAACAAGACACCATCTATCTCTTCACTAATTTTATGCGTTATGGGCCGCGTCTCATATGCCAACACTTCTGTCACCTTAATATGGTGTTTTGCCAACATAACCGGTAAATCATCCCGGCGTGTGGTGCTGCAAAAATAAGTAATCGCCCGACCACTCATATTCTGACAAAGATAAATTGCTAATTCACGCGTTGTCGGCGCCGTGAACAAAACTCGACCAAGTCGTTCTTCTACCAACCTAGTGGTGGCTTCACCAACACAGTAAATGTTTTTGAACCGTAAATTTAACCGTGGGAAGCTGGCTAGCAGAGATTTTACACTGGCTGGACTTGTGATAATCATACTGTCTGTTCGTACCGCTTCTGGCGGAATTTCTGCATACACGGTTTGAACGAAGTCCAAATTTTCAATGTGATAGCGATCACGAAGTCGGTTGATATGCTCATCAGCCAATTTTTGGGTAGAAACCAGAGAAATGAAGTCTCTGGATTTAGCTAAAGACTTGGCCTGATCTACTGACGGCATGGCCAATGAGAGCTTGCTCTCTTTTTTCGCCCCACTTTTTGCCCTGGTTTTGACTACTTTTTTTGTTGGCACTGACTTGCGGCGTGCTCGTTCCTTAATAAGTTGCAGGCCAATGTCATCCAACATTTTTTTACCACCTGCAAGGATAATATCTTGAGCACAGTCATGCCCTAAACCTTCAGTTTCATCAAGCTTAACTATTTTGCTGGCATCGATCTTTTTCTGCCCATCAAGGCTTAACAAAACACCTCGCAATTCAATTTGCGATCCACCCCGCCATTTTTTA
>JAJRSG010000151.1 GCA_024278915.1 Alphaproteobacteria bacterium
CTTGATAAACGAACGCCGGACGAGGCATACTTTGAAGGTAAAGAACTGAAGAAAGCGGCATGACAACCAAACTGAATACACCTTAACTTAGCCGCAAACCTGTCCAGAAAAGCAGGACCACTTTAAAGGACCACTTTAGTGAACTCAAGAAAGTGGTGACGCCTGACGCAAAGCGAGAAGCCGTGGCGCATCTATGTAGTGCGCACGGCGTCAGCCAGCGTCGGGCGTGTGATGTGTTGCAGGTGGACCGATCAACGGTTCGGTATCAATCTAAACGACCGGATGATGCCGAGTTACGCGAAGCCATCAAGGCTGTGGCTCGCGAACGGCGTCGGTTCGGCTATCGTCGTATCCAAGTCATGTTGCAGAGGCAGGGAATATTCATGAACCATAAAAAGTTGCGGCGCATATATGCTGAGGAAAAGTTGCAGGTTCGATGCAGGGGCGGTCGGAAACGAGCCTTGGGCACACGCAGGCCAATGGGCGTGCCAGACGCTGCAAACCAGCGTTGGAGCCTTGATTTTGTATCCGACGCATTCACGGATGGCAGGCGGTTTCGCATTCTGACTGTAGTGGACGATTTTACACGCGAGAACGTTGCCTTGATAGCGTTCATCTGTCTCCAGTTCCTTCTGCATTGCTATGATTTATTCGCCGGTGAAACGTCGCTCTATTTTTCCTCCTTTTGATCGGGTGGACTTCAAAATAATTTGGAGGAGCTTTTGGAACTGAGGCCAGATGAAATGAAAAACTCGGACGTGAAGGTGAAAACGCCAATTTGCCTAGATTTTGCCGTAAATTTTCCCCTTAAAGAGCGGAATCATGTGAACAAGCTCAGGCAGTAATAGAATTATGAAAAGAAGAAAGTTCATTGGAGCCAAGCATCCATACCAGATCGTTCACAATATCGAACGAAAGCAGTCCGAAAGTTTTTTCGGATTGTGGCGGACGTAGGCGTCGTGTCAGGCGCTGGCTTTTCACAGCCACCATAATTTTCCTTGTTTGGATCGCTGCATTTTTTACCTCTGTGGGCACTTCAAGCTTAATGTCTGACGAAAACAAACTGCATCTCGCAGTTTCGAAAACACCACACGGAATAATTGACACTTCTCGGTTTAATTGGGAACAGTTAGCCGCTGCTTCTCAATCTAAATGTGGAAAGGATACAGACCGGCGGGTTTTTTCACACGTATCAGATAAAATTTCGTCGTCGCATCTGTCGCTTGATAATGATTGTGGCGTAACAGATGTGGTGATTGCAGAATGGTTACATATCAACAGGACCGACGCGCAATTCGAGGTCCAAATTGCGACAAAAGATTTACAGAACGAAATCGAAAACAGCATTGCTAGGGCAAAGAATACAGTCGAAGTATTTGCGTCGGCCCAATTTGATTTCGAAGATGACTGGGAAAACTTTATTCAACTGTTGGCCAGACCAAAAAGTACAGACCGAGTTTTAAAACGCCTTATTTCCGGCGCAAAATCCGCCAAATCAACTGGTATTTGCCTTGATATCTCTTCGTTACCGTCAGAACAGGCGCAGGCCTTTTTGGGCTTTCTTAGCACAGCTTCTAGCACTTTTTCCAAAGCGGGATTGCAATCATGCTTAATCGGGACCGTCGAGCAGGATTTTTGGAAAGAATTTTCAGTCTCCCAGGGTTTTGATTGGGTTATTTTGCATGCATTTCGCACCCCCTGGCTTGGCTCGACCCCACAATATCTGGCGGATAATGATTGGTTTAAGGCTGTTGTCAAACAAACATTGCAAAAGATTGATGCGCAAAAATTGGTCATCGCTTTAGGCGGTTTTTCTATTGACTGGACATCGGGCCAACCAATACCGCAGCAGATGTCATATGCCGAGACTATGGCGAAAATTGCCCTATACAATGGAAAGTTGGTTCATCTCCCGGAAGTTGGAAACACGTATGCTCGGTTTCTTGACCTTGACGGGAAATTGCATAAAGTCTGGATGCTAGATGCTGCTTCAGCCCAAAACCAGGTGGCAATACTTGAGACTTTGGGCGTTAGCAATATTGGAGTTTGGTCTTTAGGAATGGAGGACCCTAGCATATGGTCGGTTTTATCTTCGAAGCCAAGCAGCACAAATCTCCTTAAGGAGAGGTTGGCACAGGTAAACTTGGACAATTATGTGCATTATAGCGGCGAAGGACCCTTTCTGGATGTGCTTGCCGTCGGCACTCTTGGCACCCGAACGATTGAACTTTCTCTTGATAACCGCCAGATCACCAGCATGCGCTATGATGTGCTACCAACGCCAGCAAGAGTATTGCGCTATGGCAAACCCGCAGCCAATGAGTTGATCCTTACTTTTGACGATGGGCCAAACCCGGATTTCACACCCCAGATTTTGGACACGTTGAAAAAGACGGGCACGCCCGCGACTTTTTATGTGCTGGGCAACAATGTGTTACAACATCCTGATCTCATCAAGCGGATGTCGCAGGAAGGTCATGAGCTCGGCTCACATAGTTTTTCTCACCCGCGTATGGACCAAGTGTCGCCGACAAGGCGTCATGCTGAATTTTCCTCAACTCAAGCGCTGCTTGCCAGTACGTTGAATCAAAATACTTTGTTGTATCGCGAACCGTTTTTGCGTAGCGGCGGCCCCATTTCTGCGCCACGTGTCTATTCCCTTATTGAGGCCCAGAATATGGGGCAAGTCATTGGTGGTATGGATGTCGTGCCAAAGGATTGGGAGGGATGGTCGACTGAGAAAATCGTCAATTATGTTGTACAGGAAGTGCAACAGGGAAACGGCCAGGTAATTTTATTACATGACGGAGGCGAAAATCGCGAAAGTACCGTAGCGGCAGTACCCAAAATTATCGACGCCTTAACTTCAAAGGGCTATCGCTTCATCGCATCATCTAAGGCACTCGGCGTCACGGCTAGTGATATTATGCCAGCCGCGACAGGCGCCAAGCCTATATTCGCCCGTTATTCTTTTGGGTTTATTTCGATTATTTGGACATTAGCAAAAACTGCATTGATAGTTGTGCTCGTAATTGGCCTGTTTCGGGCTTCTATGATCCTTGCATTCTATTTAAAACGTAAACGTCACCGGTCATTGGATAAATCCCATATGCCTCTGGTGACCGTATTGATTCCAGCCTACAATGAAAGCTGTGTGATCAATGATTGCGTAGATACAGTGTTAAGGAGCACCTACCCAAATTTTAGTATTATCGTGGTGGATGATGGTTCTACCGATGATACGTTAGAGAAACTGAAAGTCTATCAAAACAATTTTCTGGTCAAAGTTGTTACTCAGGCTAATCGGGGAAAATGGGCCGCGTTAAACCATGCTATTGCAATTTCTGATGGCGAAATTGTAGTAAATATTGATGCTGATACTCGTATCGACTCTAATGCGATCTCACTAATGGTGGAGCATTTTGTTAACCCGGGAATCGGTGCGGTTTCAGGCAAGATCATTGTTGGCAACAGAGTTAACATTCTAACTCGTTTACAGGCTTTGGAATATATCACAGCCCAGGGATTTGATCGGCTCGCCTTTGATCGCGTGAACGGCATCATGGTTGTGTCTGGTGCAATAGGCGCGTGGCGAGTTTCGGCTCTAAACAAAGCGGGCTTGTTTCAGAATAGAACACTAACAGAAGATGCAGATATGACTATCTCGGTGCTTCGCAAAGGTTTTCGAGTCGTTTACGATGAACGTGCGCGTGCTTTCACCGAAGCGCCAACAACCATTCGTGCTTTGATGACACAGCGGTTACGATGGTCTCTCGGAATGTTTCAAACTGCTTGGTGTCATAAAAGGGCTCTTTTGGAAACGAACAGTATGTGTCGGCTCACAATCCTTGATATGTTGATTTTTGGATATCTGTTGCCCATTTTGGCTCCAGTTGCCGATTTACTGGTGGTGGTGTTGATCTACAACTTACTATCGGGTTCATGGACTGGCGTTGTTGGGACAGCACCAGAAATGCTACCCTTTGGTTTGATTGCGGCTTATATGGTATTGCCACTTGTAGATTTTCTTTTGGCATTTGTGGCCTTGAAGAAAGACAAGGACGAAGGATTTGGACTATTGTGGCTGTTTCCCTTACAAAGGTTCTTTTATCGGCAACTACTGTATCTCTCGATTTTCCGCGCGATTAACCGCGCCGTCACTGGGACGCTTTCTAACTGGGGTAAAGGTAAACGGACTGGCATGGCTTCGCCAAAGAAAATGAGGAAATCAAATGGATAGACGGGCGTTCTTGCAGCTGTCTACGATATCGGCGGGAGTTGGCTTACATTCATGGTCGCGTGCAAATGCGCTTGGTTCGACTAAACCTGCTATCTCTGTGATATCAGATATTACGGACTGTACACCTGCAGCTCATTTACAAATGGCCCTCGATATATTTAGCGAATTCGCCCTACCGGTATCCTGTGTCTTTGATAGTCACAAAACATCGAATTTGCCGGATACAACAAGCTGCAAGGTAGCAGATATTTTGCGTAACAGTGCCCGCGCGCAAAGTAACCTTGTCGAAATTGTCGGTTTCGCACCAGAATTAGCAAGGCAAAGTGATTATTTTCAAGCCCGCAGTTGCTACAGTGTGCGGCAAGCGCTTTCCAGAGGTGGTAGTTCTGAAAATCCTGGCCAAACTTCTGAAATAGAGCTGCGATCAATTGCATGTCGAGATATCGAAAATCCAACCTCTCCGGGGGGGGTGCGAAGCGCAGGTATTAGAAATGTTATTATGCTTTCGGAGAGCAGCAAGAATTCAGTCAGCCAAGACTGGGACAACGGGGTATTGCGCCTTATCGGTGGGCAGCAAGTTGATTTAACCAAGCAACCGGAGTCCTGGATCACTCAGGGAAACCAGCAAGAGGTTATCACAAAGATAATTTCAGCGTCAAAAATCGCGGAGTTATCACTGGCAGAGCTTTCCACCAAATTAGGCCAGTATTGCCAATCCATTTTGAATGCGGAGATGTCTGGGCAAGCCAGCAATATTCTGTTGCGAGAGCTGCAATTACAGGATGACTACAATTTTGAAAGAATGATTGCCGTTGTTCTCGGCGTTTATAGCAAGGATACTGGTTCGTCCCAACCGGAAATCCAGAAAATCAAAAACGACCTGAAAGCGCTTAATATTCCATTTACAGAACAGGATTTGGATACTTTCGGCACGCAGGGTACATTACCCGGACTATGGGTCACAACAGAGGACATGCCGAAAAAAACGGCGGTCGAGCAACCTGTAATTTCCGTTTCATTGCCCCCAAACTGCGCCCAAGCAGAGAAGAATACTTCACTGGAAGTGTCAGCCCCTACTGGAAATGCGGGAATAATGCTTGCCCTTAACCAATCATCTGCTGGTGTGAATGACTGTGGCCAGCTGGCTTTTCCGGTTAAGTTTGCCAAACACCAAGCCGGCAAGGTGGAACGTGTCGACTCTGGATTATTTCGACAGAATGACCACGTTTTGCTGATTTCTACAAAACAGACAAGCACGCGGCTTGAACACACTCAAATGCTGAAAATGCTGAAAACTTTGAAAAATGACGGCATAACAAAATTCGTGGACATTCCGAATCTTGTAAATCACACAGTGCCACGGGGCGCGCAAGTTTCACGGGTGCGCAAAACCCAGTTCCCCACCACCAGTAATAAAGCATCGCACGACAGCCCGTCCAATGTCATACGCGAAGCTTTTATGAAAGATGCCAATATCGCTTGGCAGTATTTCAAAAAATTCACCCACCCCAAAACTGGACTCTGCCCGGCAACTGTGAATTTCTCGAGAGCAGAGGTGATTCAGCATCTTTCTGTTACCATGTGGGATGTGGGTAGCAATATCAACGCCTTAGTCGCCGCCGCTGAACTTGGTTTCATAACAAAGAAAGACCTGAAGCGCCGGGCAGCTAAAATTATTCCAAATCTGCGAGGTCGTGAATCACAAGGCAGGTTGTTGCCGCAGGGATGGATACGCTCCGACCGACACAAATGGGGAAATAAAAATTTTGATGGATGTGATTGTGGTCGCCTATTGGCGGCACTAGACAACTTGCGGCGCTTTACCGGTAAGGACGAAACGATTGAGAAAATTGTAGAATCTTGGGACTTGGACAAAATCATTATTGATGGTGCCGTTCATTCGGTTACCGATGGCGCACTGACCGCAACCAATAACTCTCAATGTTCCCATTATCTATCTATCGCTTTTGGCAGATGGGGGCTGGACGTTAAGTCGCCACTGGACCTTGCAAAAGACCTGTCGCCGACAGATCAAAAGGTCGCCGTTGTAGAGCAAGCTTCTAGGCTGGGTATTCTGGGTGCTGAACCTTTACTGCTTGAGGCCCTGGAACTCGGCATGTCACAGCAAAGTGACATTTTGGCAAATGTTTTGTTTGATGCCCAGTTGGAAGAATACAGGCAGAGTGGCACTTTGACCTGTATGTCTGAAAGCCCAATCGACCGAAGCCCCTGGTTTACCTATCAAGGTATTCAACTCGATGCGCTAGGGCGAAAATGGTCAATTGATGTGGTTGGCGGACTTTCAGCTGGTAAAAAGACAGCGCTGCTAAAGGAAGTCTGGGTCGTCAGTAGCAAAGCGGCCTTTCTTTGGGCTGCGTGTCGTCCGCATCAATATTCGGATATTCTGGTTAATTTTGTACGTGATAAAGCGCGAGGCAAATACGGCTTCGCTTCATCAACGTATGTTTCAACTGGTAAAGCATCCCGTTTTTACACGGATTTGAATACGAACAGCATCATTCTCCAGTCTATCGCGCATTTACTGCGCGATAAGGAAGCTAGCAAAGAGTAATCGTTTTTGCTTTGCTAGAATTGAGGACATCCGGTTTCCGACAGTTCACCCGAACTTACACGATAACTTGGAGAGGGATTGATTAACACCGATTGAATGCCAGTTAGCCGATGCATGCAATTATTCGCGACACGTTCCCCTGTTTTACGCCCACCAACATAGATATCCAACCAGACATAGCCGTTGTAACCGGAGTGGCATGGACCATTCTGGGGGCTGTTCCCGTCGCCGCACAAATCTTCAACAATCGCATATTTTCGAATGTTGGGAAAATAGAAACGTGTTCCTTTTGGAAAATCCATAGTATTCCTCGATCCACGTTTTTGATGACCAACAGCAAGCGTCACCGGATCTGAATACGTACCGACCCCCCCGGCGGATCGGTGTATGACAGGGCGCGCAATTTGTGCAGAACCCCGAGGCGTATTGTCCCAATAACTGTATCCGGTTAAATAGACAGTCATAGATTGTTCTGCAGTTACAGGGGAAACGACAGACACTATTACATACATGGCAACAGTAATGCGGAAAATAATTGGAAAAAACATTTGGACACTCCTTAACGCTAGCAAAACCACTTTGAGTGGTGAACCGCCCGAACGACGGTCCATGCCTATGCTTGCTTGCAGGAGATTTCAAAAATCTTAAATTCCACGCTTGATCGGCGAATAAGTGCCGGATTTTTAACAATAATAATTCAAAAATTTTTGAAAAATTTCACTCAAAAGCGACTGATCAACTGCCAAACTTTGCTACTTCCGAAAACCGGTCTCTAACGTAAGCTTCGATTTGTTGTATTATGCCAATTGACCTGCCCCCCGAAACTTCCCTCACTTTGATGTAGAGTTTGCTCAACCTTTTGAAGGAGTAAACAAATGCGAAAGAGCCGTTTTACAGAGGCACAGATTATTGGGATGATTAAGGAACAGGAAGCTGGGATGCCTACTGCATCCTAAAAAAAGCAACACAGCTTTGACCGGTAGGGGTAAAGTGGTCCTGCTTTTCTGGACAGGTTTGCGGCTAAGTTAAGGTGTATTCAGTTGTATTAGTTCAGACTTCATCTGACACCGCTCCCATTTCAGCGAACTGAATTGGGAGCGGCACGCCCATTGATAAGGGCGATGGTTACCGTTTTGATGGTGGTGCACACCAACCACAAAACGAGGAAACCACA
>JAJRSG010000152.1 GCA_024278915.1 Alphaproteobacteria bacterium
ATGGTCTTGAGAAACTTTCTAGCCGCCATCGAGAAAACAAAAATTCCTTTGATATTGGTCATCATGACCGTGGTAATTAATGCAGGTTTAAACGCACTTCTCATCTTTGGACTTTACGGGTTTCCAAAGCTGGGCCTTGTCGGTGCCGGTTTGGCTTCATCCTTATCGTACTTCATCGGATTTGTTTTCTTCATTGTCTATATTTATGCAGACCAGACTGCCGCCAAATTTCAAGTCTTTAAAAACTTTCTACGTCCCCAATGGGAAAGGTTAAAGGAAGTTGTCAAACTCGGCGGGCCCATTAGCCTGACCACCGTCTTTGAAGGCATGTTATTTAATGCTTGCGTATTGTTGATGGGACGAATAGGCATTATCGAAGTGGCCGCTTACCAGATCGCTCTCAACGTAGCGGCGTTTGCCTTTATGCTCCCTTGGGGCATGTCGATGGCAGGAGCTATTCGGGTTGGGCTTGCGATCGGCGCACAAGAGCCAATGGCGATTAAACGAGCTGGACTGCTTACCATAATTGTTTCTGTCATCGGCATTATGTGTTTTGCCATCCCGATTGCCGTCATGCCCGGTATCATTGCCTCTTTGTATTTAAACATAGAAGACCCACAAAATAAGCAAGTCATTGCCTTGGTCGTGACATTCTTGCCAATCGCCAGTGCTTTCATGTTCTTTGATGCCGTACAGGTAGCCGGTAACCAGATACTACGCGGTATGAAAGACGTGCGCTGGCCGATGGTGGCAAGCGGAATCAGCTATTGGCTCATCGGGTTTCCTATGGCTGCGTTCCTAGCCTTTAAAACACCTCTTGGTGCCAAAGGTGTCTGGTACGGCCTTCTCCTCAGCTTGCTCAGCGCCTCTATACTTTTAAGTTATAGATTTTGGCGACTGGCGTGGGGGAAACCTAAAACTTAGGTAGATCCTTGGCGCGGGTTTTATCCAGATAATGAGCAGCGGTAACATCTAATGTGCCGTCTTTCAAATCAATGAGGAGGGGATTTCCGGTTGGAATTTCGTAACCGGGAATTTCCGTATCTGATACATGGAACAGATGCTTGACGAGCGCGCGCAGAGAGTTGCCATGAGCAGAAATGAGCAAGGTTTTTCCTGCCATTATTTTAGGGGAAATTTCGGCATCAAAATAAGGAATCACCCGAGCGAGCGTCATCTTCAGGCTTTCGCCGCCGGGTAAATCCTTCGGATCAATGCCGGCATAACGCGGATCGTGTGATGGATGATATTTATGTTCAGGTCCAATAATAGGAGGCGGCGTATCAAAACTGCGGCGCCAAATATGCACTTGCTCGTCCCCGTATTTATCGCGTGTTTCTTGCTTGTTAAGACCGGATAATCCCCCGTAATGACGTTCGTTCAAATGCCAATCTTTGGTGACCGGAAGATAACATTGATCCAGAGCGCGCAAAGAAAGCCAAAGTGTACGAATAGCGCGAGTTTGGTAGGAGGTAAATGCTTCGTCAAACCGGATGCCTGCACTCGCCAAAAGCTCGCCACCTAACTTCGCTTCGGCAACCCCTTTGTCCGTAAGGTCTACATCAACCCAACCGGTAAAGCGGTTTTGGAGATTCCATTCGCTTTGCCCGTGACGGCACAGAACTAATTTTGTCATTAAACTTTCCTATTTGGGCTTGATATATTTATGTAAAAAACGATCTGTCTTTCGGCGTACTTTCGGGTCAAAGACCATGATTGTATAATCGTCTTCATCATTAGCCAATATGTCGCTTGTATCAACAAGTTTCAACCCTGCAGCCTCAGCAAGTGCGGTTACATGTACCGGGTCGATGCGGTGCGTTGTGCCACCCGTTGTCACAGGCGCCCCTGCCGCTGCCTTATGATCCAGCGCAATAAATGTGCCACCCGGTTTTAAAACCCGAAAAATTTCAGCATATACTTTATCCGGCGCTCCCAAGGTCAGGTTACCTTCTTTATCTTTCAGCCATAATTCGTGCGGCCCTAATATCCACGTGACCATATCTGCGCTATTATCGGGAACATCCAATACATCGAAATTAGTTTTGTTTAAACGGACATTAAGCAACGGGTCCAAACGGGCCTGAATGGCTTCTGCTGTCACAAAGGCATCAAAAGCCGGTGGGTTTTGCATGATGACCTTACCACTATCACCAACAATCCGCGACAAAATTTCCGTGTAATATCCGCCACCAGCTTCCAGTTCAACAATTGTCATACCAGGTACAATGCCGCTAAATTTCAACACTTCGGCAGATTTACGAAGGACATCGTCTTTTTTATCTTTGGCCGGACGATCTAGATTGTCAATTGATGCTATTACAACGGCGGCATTATCAATATGGTGTTTTTCTCCACTACATCCACCAATGCTGAAGGCAAAAATTGTACATCCAAGTAATAGTGTTTTTGTCATCTGCATATCATTCTCCTGTTAATGCGCGTCGTTCCAATTGTGGGCGGCCTTGGCATCTACAACAAGAGGCACACTAAGTTGTATCGCAGGAGCGCAAGCTTTTTCCATAACAGGTTTTACAACGGCAATCAATTCATCGGCCCGCACTTCCGGTACTTCGAAGATCAATTCATCGTGAACTTGCAATAACATTCGCGAACCTTCTACAGCTTTAATCGCGTCTGGCATTCGCATCATCGCGCGGCGCATAATGTCGGCAGCTCCGCCTTGAATAGGCGCGTTGATCGCTTGTCGTTCAGCAAATCCCCTTGCTGGACCTTTGTCATTAATCCCGCGAATATGGCATTTTCTCCCCAAGAGGGTTTTCACATAACCATGTTCACGAGCTTCATCTTTCGCCGCTTCCATATAGGCTTTGATGCCCGGAAATTTCTTGAAGTAACTATCAATATACTCCTTTGCCTCAGAGCGGCTAATATCCAAATTATTGGCGAGGCCAAAGGCAGAGATACCGTAAATAATCCCGAAGTTAATCGCCTTGGCACGGCGACGCACCGATGGATCCATACCCTCGATTGGTACACCAAACATTTCACTTGCGGTCATCGCATGAATATCTATCCCGTCAGCGAAAGCTTGCTTCATAGCCGCAAGGTCAGCCACATGAGCCAATACCCGCAGCTCGACTTGTGAGTAATCAGCAGCAACTAACACATGCCCAGGTTCAGCAATAAAAGCTTCCCTAATCTTGCGACCATCCGCTGTGCGAATAGGAATATTTTGCAAATTCGGGTCAGAAGATGACAAACGTGCCGTTGTGGTTGAAGCAAGGGCGAAACTAGTATGTACGCGTCCTGTCCTTGGGTTGATTTGTAAGGGCAAGGTATCCGTATAGGTAGATTTTAATTTAGCATAATGCCGCCAATCCAACACCAATTTTGGCAAGGCGTGCTCCCCTGCTAAGCCTTCTAGAACCCCAGCACCTGTCTGCCACGCGCCTGTTTTGGTTTTCTTACCGCCAGGCAAGCCAAGGTCATCAAACAAAATTTCACCAAGCTGTTTAGGAGATGCCAAGTTAAACGGCTTGTCAGCTAACTCATGAGCTTCTGCCTCAAGTGCACATTTCTTTTGTTCAAAATCCGCCGATAAACGAGCCAATACGCCGCGATCAACCTTGATCCCCTCATTCTCCATTGCGGCCAGTACTTTTGCCATGCCCCTCTCCAAGGTTTCGTAGACAGTGGCGGCTTGCTCAGGCGCAAGTTTTGGCTTGAGAAATTTCCACAAGCGTAAAGTCACATCTGCGTCCTCGGCTGCATATGGTGTGGCCGTATCCAAGTCAATTTGGTCAAAGGTCTTTTGCGCCTTGCCTGTGCCAGCAACTTCTTTAAATGGAATTGGTTTGTGACCAAAATGGCGCTCGGATAATTCGTCCATTCCATGTCGATGCAGGCCACAAGCAAGCGTGTATGAAATCAACATTGTATCGTCATACGGAGCAGGGAACAGACCATACCTTTGGAACACACCTAAATCATATTTGAAATTCTGACCGACCTTCAAAACACTAGCATCGTGAAGCATGGGCTTTAAAATATCCAGCGCCGCCTTCAAGGTAATTTGCTCCGGTGCACCGCCGCCCAGTAAATCACCTTCGCCAACATGCCCCAAAGGAATATAACAAGCCTCGTTATCAGCCACCGCAAGACATACCCCTACCAAGTTAGCAGCGGCACTATCGAGACTATCAGTCTCCAGATCAACGGCGCAAACACCTTCTTCGGTACACCTTTGCACCCAATGTTCAAGTCGCTCCAAACTTTGCACACATTCATATTTGCTTTTATCAAACACAGGGAGATCAGGTGCGATTTCCACGGCGATATCTTCCTTGCGTAAGCTATTCGTTTCCCCTTCACCAATGGCCGCCATCACACGGGACGTAAGCGTTCGAAACGTCATCTCATTTAAAAATTTAAACAGTTCATTTCGATCAGGGTCTTGAACAGCCAAGGCTTCAAGAGGGATGTCCAAATCCATATCACGTTTGAGCGTCACCAATTCCCGAGACACCAAAGCCAGATCTTTATTAGCAATAAGTTTTTCACGTCGAGCATTTTGTTTAATCTCGCCAGCGCGCTCTAACAATGTATCCAGATCACCATATTCATTAATAAGCAAAGCTGCTGTCTTGATGCCAATACCTGGCACACCTGGCACATTATCGACACTATCGCCTGCAAGGGCTTGCACATCAATAACCCGCTCAGGCCCTACCCCAAACTTTTCCGCCACCTCTGCAGGGCCAAAGGTTTTATTTTTCATGGTATCGACCATGCAAATTTTATCATTTACCAATTGCATCAAATCCTTATCACTGGAAACAATCGTAACACGAGCACCTTTCGCATCAGCTTGATGCGCATAGCTGGCAATAATATCATCGGCCTCAAATCCCGGCGTCTCAATCGCCAACGCCCCAAAAGCTCGAGTCGCTTCGCGTACTAAAGGAAATTGTGGCACAAGGTCTTCAGGTGCAGGTGGACGGTGTGCTTTATACTCTTGGTAAATTTCACTACGAAAGGTTTTCCCCTTGGCATCAAAAATTACAGCAAAATGAGTCGGACGGTTTTCATCAGTTTGTTCCCGTAATAACTTGAACAACATATTGGAAAACCCAGCAACGGCACCGATAACCAAACCATCCGTTCGTCGTGTTAGAGCCGGTAGGGCGTAATAAGCACGGAAAATATACCCAGAGCCGTCTACGAGAACGACATGTGAATTTTGATCTACATTTTTATAACTTGAATCAGACATCTGACAAGTGTGCGCGGGAAGGTCACGGTTTTCAAGACTTATATAAAAATTGCCGCATTTTTGCCTAATTTTAAAGCTTAGTTTTTGTACAGACAAATACGTGAGGAACAAAGTGGTCAATAACAACCAAAAAAGTACAGAGGAGACAAGCTCACCCCCGAATACCTTTTCTACCTATGCCGTAATTGGGTTAGTGGTTTCCGCTTTTGCTGTCTTGGTATTTGTTGCTTACACCCACATTAAAGCACAAAACGCCGCCCGTATTCTCACATTAAACCAAAAACAACATACCATCTACCAAAGTATCCTTGCAGAGACGCATACAGGTATGCGGCTTGCCCGTTGGCACGATTTTATTGAACATGCACCCGTCAGCAAATACACACAGGCAGCTCGCTTACATGCCGCCGCCCTCAAGCCTCACGAACAAGCGGCGTGGGCGCATTATTCCGAATATAAATATGCGCTCCGAGCCAATAGTACAGAAACGGCCCAAGCCCGTCAGCAATATATTGATAGTTGGGGCACTTTAATAAGAGCTAAACAATTATCCCCCGACGCTCAGTCACAAAGCGCAAAAACCCTCAACTTTGAGAAGGAAAAATCAATTTACGCACAAGGTGGAGCGGCGGACATCCTCACTGGTGCTCCATATGGCCGACAAGAAAGGCCAACTTCATACCCGCGCCCGCACACGCAGACAGCATTCTTTCAACCGCGTCAAAGCCTACGGATAAGAACGGCGCGAAAACCACATTACCCACGCGCCGCCAAAAGGCGCGGCATCAGTGCCGAAGTTATTCTTAGTCTTAATATTGACGAACGCGGTCATGTGGTCTCAACAAGACTCATTTCCGTCGAAGCGAGACGTTATCGTGGAGATTTTGTCCGTGCAGCCAAACGCGCCGCTCGTCGTTCACGCTTCCACCCAAAAGTAGAAAACGGCGCACCGGTTCGTACGAGCAATTATTTGCGCACATATACATTTGCAGCAGAAGGTTAGTGCTTTAGCACAAATTTCCGGTCACAATATTTACATTGTACAGAATCGCCCTGCCCCATATCCATATAGACTTTGGGGTGGCCCAGCGCTCCGCCGCCGCCGTCACAGGCCACACGGTGTTCGCTTACATATATTACTTCTGGCTGTTTAGGTTCGGACATTGCGGTTCTCGTAATGGGTTGACTTAAAATGACTACCTCTTATCTATTTCACACAGACACAGAGGTCAATCTCTCAGGGTCAATCACTAGGATTAAAACATGACGTCGCAAAATGCCCCCGCCATCAAAGTTACTGACCTTCACAAAACCTACAAGAAGAGTAAGAAGTCTCCTGCCAAAACCGCTTTAAAAAGCATTGACCTCACGATTCCCAAGGGCTCCATATTTGGCTTGCTTGGCCCCAATGGAGCCGGGAAATCAACCTTGATTAACATTCTGGCTGGCCTCGTGGTCAAATCAAGCGGTAAGGCAGAAATTTGCGGTTATGATATTGATAGCAACACTCGCCAAGCCCGTGCCTCTATCGGTGTTGTTC